>NZ_JBHVRK010000005.1:431963-490823 GCF_042885845.1 Kitasatospora sp. NPDC058032 | reverse complement strand
CGCCCCGGGGACCGCCCGGGCCCCCGCCCTCCGGGGGGGGCACGGGCGTTCCCGGGCTCAGCCCGCCAGAACGATCGCCCGCACACCGGGCAGGTCGGCGAAGGCCGCCGAGGCGTCGGTGGTCACCACCGTCCGAGCGGTTGCCAGCGCCGTGGCCGCGATGATCAGGTCGTGGGCGCCGCGAGGGCGGCCCTGTCGGCGGACGTGCGCCATCAGCCGCGCGTGGATCCGGGCCGTGTCGGGTGTGTAGTCCTCCACCGGAACGACCGCGAGCACCGCGTCCACGAAACCCTGCCGCGCGAGCCGACGCGAGTCGCTCGCCAGTTCGACGCCCAGATGGAGCTCGGCCGCCGTGACGGCGGCGATCGCCACATCGTCCTCCGGATCGAACAGGAGCCCGCCTCCGCTCCGCTCCGCCTGGATCAGGACACCGGTGTCGAGGATCAGTCGACGGGCCACTCGACCACCGTGTCCTCGAGCAGGGAACGCGCGGACGCGACGTCCGCGGCGAAGTCGTCGTCCGGGCGGAAGCGCCGCAGCACGTCGTTGAGGGCCGCCCCGTTGCCGGTCGGGGCCGGCCCGATGACGGCGATCCTCCGGCCGCCGCGGGTCACGACGATCGTCTCACCGTGTTCCGCCGAGTCGAGAAGGGCGGCAAAGCTCCTGGAAGCCTCTGTTGCGGTCATCAGCCTCATGGAATCAGATTATCTGAGACAGGCCTCGCGCGTCGATGTTCGCACCGCTTCCCCGCCCGCGGAAGCGCACCGGACGGTGCACGCGCTCGCTCGCAGGGGTGAACCGCCGCCCGTCCAGGCGGCGGGGGTCTCCGGCGACTGCCATCGTGGCCGCAACACCACTCCCACGAGCCCCCGGAGCGCGGATGAAGCACACCCGAACCGGTGTCCGCACCCTCACCACCCTGCTGCTGGCCGCCGTCCTCGGCGCGGCCGCCACCACCCCCGCCGCGGCCCGCGCCGCGCTGCCGGACGCCACCGACGCGGCCTTCGCCGACGACTGCCTGCGCGCCCACAACGAGTACCGCGCGCGGCACGGCGTCCCGGCGCTGGCCCTGGACCCCGCCGTCCAGGAGTACGCGAAGAGCCGCGCCGCCCGGCTGTCGACGTACGAGCGCCTCTCCGGCGGCCACGCCGGGCTCGACCCCGCATACGGCGAGAACCAGTCCTGGTTCGCCTCCAGCACCCCCGACCGCGCCGGCTGCCGCCGGGCCGTCGACGCCTGGTACGCGCAGGCCGGGAACTACGACTACGGCAACCCCGGCTACTCCGCCGCGACCGGCCTGTTCACCCAGGTGGTGTGGAAGTCCTCCACCCGCCTCGGCTGCGCCCGCGCCTACGGCCGCGGCGACACCTGGTACGAGACCTACGTCGTCTGCGACTACAACCCGCCGGGCAACGTCTCGCCCGAGTACGCCGCCAACGTCCTGCCGCCGCGCGGCTGACCCGGGCCGGCTCCGGCCCGCCGGCGAGCCCGCCCGCGGCCGTCAGCCGGCGGACATGCGGCGGTGGAGTTCGTCCAGCGAGGGGTTCTCCAGGTGGGTCAGGAAGACCCACACATGGCCCGAGGGGTCCCTGAGGATGGCGGTGCGGTCGCCGTGGAACATGTCCGTCGGCGGCTGGAGGACCTCCGCGCCGGCGGCCTCGGCGCGCTCGGCGAGGGCGTCGACGTCGGGGACGAAGACGTGCAGGGCGACGCTGGTTCCGCCGAGCGCGGTCGGGGCGGCGAACGGGGCGCTGTCGCCGGTGTCGCCCAGCATCAGGACGGACTGCCCGATGCTGATCTCCGCGTGCAGGATGCCGCCGCCGGGCGCGTCGAGCCGGAAGTCCTCACGCGCCCCGAAGGCCTTCACGTAGAAGTCGATCGCGGCGGCGGCGTCGCCGACCATGATGTGCGGGACGACCGCGTAGCGGTAGCGGTCGGGAACGACGCTGTCGGTGCCGGTCATGACGGATCCCCTCGATGGACGCCGCCGGCCGATCACCGGCGGTCTGAAGAGGACCGTAGGAGCTGAAGTCGGCTTCAGGTCAAGGGCCGCGGGCCGAAAACGGCGGCGAGCAGGCCCGGGAAGGCCGCGTCCGCCTCCGCCCGCCGCAGGGACATGATCCGGACCTGCCGTTTCGGGAGAATCGAAATGATCAAGGAGTCCCGCGATGCCCGCCCTCCGGACCCCGTGCGAGCCTGGCCCCCGAGCATGGAAAATAGTGTCGATCATGAATAATCTCAGGCGCCGGCATGAACCTATGCAAATTCCCAAGGTGAACTAAGTTACAAACCTTGAAATCGAAGCCGCCTGGTTTGCCCACATGCTGAGATCCGTGCGATAGTCGAGTTGTCCGACGGCGGACGCCAGCGACTGGCGCGCGCCCTGGGCGACGATGACTTCGGCCGGCCCGACCTGGCACGGCCGACACCCATCGCGCGGCACGCACCCCCTTGGCCGGCGCGATGACCTGCAGGGGCCCCCAGCCACCGGACCACGGTGAATTCGGGGGCCCCGCGTGTTTTCCCGGACCATCCCGGCCCCTCCCGGACCGGACGGCTCAGACCGCCCGGTCGCGGACCTTCAGCTCGAACCAGACGCCCTTGCCGCGCGGCAGCAGGTCGGCGCCCCAGCGGTCCGCCAGGTCGTCGACCACCTGGAGCCCGCGCCCGCGCTCGTTGGCCGGCAGCGGCTCCGCCAGGATCATGCACGGCAGCGCCCGCGAGGAGTCCCGCACCTCCACCCGGACCCAGCCCGGCTTGCGCGCCACGTGCAGTCCGATGGTCCGACCGGCGGCATGCCGCAGCGCATTGGCGACGAGCTCGCTGGTGAGTAACTCGCCGACCTCCAGGTGCTGGTGCAGGTCCCAGTTCTCCAGGGCCGCGAGCACCAGCCGCCGCGCCAACGGGCCGGTGCCCGGCCGGGACGGCAACCGCACCTCGCGCGGCGCCTCCCGGTCGCACAGCTTCCCGACGTACAACTGCTCCAGCTCGTCGGAGCTGAGCCGCTCCAGGGCCGCGAGGGCGTCCTGGAACGGTGCCCACGACGCGTCAGCGACCAAGCTGGATCCCGGAAGTGATGACTGATCTGTTTCGCCCCAACCCGCCATGCGCCCCATCATTGCGGAACGCAAGCGGCCGCGTACGGACAATGAGCAAACGATCACGGGTGTTTCGGCATATGCCGCGTGCAACCCGAACCCGCGTTCGGGCAGGTCCGGGTCACGGCGGGCCGCGGGTCGGCGGGCGCTGCGGCTACCAGGCGCTCCAGTCGAGGTTCCAGCCGCTGAGGCCGTTGTCCGGCGCCACCTGGCCGCGGCTGGAGTTCTGCACGGTGACGACGTCCCCGATCAGCGAGCCGTCGTAGAACTTGCCCGCCGAGGTGCCCGAGCCGCCGCCGTTGACGTCCTTCAGGCCCACGCAGCCATGGCTGACGTTGTCCTCGCCGAAGGCGTTGCTCCAGTAGTTGCCGTGCACATAGGTGCCCGAGTCGGTGAGCCGCATGGAGTGCGGGACCTGGAGGTCGTAGGGGTCGCCGGTCATCCCGGGCAGGGTGCTGGACTGCATCCGCACCACACCCTCCTTGGACATGACGACCATGGTGCCGTTCCAGGTCGGGTGCTCCGTCGAGCCGGAGGTGATCTCGACGACCGAGCTCTGACCGCCCTGGACCACCGTCATCCGGTGCGTCTTCGCGTCAACCGTCGAAATCTGGGATCGCCCGATAGTGAAGGGCTCGTCCCGGTCGACTCCCCCGTAGACGCCTGGGGCGATCTCCACGCTCTTCAGCCGGTACTGGACGGTGACCTTTGTCCCCGGGTTCCAGTACTTCTCGGGACGGAAGTCCAGCCGGCGATTGCCGAACCAGTGGCCCTTCACCGCGGTGCCGTCGCTGGTCATGAAGGTGATGCCGCGCGCCACCGCCTCCTTGTTCTTCACGTCCTTGTCGAAGGCGACCGAGACGATCATCCCGACGCCGTAGGTGGCGTCGTCCTCGACGTTGTCGCTCGCCTTCGCCTCGCGCTCGGGCGTGAGCGTGGTGAAGCTGCTGTCCGCCGAGGCGACCAGGCCGCCGGAGTCCGCCGCCAGCGCGCTCACCTGGTAGGCGGTGCCGACCGCCAGCGGACCGGACGGGGTCCAGCTCGACCCGTCGGCGGCGATGCTGCCGGCCACCTCGGTGCCCGCCCTGTCGCTCACCTTGACGGTGGTCAGCCTGCCGCCGGAGACCGCGACCTTGAGCGCGCCGTCCGGGGCGACGTCCACCGCGCCGGTCTTCGGCTCGATGTCCACCACGGCCTGCGACACCTTGGGGGCCGCGCTGGTGGCGGGCGCGCCCGTGGCCGACGCCGACGGGACCCCCGCGGCCCCGCCCAGCTCCGCCTTGGCCGCCCCCGCGTTCCCGCCGCCCCCACTCGCACCGCCGCCACCGCCGCAGGCGCTGGTCAGCACCAGCGCTCCCCCGACCAGACCCGCGGCCACCGCCCTGCGTATCGACCTCACCGTCGGTATCGAGCTCACTGTCGACTCCCTCCCTCGTGTCCGATGTCCGACAGTTACACGCGTTGTCCCTCGGACGAGGTTGCGCCGTCCGGGGCATGTTCCACCCGGAAAATCCGAGCGGCCCGACCCCCACGCGTGGGGATCGGGCCGCTCGTCGCCGTGCGTGACGGACGTTCCCGCCGGCGGGCAGGGGCTACCAGTTGGCCCAGCCGATGTTCCAGCCGCTCAGGCCGTTGTCGGGGGCGACGGTCTTCTCCTTGGAGTTCTTGACGACGACCACGTCACCGATGATCGAGTCGTTGAAGAACTTGCCCGCCACCGAGCTGTCGCTGCCGCCCTTCTCGTCCTGCATCGAGATGCAGCCGTGGCTGGCGTTGGTCTTGCCGAAGGGGCTGGCCCAGTAGTTGCCGTGCACGAAGGTGCCGGAGGTGGTCAGCCGCATCGCGTGCGGCACGTCCGGGATGTCGTACTCGCCGCCGAGACCGACGGTCTGCGAGTTCATCCGGGTGACCTTCTCCTTGCTGGAGATCACCATGGTGCCGTTCCAGGACGGGTTCTTCTCGTCGCCGAGGGACACCGGCACGCTGTGGCTCGCGCCGTCCCTGGTCACCGTCATCTGGTGGGTGGCCGAGTCGGCGACGGAGACCTGCGAGCGGCCGATGGTGAACGGCTCGTCCTTGTCGATGTCGCCGTAGACGCCCGGGGCGACCTCGACGTTCTTCAGCCGGTACTTGATGGTCACCTTGGTGCCCGGCGCCCAGTACTTCTCGGGGCGGAAGTCCAGGCGGCGGGCGCCGAACCAGTGGCCCTTGACCGTCGTGCCGTTGTTGGTCTCGAAGCTGATGCCCTGGACGACCGCGTCCTTGTTCTTGATGTCCTTGTTGAAGACCACCGAGACGATCATGCCGACGCCGTAGGTGGCGTTGTCGGCGATGTTGTCGTTGGTGGAGACCTTCTTCGCGGGCGTCAGCGTGGTGAACGAGGTGGTCGACGCGGCCACCAGGCCGTCGGCGTCGGTGGCCTGGGCGTTCACCTTGTACGCCATGCCGACGGCCAGCGCGGCGTTGGGCTTCCAGCCGCTGCCGTCTCCGGCGAGGGCGCCCTCGACCGGCTTGCCCTCCTTGTCGGTCACCTCGACCGTGGTGAGCTTGCCGTTGGCCACCGAGACCTTGAGCGCGCCGTCCGGGGCGACGTCCTGGGACCCGTCCTTGGGCTCGACGGTCACCACGGCGGCCGAGGTCTTCGGCGCCGCCGAGGACTGGCCCGGTGCCGGGCTGCCGGTACCGGCGTCCCCGCCGGTGGCACCGGCCGTGGCGGCGCTCTCGCCGCCGGCGTCGGTCTTGTCGTCGTTGCCGCTGTTGCAGGCCGCGGTGAGCAGCAGCACCCCGCCCATCGCCAACGCCACCGCGCTCCGACGGACGCGGCGGCGGGTGACGGTGGTGCGTATCGCGGCGTCGGCCGCCCTAACCTGCTTCACGGTTTCTCCCCTCCCGGTGTACATCTTGTAGACGCCCGGTTCGCCGGACGGGTTGCACCGGACCGGCGATCTTTCGCGCCGGGCTTCGGCGCGGCAAGTCAGGATAGCTGGGCCGAACGAGTGAACCCCGGGGAGGCCACCGGTGAACACCGGCGAAGATCATCCGTAGGCGGCGGTCACGGCGCCGGCGTTGACGAGGGCGCCGGGCCCGGGCTCGCGGAAGGGCTCACCGAGGGGCTCGCAGAGGACTGGAGGGCGCTCCCGGCCACCCACTGCGCCCAGGGCAGGTTCCAACCGTTCAGACCGTTGTCCGGCGGCACCACCTCCCCCGCCGCGGCCTTCACCTCGAACACGTCCCCCGGGATCGTGTGCTCGAACAGCCAGCCCGCCGGGGTCTCGGCACTCGCCCCGCCCTTGACGTCGGCCAGCCCGATGCAGCCGTGGCTGGTGTTGTCGCTGCCGAACACCGACGGGTTCGCCCAGTAGTTGCCGTGCACGAAGGTGCCCGAGCCGGTCAGCCGCATCGCGTGCGGCACGTCCTTGATGTCGTACTCGTCGCCCATCCCGACCGTCTGCGAGTTCATCCGGGTCACCCGGTACTTCTCGGAGACCACGAGCACACCCCGGTACGTCGCGTGCTTGGCGTCCCCGCCCGACACCTTGAGCGTGCGCACCGGCCTGCCGCCCTGGCCGGCCCGGACGGTCAGCGTGTGGGCGTCCAGGTCGACGGTGGACACCTGGGCGCGGCCGACGGTGAACCGGACCTCCTTGTTCTGGGTGCCGAACTCGCCCGGTGCGCCCTGCACGTCCTTGAGCCGCAGCGCGACCGTGACCCTGGTGCCCGGCGCCCAGTACGCGCGGGGCCGGAAGTCCAGCCGCCGGCCACCGAACCAGTGCGCGGCCACCTCCACCGGGGGGTCGGTGGTCACCGCGACGGCGCGCTCCACCGCGGCCCGGTCGGTGACCGGGCGGCTGAACCGCAGCGAGACCGGCATGCCGACGCCGACCGTGGAACCGTCCTCGGGGGTGAAGAAGGCGACGAAGGTGTGGGCGCGGGCCGTCGTGGAGAAGTCGGTGTGCTGGACCGCGCGCTGGCCCTGGTCGTCCTCGGCGACGGCGTCCAGGGTGAAGGCGGTGGCCAGCGGCAGCGGACCGTTCGGGGTCCAGCCCGTGCCGTCCGCGGCGAGCGTGCCGGGGACCTCGGTGCCCCGGGTGTCGGCGAGCCTGACGGAGACCAGCCGGCCCTGGGTGACCGACACCCGGACCGGGCCCTCGGCCGGCAGGTTCTGGGTGTCGTCGGCGGGCAGCGCGGTGATCGACGCCCGCGAGGCCTGCGGAGGACCGGCCGGACCGGCCGCCACTGCGTCCCCGCTGTGCTGCGCGCCGCCACCGCCGGAGCACCCGGCCAGCACCGCCAGGCAGCAGCCCAGCGCCGCCAGCCGCCGTACCCACATCCGGGGCCTCCCGCCCTCGCCGTCCGCTATCCCCCACAACGAGACCGCTCCCACCAGGACACGCCGGAGGCACCGCGCGGCCACTCCGGGCGGACCGGCCCGCGGACCCCTCCTCCGGAGCGGAAAGCCGGACCGGCCGACCCCCGGGGTGCGCGCCGGGGCGCCATCTGCCGGTAAGACGGCGTTCAGCCGCTTCCGTCCGGTGCGAACAGGGAATGAGAGACCGCACGGGGTCCGGGACACCCCGCCAGGGAGGGCACCGCCATGGCGTCAGGGCAGGAGCCGGCCACCGCCGTACGCACGCAGCCCGGCGGCGCGGTGCCGTGGCCGGGCAGCCGGCAGCCGCTGGGCGCCCGCTTCCACCCCGGGCCGGACGGCCGCCCCGGCACCAACTTCGCGCTCTGGGCCGCCGGCGCCGAGGCCGTCGACCTCTGCCTCTTCGACGAGGACGGCCGCGAGACCCGGCTGCGCCTCACCGAGCAGGACGCCCGGACCTGGCACGGCTTCGTCCCCGGTGTCCTCCCCGGCACCCGCTACGGCTACCGCGTGCACGGCCGCTGGGACCCGTGGACCGGCGCCCGCTGGAACCCGGCCAAGCTGCTGCTCGACCCCTACGCCCGGGCCGTCGACGGCGGCTACACCTCCCACGGTGCCGCCTGCGCCGCCGTCCGCGGCTGGCCCGAGGCGGAGGTCGCCGACACCGTCCGGGACAACCGCGACTCGGCCCCGTACGTGCCCAGATCCGTCGTCGTCCGGGACGACGACGACTGGTCCGACGACCACCGCCCCAAGACCCCCTGGGCCGAGACCGTCCTCTACGAGCTGCACGTGCGCGGCTTCACCCTGCGCCACCCCGGCGTCCCGCCCGCCCTGCGCGGCACCTACGCCGGCCTGGCCCACCCCGCCGCCCTCGCCCACCTCACCGGTCTCGGCGTCACCGCGGTCGAACTGCTCCCGGTCCACCACCACGTCAGCGAGGACCACCTCCAGGCCCGCGGCCTCGTCAACTACTGGGGCTACAACACCGTCGGCTACTTCGCCCCGCACGCCGGCTACTCCGCCTCCGGCTCGCGCGGCGGCCAGGTCGGCGAGTTCAAGCGGATGGTCCGCGCGCTGCACGCCGCCGGCATCGAGGTGATCCTCGACGTCGTCTACAACCACACCGCCGAGGGCGCCGAGCTCGGCCCCTCGCTGTCCCTGCGCGGCATCGACAACGCCGGCCACTACCGCCTGCCGCCCAACCGCCCGCGCGGCTACGCCGACTACACCGGCTGCGGCAACACCCTGGACACCCGCCGCCCCCAGGTGATCCGGCTGATCACGGACTCGCTGCGGTACTGGGTGCACGAGATGGGCGTGGACGGCTTCCGCTTCGACCTCGCCGCCGCCCTCGCCCGCGGCGACGACGAGGTCACCATGGACCACCCGCTGCTCTCCGCCATCGCCCAGGACCCGCTGCTCAGCCGGGTGAAGCTGATCGCCGAGCCCTGGGACGTCGGCCCCGGCGGCTACCGGGTGGGCGGTTTCCCCCCGCCCTGGGCCGAGTGGAACGACCGCTACCGCGACACCGTGCGCGACTTCTGGCGCGGCGCCCGCCCCGACGTCCGGGAGCTCGGCTACCGCCTCTCCGGTTCCTCCGACCTCTACCAGCACGCCGGGCGGCTCCCGTACGCCTCCGTCAACTACGTGACCGCGCACGACGGCTTCACCCTGCGCGACCTGGTCTCCTACGACCGCAAGCACAACGAGGCCAACGGCGAGGCCAACCGGGACGGCACCGACGACAACCGCTCCTGGAACCACGGCGCCGAGGGCGACAGCGCCGACCCCGATGTCACCGCCCTGCGCCACCGCCAGCTGCGCAACCTCATCGCCACCCTGCTGCTCTCCGCCGGCGTCCCGATGCTCACCGCCGGGGACGAGTTCGGCCGCACCCAGGGCGGCAACAACAACGCCTACTGCCAGGACAACGAGGTCAGTTGGCTGGACTGGTCGCTGCTCGACGACCCGGCCTGGCGCGCCCTGCGCGCCTTCACCGCCGCTCTGGTCCGGCTCCGCCGCCGCCACCCCGTGCTCCGGCAGCGGGCGTTCTTCTCCGGCCGGGCCACCACCGCGGGCGGACGGCCCGATCTGATCTGGTTCACCCCGCTTGGCCGGGACATGACCGAGACCGACTGGTTTGCGCCGTCCGCGACGCTCGGCATGCTCCTGTCGGGAACCGCGATCTCCGAACGCGACGCGTGCGGCCGTCCGCTGCTCGACGACAGCTTCCTTCTGCTCCTCAACGCCGGTGCGCGCCCGCTTCCGTTCGTCCTGCCGGGTGCCCCCTGGACGGCCGACGGCACCCGCTACGAGACCGTCGTCGACACCGCCGCGGAGGTCTACACCAGCCCCACCGGTCTACACCTTCCGAAGGACACGGTGCTGCTCACCGGCCGCTCCCTGCACCTTTTCCGGGTGACGCCCTGATCCGGCCGTGCACTTGGCCGGTAATCGACGGTGCGTTCGATACCTGACTGAGCGATAGAGGGTATCCGGCCTATTCTCGCCACGATGGCCAAGAACCCAGTCCTTGACACAGCCACCGATTCCGTCGCAGTGCCCGGCACCGCGCCTCCCGCGCCGGGCCGTTCGACCGTGCGATCGCTCCTTCGGCTGTGGCCCTACGTCCGTCCCGTCCGCACGCGCCTGGTCGTCTCGGTGGCCGCCGCGCTGCTCGCCTCCCTCAGCACTCTCGTCATACCGGTCGTACTCGGATGGATCGTCGACGGTCCGATCGCCGAGCACGACCTCGAAGCCCTCTGGCCCTACGCGGCCCTCCTGCTCCTGCTCGGCCTCTCCGAGGCCGTCTTCTTCCACGCCCGTCGGGTCGTCCTGGCCCGGCCGCTGGCCGGCGTCGAATCGACGATGCGCGGCGAGCTCTTCGGCAAGCTGCAACGCCTGCCGGTCTCCTTCCACGACCGTTGGGGCTCCGGCCAGTTACTCTCCCGCGCGATGTCCGACCTGTACGTCGTGCGGACTTACCTGGCGTTCCCCCTGATCTTCCTCGTCGTCAACTCGCTGACCTTCCTGGCCGGCATCGCGCTGATGTTCACCCAGGACTGGCGGCTCGCCCTCATCACCCTCGCTCCGACCCTCCCGCTGTTCCTGCTCACCCGCCGGTTCGAGTCCCGCTACTCCCGTGCCACCCGCATGACGCAGGACCGGAACGGCGACCTCGCCACCCTCGTCGAGGAGTCCGTCCTCGGCATCCGGATCCTCAAGGCCTTCGGCCGCCACCGCTCGATGTCGGAGCGGTTCCACGAGCAGTCCACCGTGCTCCGCCGGACCGAGCTGGAGAAGGCGGGCATGCTCGCCAACCTCTGGTCGATCGTCATCGGTCTGCCCGAGCTCGCCCTCGGCTGCTCCCTCGCGGTCGGTGCCTACCTGGTCGCGCACGACGAGATGAGCGCCGGCGCCCTCGTCGCCTTCCTCTCCACCGCGCTGACCATCCGCTGGCCGATCGAGTCGCTCGGCTGGCTGATCGCCTACTCCAACGAGGCCGCCACCGCGGCCGACCGCTTCTTCGAGGTGCTGGACGCGCCCGACGCCGAACCGGCCGAAACCGTGCGTACGACCACGCCCTCGACCACACCCTCCGCCACACCCTCGACCACGACCACTGCCGTGAAGACCGTCACCACCCCCGACGGCATCCGGCTCACCGGCGTCCGCTTCCGCTACCCCGACGCCCCCGCGGACACCCCCGACCTGCTCCGCGGAATCGACCTGCACATCCGCAGCGGCGAGACGATGGCCCTGGTCGGCGCCACCGGCAGCGGCAAGACCACGCTGACCGCCCTCCTCCCCCGCCTCTACGAGGCCACCGCCGGCACCATCACCCTGGACGGCCAGGACATCCGCGAGCTGGACCGCTCGCGGCTGCGCGAACTGGTCGCGGTCGCCTTCGAGGACCCCACCCTCTTCTCCGCCACCATCCGCGAGAACGTGCTGATGGGCGCACCCGGCGCGGGCGAGGACCGGCTGCGCGCCGCCCTCGCCACCGCCCAGGCCGGGTTCGTCGACCAACTGCCCGAGGGCGTCGACACCGAGGTCGGCGAGCAGGGCCTGGGCCTGTCCGGCGGCCAGCGCCAGCGGCTCGCGCTGGCCCGCGCGGTGGTCGGCGACCCGTCCTTCCTGATGCTCGACGACCCGCTCTCCGCGCTGGACGTGCACACCGAGGCGCTGGTCGAGCGCGCCCTGCGAGAGGTCCTCGCCTCCACCACCGCGCTGGTGGTCGCCCACCGTCCGAGCACCGTGATGCTCGCCGACCGGGTCGCCGTCCTCGCCGACGGCCGGATCGAGGCGGTCGGCACCCATCAGGAACTGCTGCAGAGCTCGGCGCGTTACCGCGCACTCATGTCGGGCGAGGCCACCCTCGCCCCCGAGAGGAGCACCGCCCGATGACCACCACCTGCGAGCCCGTCGACACCCGGACGAAGGACGTCCACCCGCACGCCGACCTGCCCGAGGACGAGCTGCCCCCGCCGGACGACGAGGAGGACATCCCCGTCCCGCCCGGCGCACCCAGCACCCTGCTGCGCTCACTGCTCGGCCCGCACCGGCGCCGGATCGCCACCGCGATGACGGTGATCCTGCTCCAGCAGGCCGCCCTGCAGGCCGGACCGCTGATGGTCGCCCTCGCGCTGGACCGCGGCATCCCGGCGCTGCGCGACGACAACGCCGGCCCGCTGATCGCGGTGGTCGCCGCCTACCTGGGCTGCGCGCTGCTCGGCACGCTGCTCCAGTGGTCCTTCATCAAGATCAGCGCCCGGGTCAACCAGGACGTCCTGCTGGACCTGCGCGGCCGGATCTTCCGGCACGCCCAGCGGCTCAGCCTGGACTTCCACGAGCGGTACACCTCGGGCCGGATCATCTCGCGCGCCACCAGCGACGTGGAGGCGCTGCGCGAACTGCTGTCCGAAGGACTCCAGGAGCTGTTGACGGTCACCCTGTCGGTCTGCTCCATCTCGGTGATCCTGCTGGTGCTGGACTGGAAGCTCGGCCTGGCCGCGCTGGTCGCCTTCCTGCCGCTGTGGCTGATCACCCAGTCGTTCCGGCACCGCTCGCAGCCGGTCTACCGGCGCTCGCGCACCGCGGCGGCCTCGCTGATCATCCGCTTCACCGAGACCATGAACGGCATCCGCCCGGTGAAGGCGTTCCGCCGCGAGCGGGCCAACGACATCGCGTTCGGCGCGGTGAACCGGCAGTCGGCCGCCGCCACCGCGGACGGCCTGCTGGAGGTCGCCCGCTACGGGGGCCTGTCCCGGACCACGGCCAACCTCTGGACCACCGCCGTGGTGGTGCTCGGCGCCTACCTGGTCACCGACGGCTCGGTCGAGCTGGGCGTGCTGACCGCCTTCGTGCTCTACCTGCACCGGCTGTTCGAGCCGATCGACCAGCTGGCGATGTTCCTGAACAGCTACCAGTCGGCCGCCGCCGCGCTGGAGAAGATCGCCGGTCTGCTCGCCCACGAGCCCACCGTGGCCGAGCCCGCTGAGCCCAGGGAGCTGCCGGCCTCGACCGTCAAGGGCCGGGAGGTGCACTTCGAGAAGACCCGCTTCGCCTACCGGGCCGGCAAGGAGGTGCTGCCGACGTTCGACCTGCTGCTCCCGGCCGGGCAGACCGTCGCCGTGGTCGGCGCGACCGGGGCCGGGAAGTCGACGGTGGCCAAGCTGCTCGCCCGGTTCTACGACCCGACCGAGGGCCGGATCACCCTGGACGGGGTGGACCTGCGCGACCTGACCGGCCCGGAGCTGCGGCGCGGGGTGGTGATGGTGACCCAGGAGTCCTTCCTGTTCTCCGGCACGGTCGCCGAGAACATCGCCATCGGCCGGCCGGGCGCCGAGCGCGCCGAGATCGAGGCGGCCGCCCGGGCGATCGGCGCGCACGACTTCATCGCCGAGCTGCCGGACGGCTACGACACCGACGTGCGCAAGCGCGGCGGGCGGATCTCGGCCGGCCAGCGGCAGCTGGTCGCCTTCGCCCGCGCGCTGCTCGCCGACCCCGCGGTGCTGATCCTGGACGAGGCCACCAGTTCGCTGGACGTGCCCGGCGAGCGGGCGGTGCAGCAGGCCATGCGCACCGTGCTGGCCGGCCGGACGGCCGTGATCATCGCCCACCGCCTCTCCACCGTGGAGATCGCGGACCGGGTGCTGGTGATGGACCAGGGCCGGATCGTCGAGGACGGCTCCCCCCGCGAGCTGATCAACGGCGCCGGACGCTTCGCCCAGCTGCACCAGGCCTGGCGCAGCAGTCTGGTCTGACGCCGACACAACCGATCGTAAGAACCCCTAGGCCCTTTCATCCATTACCGAAAGGGCCTAGGGTCGTTCCCAGGACTCATCGATGCCGGCTCACGAAGGGGAGCGACCATGGTCGACCGTCACCACTGGGAGCAGTGGCAGCGCAGCTGGGACCGCCAGCAGGAGTGGTACCTGCCCGACCGCGAGGAGCGGTTCCGGGTGATGCTCGACGTCGTCGAGGCGGTGACCGGGCCCGCCCCGCGCGTGCTCGACCTCGCCTGCGGCACCGGCAGCATCACCGAGCGCCTGTTCGCCCGGCTGCCCGGCGCCACCAGCGTCGGTGTGGACCAGGACCCGGCGCTGATGACCATCGCCCGCGGCGTCCTCGGCGAGGACGAGCGGTTCACCCTGGTCACCGCCGACCTCAAGGACCCGCGGTGGGCCGACGCCCTGCCGCCCGGCCCGTTCGACGCGGTGGTGACCGCCACCGCGCTGCACTGGCTGCCCGGGACCGCGCTGGTCCGGCTCTTCGGCGACCTGGCCGGCCTGGTCCGCCCCGGCGGGGTGTTCCTCAACGCCGACCACATGCCCGACCCGGCGGTCCCGCTGCTCAACACCGCCGAGCGGGCCCTGCGGCACGGGCGGCAGGAGCGCGAGAAGGACGCGGGCGTCCTGGACTGGGAGGGCTGGTGGCTCGCCGCCGCGGCCGACCCGCTGCTCGCCGAGCAGGTGGCCGCCCGCCACCGGCTGTACGGCTCGCACGCCGACGGCGAGTCGCACCCGGCCGGCTGGCACCTCGAACGGCTGCGGGAGGCCGGCTTCGCCGAGGCCGGGGTGGCCTGGCGCTCGGTCACCGACGCCCTGGTCGCCGCCGTCCGCTGAGCTGTCACCCGGCGGCTCGGCGCGGACTCGGGGGGCACCGGTCGTACCGGTGCCCCCCGCTCGCGTTCAGCGCAGCAGTCCGGCGTCCATCCCCGCCGTCTCCGGCGGCAGCGCCACCAGGCCGGGCTCGGCGGGCGAGGCCAGCCGGGGATGGGCGGGCAGCACCCGCACGGTGTAGCCGAACGGCCCGGTGCGGCCGAGCTCCAGGGAGCCCTCGTACCTGGTCCGCCCGTCGAGGTCGGGCCCGCCGACCGGCTTGAGGGCGAGCAGCGCGGCGTCGGAGATCCGGTCCGACTCGTCGACCCGGCCGGAGACCACCTGCACCTCGACGTCGGCCGGCTCCAGCGGGCCGAGCGCCACCTGCACCCGCAGGGCCAGCGCGCTGCCCAGCTCCTGCGCCTCGTCCGGACAGTCCGCCTCGACGTGCTCCACCCGGACGGCCGGCCAGGCCTCGCGCACCTTCGCCTTCCAGTCGGCCAGCTCGTGGGCGGCCCGGAACGCGCCGGTCCCGGCCAGCTCGCGCTGGGCCCGGGCGGCCGGGGCGTAGAGCCGTTCGACGTACTCGCGGACCATCCGGCCGGCCAGCACCTTGGGCCCGAGGGTGACCAGGGTGTGCCGGACCATCGCGATCCACCGGTGCGGCAGGCCGTCCGAGCCCCGGTCGTAGAACCGGGCGGCCACCTGCTCCTCGATCAGGTCGTAGAGCGCGGCGGCCTCGATGTCGTCGCGCCGCTCGGCCTCCCGGCTGTCCGGGTCGAGCACGCCCTCGCCGGTGTCGGCGGTGGGGATCGCCCAGCCGTTCTGGCCGTCGAACCACTCGTCCCACCAGCCGTCCAGCACCGACAGGTTCAGGCAGCCGTTGAGGGCCGCCTTCATCCCGGAGGTGCCGCAGGCCTCCAGTGGGCGCAGCGGGTTGTTCAGCCAGACGTCGCAGCCCGGGTAGAGGCGCTGGGCCATCGCCATGTCGTAGTCCGGCAGGAAGACGATCCGGTGCCGGACGGCCGGGTCGTCGGCGAAGGCGACCATCTGCTGGATCAGCCGCTTGCCGCCGTCGTCGGCCGGGTGGGCCTTGCCGGCGACCACGATCTGCACCGGCCGGGTGGGGTGCAGCAGCAGGGCGCGCAGCCGCTGCGGGTCGCGGAGCATCAGGGTGAGCCGCTTGTAGGAGGGCACCCGGCGGGCGAAGCCGATGGTGAGCACGTCCGGGTCGAGCACCGAGGAGACCCAGCCGAGTTCGGCCTCGCCGGCCCCGCGCTGGCGCCAGGAGGCGCGCAGCCGTCGGCGGACCTCGTCGACCAGCTGGGCGCGCAGGGTGCGGCGCAGCTCCCAGACCTCGGTGTTGCCGATCCTCTCCAGGCCCGTCCAGCGCTGGGTCTCGCCGGTGGTCATGGCCTCCTCGGCGCGCTCGGCGCCGATCTCGGCGGCGCCGAGCCGGACGACCGCCGGGTCGATCCAGGTGGCGGCGTGCACGCCGTTGGTGACGGAGGTGATCGGGACCTCGGCGGCGTCGAAGCCCGGCCAGAGGCCGTTGAACATCGAGCGGCTGACCTCGCCGTGCAGGGTGGAGACGCCGTTGGCGCGCTGGGCGAGCCGCAGGCCCATGGCCGCCATGTTGAACAGCTTGGGGTCGCCGCCGCGCCAGGTCTCGGCGCCGAGCGCGAGCACCTGCTCGACCGGGACGCCGGGCAGCGCGGTGTCGCCGCCGAAGTGCCGGGCGACCAGCTCGCGGTCGAACCGGTCGATGCCGGCCGGGACGGGCGTGTGGGTGGTGAACAGGGTGCCGGCCCGGACCGCCTCCAGGGCGGCGGCGAAGTCGAGGCCGGTGTCCGCGACCAGTTCGCGGATCCGTTCGACGCCCAGGAAGCCGGCGTGGCCCTCGTTGGTGTGGAAGACCTCGGGAGCGGGGTGGCCGGTGAGCCGCTGGTAGGCGCGCACCGCCCGGACGCCGCCGATGCCGAGCAGCATCTCCTGGAGCAGCCGGTGCTCGCTGCCGCCGCCGTAGAGGCGGTCGGTGACGTCGCGCTCGGCCGGCGAGTTGGCCTCGATGCCGGAGTCGAGCAGCAGCAGCGGGACCCGCCCGACCTGGGCCTTCCAGATGTGCGCGGCGAGGGTGCGGCCGCCGGGCAGGGCGAGGTCGACCCGGCTGGGGGTGCCGTCGCCCTCGCGGAGCAGGGTGACGGCCAGCTCGTCCGGGTCCAGCAGGGGGTAGCGCTCCTGCTGCCAGCCGTCCCGGTCGAGGGACTGCCGGAAGTAGCCGTGCCGGTAGAAGAGCCCGACGCCGATGACCGGGACGCCGAGGTCGCTGGCGGCCTTGAGGTGGTCACCGGCCAGGATGCCGAGGCCCCCGGAGTACTGGGGCAGTGCGGCGGCGATCCCGTACTCGGGCGAGAAGTAGGCGATGGCGGCGGGCAGCGGGGCGGTGCCCTGTTGCCCGGCGCTCTGGTACCAGCGCGGGCCGGCCAGGTACTCCCGCAGGTCGTCGGCGAGGTCGCCGAGCCTGCGCAGGAAGCGGCGGTCGGCGGCGAGCGCGGCGAGCCGGGCGGCGGGGACCTCCCCGAGCAGCCGCACCGGGTCCTCGCCCGTCGCGGCCCAGACGTCCGGGTCCACGGACCGGAAGAGGTCCCGGGTCTCGGGGTGCCAGGACCAGCGCAGGTTGAGGGCCAGCTCGTGCAACGGCTGGAGTTGTTCGGGCAGGACGGTGCGGACGGTGAATCTGCGGATTGCCTTCACGGCGTGAAGCGTAGCCTCGGCGGGTGGCATGATGGTGCGTCAGTTGGGCTATTCGGCATCCGTTCGGCCTATTGATGAGATCGCATTCGGCGCATTGGTCTGCACGGGGGGCGCGCGAGGCGCACTTTCCACGGCGCCGCGCCACCAATACGTGAACACCGTGGAACAGATCCATTTCCACCGGCGGACCCGCGCCCGATCGTCGTTGGAACTCCTGGCGTACCGCTGCGGAATCGGGGCCACCGGTGCGAGGATGAAGCACGGTCGTTGATGCTGCGGGGTGTGCGGAGACGGGTGGCGTTCCCCCGCGAAGCAGCACGTCCGAATCCTTTTCGCGTTGACCGTTCCTCATCCTGATTGGTCCATTCGGCGCCCATCGCGGACCGCCGCGTGTCCTCGGTCCCGCCCTGATCGTTCACGGGTGGGCTGGGGCACCCGGAGGCGCGCCCCGAGAGGCGTGCGCCGGAACGCGCGCGGGCTCTCGGGCTCTCCGCCACGGGCCGAGCGGGAGCGGGGCAGGTTGCCCGGAACGGCGGCGCGGGCAGGCTTCCGGTCGCACGTCCTCCCCACCCAGCAGTCCTCCCGGTACTCCCCTGGCCGCGCCGGCCCGCGGGAGCTGCCGCCGATCTCGGGCAGGAGTTTGGCATGCACGGCGATACGCGGGACCAGTCCACACCGGTGGCCGACACCCTCGACGCAGCGGTCGCGGAATCCGCCGGACGGATGGATTCTGACACTCGGACAGACGCGGCGATGCCGGGGCCCCGGGGTGCCGGGGCTATCCGTACGGAGCGACCCGACGAACCGGCCCGGCAACCCGGGGCCGACGAGAGCCGGGCCGCACCAGGGCCCGGCCGTGCCGAGGCCCCGCGCAAGCGCACCACCACCCGTCGCAGCGCGAGCACCGCCGACCCCTCCGCCCCCCGGGCCGAGGGCGCCGAACCGGCCCGGACCGCCGCCGCGCGTCCCGCCGCCGGACGCGCCCGCGCGAAGCCCGCCGCCGCCCGCAAGCCAGCCGCCCGCAAGACGACAGAGAGCGACACCGTGATCGGCCGCATCCCCGTCCTGGACGTCAGCCCCCTCGTAGACGCCGGCCGCCGCCCGGCCAAGGCCGTGGCGGGCGAGACCTTCCTGGTCTGCGCGACCGTGTTCCGCGAGGGCCACGACGCGGTCAACGCCAACGTCGTGCTGCGCGACCCGCGCGGGCGCAGCGGCCCGTGGACGCCGATGCGCGAGCTGGCCGAGGGCACCGACCGCTGGGGCGCGTACGTCACGCCGACCGCCCCCGGCCGCTGGTCGTACCTGGTGGAGGCGTGGTCCGACCCGGTGGCCAGCTGGCGCAGGACCGCCTCGGTCAAGCTGCCGGCCGGGATCGACACCGCGCTCGTCCTGGAGGAGGGCGCCCAGCTGCTGGAGCGCGCCGCCGCCGGGGTGCCGAAGAAGGAGGGCCGGGCGGTGGTGCTGGCCGCCGCCGAGGCACTGCGCGACCCGGGCCTGCCGCCGCTGTCCCGGCTGGCCGCCGCGCTCGCCCCGGAGGTGCAGGAGCTGCTCGGCCGCTTCCCGCTGCGCGAACTGGTGAGCGCCTCCCGGCCGGCACCGCTCCAGGTGGACCGGGAGCGGGCGCTGTTCGGCTCCTGGTACGAGTTCTTCCCCCGTTCGGAGGGCGCGGTGGTGGACCCGTCCGGGGTGGAGCCGCCCCGCTCGGGCACCCTGCGGACGGCGGCCGAGCGGCTGCCGGCGGTCGCCGCGATGGGCTTCGACGTGATCTACCTGCCGCCGGTCCACCCGATCGGGCGAGCCTTCCGCAAGGGGCCGGACAACACCCTGACGGCCGGTCCGCACGACGTCGGCTCGCCCTGGGCGATCGGCTCGCCGGAGGGGGGCCACGACGCCGTCCACCCGGACCTCGGCACCATCGAGGACTTCGACCACTTCGTCGCGGAGGCCACCGCGCTGCACCTGGAGGTGGCACTGGACTTCGCGCTCCAGTGCTCGCCCGACCACCCGTGGGTGAACAAGCACCCGGAATGGTTCAGCCACCGCACGGACGGCACCATCGCCTACGCCGAAAATCCGCCGAAAAAATACCAGGATATTTATCCGATCAACTTCGACCAGGACATGGACGGAATCGTCAAGGAGACCGTCCGGATCCTCCGGTTCTGGATGGCGCACGGTGTCCGGATCTTCCGGGTCGACAACCCGCACACCAAACCGGTGGTCTTCTGGGAGCGGGTGCTCGCCGACATCGCCCGCACCGACCCGGACGTCCTCTTCCTCGCCGAGGCCTTCACCCGCCCCGCGATGATGCACACCCTGGGGAAGATCGGATTCCACCAGTCGTACACGTACTTCACCTGGCGCAACAGCAAGGCGGAACTCACCGAGTACCTCACCGAGCTGACCGGCGAGGCGGCCGCCCACATGCGGCCCAACCTCTTCGCCAACACCCCGGACATCCTGCACGCCTTCCTCCAGCACGGCGGACCGGCCGCCTTCGCGATCCGCGCCGTGCTGGCCGCCACCCTCTCCCCCAGCTACGGCGTGTACGCCGGCTTCGAGCTCCACGAGAACGAGCCGGCCCACCCCGGATCCGAGGAGTACCTGCACTCGGAGAAGTACGAACTGCGCCCCCGGGACTGGAGCCGCACCGACACCCTCGCCCCGCTGCTCACCGTCCTGAACCGGCTGCGCCGCCGTCACCCGGCCCTCCAGCAGCTGCGTTCGCTGCGCTTCCACCCCACCGACAACGACCAGGTGCTCGCCTACTCCAAGACCGCCCTGACACCCGACGGCCTCACCGACCACCTCATCACCGTGGTCAACCTGGATCCCCACCACGCCCAGGAGGCCACCGTCACCCTGGACGGGGACGGGCCCTTCGCGGTCCACGACGAGCTCACCGGTGCCGCCTACACGTGGGGCCGGCACAACTACGTCCGGCTCGACCCCTCAGCCGAGCCGGCCCACCTCCTCACGGTTCGGAGGAACCCAGCGTGACAGTGAACGAGCCCGTCCCCGACACCTTCCCCGAGACCTCGAAGAAGAACCTGGACCCGGAGTGGTTCAAGCGTGCGGTCTTCTACGAGGTGCTGGTGCGGTCCTTCCAGGACAGCAACGGCGACGGGGTCGGGGACCTCAAGGGGCTCACGTCCAAGCTCGACTACCTGCAGTGGCTCGGCGTCGACTGCCTCTGGCTGCCGCCGTTCTTCGCCTCGCCGCTGCGGGACGGCGGGTACGACGTGTCCGACTACAAGTCGGTGCTGCCGGAGTTCGGCGACCTCGCCGACTTCATGGAGTTCGTGGACGCGGCGCACGCCCGCGGCATGCGTGTGGTCATCGACTTCGTCATGAACCACACCAGCGACCAGCACCCGTGGTTCCAGGCCTCCCGGGAGGACCCGGACGGCCCGTACGGCGACTTCTACATGTGGGCCGACGACGACAAGCAGTACCCCGACGCCCGGATCATCTTCGTCGACACCGAGACCTCCAACTGGACGTACGACCCGGTGCGCAAGCAGTACTTCTGGCACCGGTTCTTCTCCCACCAGCCGGACCTCAACTACGACAACCCGCGGGTCCAGGACGAGATGATCGCCGGCCTGCGGTTCTGGCTGGACCTCGGCATCGACGGGTTCCGGCTGGACGCGGTGCCGTACCTGTTCGCCCGGGAGGGCACCAACTGCGAGAACCTGCCGGAGACGCACGAGTTCCTCCAGCGGGTCCGCAAGGAGATCGACGCCAACTACCCGGACACCGTGCTGCTCGCCGAGGCCAACCAGTGGCCGGAGGACGTCGTCGACTACTTCGGCGACTTCGCCTCCGGAGGCGACGAGTGCCACATGGCGTTCCACTTCCCGGTGATGCCGCGGATCTTCATGGCGGTCCGCCGGGAGTCCCGCTACCCCGTCTCGGAGATCCTCGCCAAGACGCCCAACATCCCGCACGGCTGCCAGTGGGGGATCTTCCTGCGCAACCACGACGAGCTGACCCTGGAGATGGTCACCGACGAGGAGCGCGACTACATGTACGCCGAGTACGCCAAGGACCCGCGGATGCGCGCCAACGTGGGCATCCGCCGGCGGCTCGCCCCGCTGCTGGAGAACGACCGCAACCAGATCGAGCTCTTCACCGCCCTGCTGCTCTCGCTGCCGGGCTCCCCGGTGCTCTACTACGGCGACGAGATCGGCATGGGGGACAACATCTGGCTGGGCGACCGGGACGGCGTCCGGACCCCGATGCAGTGGACCCCGGACCGCAACGCGGGTTTCTCCCACGCCGACCCGGGCAGGCTCAGTCTGCCGCCCATCATGGATCCGGTGTACGGCTATCAGGTGACCAACGTCGAGGCGCAGCAGAGCAGTTCGAGTTCGCTGCTGCACTGGACGCGTCGCATGATCGAGATCCGCAAGCTCAACCCGGCGTTCGGCCTCGGCAGCTACACCGAACTGCCCTCCAGCAACCCCGCGGTGCTGGCCTTCGTGCGCGAGCACGAGGGGGACCTGGTCATGTGCGTGAACAACTTCTCCCGGTTCGCGCAGCCGACCGAACTGGACCTGAGGCGGTACGGCGGACGGTACCCGGTCGAGCTGATCGGCGGGGTGGGCTTCCCCTCGATCGGCGAGTGGCCGTACCTGCTCACCCTCGCCGGCCACGGCTTCTACTGGTTCCAGCTCCGCCGGCCCCCCCGGCTGAGCGGAACCGGGCGATCGAAGTAACGATCCGGCACCGCCGCAGGCCCCACCGAAGCCTCCGGGGGCGCGAGTTCGCACCCCGCGCCCCCGGTCGTCTCTGCACCACCGCGTACGGAGAACAGCCCAATGGCCACCCACACGAAGGCGTGACACCCGGGCCCACCGCTCGCGTGCCGCCGCCGCCGCGCCGCCGCAATCCGGAAGACTGACGGACCCGGCCAGACCCGTCGGGCGATCCGCCCAGCTCCTCCGGGGAAAGGGAGTCATGTCCGAAACCTCCCGTTCGCAAGCCCCCCTGCACCGTGACGCCCCCGCCGGGCCCGCCACGGCGGCCTCCCCGCGGGGCACCGGGGTCCGGAGGACCGCCCTGGGGGTCAGCGAACTCGTCCAGGCGGCGCTGCCGCTGATCGCCGAGTGGCTCCCCACCCAGCGCTGGTACGCCGGGAAGGGCCGGCCGATCACCGGCCTGGTCCCCCTGGTCGGCACCCCCCTCCAGGTCGGCGACCCCGCCCTGCTGCACCTGCTCCTCCGGGTCGAACACGCCGCCACCGCCGGCGCACCGCACGGCGACCTCTACCAACTGCTGCTCGGCATCCGCTCGCAGGGTCCGGCCGGCATCGAGCCCGCCGCGGTCCTCGGCCGGCTCACCCAGGGCCCGTACGACGGCGCGGCGCTCTACGACGCGGTGCACGACCCCGAGCTCACCGGGCGGCTGCTGGAGCACCTGGCCACCGGCGACCGGTTCGGCTCGCTGTCCTTCCGCCGCACCCCCGGCTCCGGACTCCCCACCAACCTGCCCGGCCGCGCCTCCACCGCCGAGCAGTCCAACAGCTCGGTCATCTACGGCACCTCGTACATCCTCAAGCTGTTCCGCCGCGTCCACCCCGGCACCAACCCCGACCTCGAACTGTCGCTCGCGCTCTCCCGGGCCGGCTCGACCCGCATCCCCCGGGTCGCCGCCTGGTTCGAGAGCCGTCTGGAGCGCGCCGAGCCGGCCACCCTCGGGCTGCTCCAGCGCTACCTCCCCGAGGCCGAGGACGGCTGGGAGCTCGCCCTCGACCAGGTCGGCCGGCTGAAGGGCGACCCGTCGCCGGGCAACTTCGCGATCGAGGCGCACCGGCTCGGCCGGGCCACCGCCGAGGTGCACCGGGTGCTCGCCCGCTCGATGCCGGTCGCCCGGCTGGACCGCACCCAGACCCGGCAGCTGGCCACCGCGATGGCCGACCGGCTGGACAGCGCGGTCGCCGCCGTCCCGGGGCTGATGCGCTACCGGGGCGCGCTGCGCTCTGCCTTCGGGCAGCTGGCCGACGCCCACCCGGACGGCCTGCCGGTCCAGCGGATCCACGGCGACCTGCACCTCGGCCAGGCGATGCGCACCCCGCACGGCTGGGTGCTGCTGGACTTCGAGGGCGAGCCGGCCAAGTCGGTCGCCGAACGGCGCGAGCCGCAGACCGCGCTGCGGGACGTCGCCGCGATGCTCCGCTCCTTCGACTACGCCGCCGCCCACCTGCTGGCCGGCGGGCCGCCCGACCCGGAGCTGGCGCACCTGGCCGCCGCCTGGGCGCAGCGCAACCGCACCGCCTTCTGCGCCGGCTACACCGCGGGCGGCGGCACCGACCCGGCCGCCTCGCCGGAGCTGATGCGCGCCCTGGAGATCGACAAGGCGGTGTACGAGGTGGTGTACGAGGCCCGGCACCGGCCGAGCTGGCTGCCGATCCCGCTGGCCGCGATCAACCGGCTGGCGCTCACCGTCTGACGTCCCTCGTTCCGCCGCCCCGCTCCAAGAGAGGTCCCCGCCGTGACGCCGCTCGACCCGCCAGGCCGCACCACCCGCTCCGTGCCGGCCACCTTCCTGGCCGGCACGGACTCCCCGAAGCGTGAGCCCGCGACCGTCCGGCGGGCCGAGCCGGCCCCCGCCGAGCCACCGTCCGCCGAGCCCCTTCCCGCCGAGCCGCTGCCCGCCGCCGAACCGGTGCCCGTCCCGGGACCGGCGCCCACCGGAGCGCTGCGGCTGCCCGAGGCGCCGCTGCCGCCCGGCGAGGTGGACCGGCTGGTCGGCGGCCAGCACCACGACCCGCACGCCCTGCTCGGCGCCCACCCCGTGCACGGCGGCACCGCGATCCGGGTGCTCCGCCCGTTCGCCGAGCGGGTCGTGGTGGAGACCGGCCAGGGCCCCGTCGAACTCACCCACCAGCAGGGCGGGCTGTTCACCGGCCTGCTCGCCGCCCCGCAGGTGCCCGACTACCAGCTGCTGGTGAGCTACCCCGGCGGTGAGCCGATCCGCCAGCACGACGGCTACCGCACCCCGCCCACCCTCGGTGACCTCGATCTGCACCTCATCTCCGAGGGCCGGCACGAGCAGCTCTGGCGGGCCCTGGGTTCGCACCCGCGCACCGTGGACGGCGTGCCCGGCACCGCGTTCGCGGTCTGGGCGCCGAACGCCGTCGGCGTCCGGCTGATCGGCGACTTCAACCACTGGGACGGCACCGGTCACCCGATGCGCTCGCTCGGTTCCTCCGGCGTCTGGGAGCTGTTCGTCCCCGGCCTCGGCGAGGGCACCCAGTACAAGTACGAGATCCACACCCGGCAGGGCTGGGTCCTGGACAAGGCCGACCCGCTCGCCCGCGCCGCACAGGTCCCGCCCGGCACCGCCTCGGTCGTCACCGCGTCCACCCACCGCTGGCAGGACGGCGAGTGGATGGCCCGCCGGGCGCGCACCGCGCACCACCGCGCCCCGATGTCGGTGTACGAGCTGCACCTGCCGTCCTGGCGCCCCGACCTCACCACCTACCGCGCCATCGCCGCCGAACTCCCCCGGTACCTGAAGGAGTTGAACTTCACCCACGTGGAGTTCATGCCGGTCATGGAGCACCCGTTCGGCGGCTCCTGGGGCTACCAGGTCTCCGGCTACTACGCCCCCACCGCCCGGCTCGGCAGCCCCGACGACTTCCGCTTCCTGGTGGACACCCTGCACCGGCACGGCATCGGCGTCATCGTCGACTGGGTGCCCGCGCACTTCCCCAAGGACGACTTCGCGCTCGCCCGCTTCGACGGCGAGCCGCTGTACGAGCCGGCCGACCCGCAGCGCGCCGAGCACCCGGACTGGGGCACCCTGGAGTTCGACTACGGCCGGGTCGAGGTGCGCAACTTCCTGGTCGCCAACGCGGTGTACTGGTGCGAGGAGTTCCACGTCGACGGCCTGCGGGTGGACGCCGTCGCCTCCATGCTCTACCTCGACTACTCGCGGGACAGCGGCGCCTGGACCCCCAACCGGTTCGGCGGGCGGGAGAACCTCGACGCGGCCGCCTTCCTCCAGGAGATGAACGCCACCGTCTACCGGCGCTGCCCCGGCGTGATCACCGTCGCCGAGGAGTCCACCGCCTGGGACGGCGTCACCCGGCCCACCGACCAGGGCGGCCTCGGCTTCGGCCTCAAGTGGAACATGGGCTGGATGCACGACTCCCTGGTCTACATGAGCAAGGACCCGGTGCACCGCAGGTTCCACCACAACGAGATCACCTTCTCGATGGTGTACGCCTACTCGGAGAACTACATCCTGCCGATCTCGCACGACGAAGTGGTGCACGGCAAGCAGGCGCTGGTCGCCAAGATGCCCGGCGACTGGTGGCAGCAGCGCGCCAACCACCGCGCCTACCTCGGCTTCATGTGGGCCCACCCGGGCAAGCAACTGCTCTTCATGGGACAGGAGTTCGCCCAGGGCGCGGAGTGGCACCACGAGCAGGGCCCGCAGTGGTGGGTGCTCGACGACCAGTGGCCGTCCCACGACGAGCACCGGGGCGTGCGCCGGCTGGTCGGCGACCTCAACCGGTGCTACCTCGACACCCCGGCGCTGTGGGAGCAGGACACCGCCCCGGCCGGCTTCCGCTGGCTCGACGGCGGCGCCGCCGAGGACAACCTGCTCTCCTTCGTCCGCTACGCCGCCGACGGAACCCCGCTGGTCGCCGTCTGCAACTTCTCCCCCGTCGTGCGGCACGCCCACCGGGTGGGCCTGCCGGAGCTGGCCGGGCGCGACCAGTTGTGGGAAGAGGTCCTCAACACCGACGCCACCGAGTACGGTGGCAGCGGAACCGCCAACTCCCTTCCGGTGAAGGCGGATGCGTCCGCGTGGAACGGGCAGCCGCGCAGCGCCGAGCTGGTCCTGCCGCCGCTCGCGACCATCTGGCTCCGCCCGGCGTGACGTTCTAGGCTCCCCGGCTGAGACGTCGACAGCGGGCGGGGGGCCTTCTGTGGGTTTGGTGCTGGGCTGGGGCTACGTTCTGCTGCCACTGGCCTGTTGGGCCGCACTGGCCCGCACCCGGGCGGTCGGGGTGGCGGTCGCCGCCGTCCTGGCCGCCCTCGCGGTGATCCCGGTCGGCCTGGAGCGGGGGTGGTTCCACAGCCGGGCGGTCGCCGAGTCCCAGTCCGGCTACCCGCTCGCCGCCGGGCTGGTGGTCCTGCTCGGCACGCTGGCCGAACGGCGGCTGTGCGGGCCCCGGCCCACCCGGGGGTCCGGACAGCCCGCCGCCGGGGCCACCATCGTGATCGCCGCCCACTCCCTGGTCGGCCTCGTCCTCGGCCTGCTCTACCAGCTCGCCGTCCACGAGCCCTTCTCCCCGGAGCGCTCCGAGCTGTCGCTGCCGCCCGGCCTCACCGTCCGGCACGACAGCGGCCCCGACCGCAGCTGCGGACTGCACGCCTGCCGCCGCGACCTCGCGATCGTGAGCACCGAGGGCCTGCCCGGCGCCGAGGCCGCCCGCCGGCTGCGCGTCCGGCTCGCCGCCGACGGCTGGACCGCGGGCCCGGGCGGCTGCCTGGTCCACCGGCACGGCTGGCTGCTGGACAAGCGGGTCACCCAGCTGTTCCTCATCGAGCGGCCGGACGGCGTGACCGTCCGGCTGGTCGGCCCCGACCGCACGCCGTAGCGGCGTCCGGTGACCTTCGGCCCCTTGCCACGAGCCGTCCCGTTCTGCTCGCGGACGGGCGTTCACGGTGCGAAGGTATGGTCGATATGACCACTTCCTGAGACGACGGGACGGAGAGAGCCACGTGGCGCGCAGCGTGTACGTGACCGGGATCGACCGCGGGGACGGCCGCCAGGCGGTGGAACTCGGCGTCATGGAGCTGCTCACCCGCCGGGTGGACCGGGTCGGGGTGTTCCGCCCCCTGGTGCACGCCCATGCACCGGGCGAGGCCGGCTCGGACCACGTGGTCGAGCTGCTGCGCGCCCGGTACCGGCTGGACCTGCCGGCCACCGAGCTCTACGGCCTCACCTACGAGGAGGCCGCCGCGCTGCAGGCCGCGCACGGCCAGGACGAGCTGGTCTCGGTCCTGGTCGACCGCTTCCACGCGCTGGAGCGACGCTGCCAGGCGGTCCTGGTGCTGGGCACCGACTTCGCGGACACCAACATCCCCGACGAGCTGGCCTTCAACGCCCGGCTGGCCAACGAGTTCGGCGCCGCCGTGCTGCCGGTGATCGGCGGACACGGCGAGGACGCCGACACGGTGATCGCCGAGGTCCGCAACGCCCACCGCGCCTACACCGACCTCGGCTGCGAAACCCTGGCGGTGATCGCCAACCGGGTCGCCCCGGCCGCCGAGCAGCCGGTCCAGCGCAAGCTCACCGAGAAGCTGCCGATCCCCGCCTACGTCATCCCCGAGGAACCGGGGCTGGCCGCGCCGACCGTCGCCCAGCTGGTCGACGCCACCGGCGCCGAGGTGCTGCTCGGCGACGCGGCCGGCCTGGCCCGGGACGTCCGCGGCTTCGTCTTCGGCGGCGCCATGCTGCCGACCTTCCTGGACGCGCTGACCGAGGGCGCCCTGGTGGTGGCCCCCGGCGACCGCGCCGACCTGGTGATCGGCGCGCTGGCCGCGCACGCCGCCGGCGCCCCGCCGATCGCCGGCGTACTGCTCACCCTCGGCCTGCGCCCCGGCCCGAACGTGATGGCGCTGGCCGCCCGGCTCGCCCCCGGCACGCCGGTCGCGGTCGTCCCGGAGGGCAGCTGGCTCACCGCCGCCGCGCTGACCCACCTGGAGGGCAAGCTCTCGACGGCCAGCCCCCGGAAGGCCGAGGTCGCCCTCGGCCTGTTCGAACTGCACGTGGACACCGACGAGTTGACCAAGCTGATCGAGGTCGGCCGGTCCGAGCGGGTGACCCCGATGATGTTCGAGCACGAGCTGCTGGAGCAGGCCAGGGCGACCCGTCGGCACGTCGTGCTGCCGGAGGGCACCGAGGAGCGGGTGCTGCGCGCCGCCGAGATCCTGCTGCGCCGCAACATCTGCGACCTCACCCTGCTCGGCGACGCCGACGCCGTCCGCCGCAAGGCCGCCTCGCTGGGCATCGAGCTGCCGGCCGAGATCCCGGCCGCCGACCGCGCCCAGGTGCGGATCGTCGACCCGGCCACCAGCCCGCTGCGCCGCCAGTTCGCCGAGCTGTACGCGAAGCTGCGCGCGCACAAGGGCATGACCGTCGAGCTGGCCCTGGACGTGGTCACCGACGTCTCCTACTTCGGCACCCTGATGGTCCAGGAGGGCATCGCCGACGGCATGGTCTCCGGCGCGGTGCACTCCACCGCCGCCACCATCCGGCCCGCCTTCGAGGTGATCAAGACCTCTCCGGGCGCGTCCATCGTCTCCAGCGTCTTCTTCATGTGCCTGGCGGACAAGGTGCTGGTGTACGGCGACTGCGCGGTCAACCCCGACCCGGACGCCCAGCAGCTGGCCGACATCGCCATCCAGTCGGCGGCCACCGCCGCCAAGTTCGGCGTCGAGCCGCGGGTCGCGATGCTCTCCTACTCGACCGGCACCTCCGGCTCCGGCGCCGACGTCGACAAGGTCCGCAAGGCCACCGAGCTGGTGCGCGAGCTGCGCCCGGACATCCTGGTCGAGGGGCCGATCCAGTACGACGCGGCGGTGGACGCGCACGTCGCGGCGACCAAGCTGCCGGGCTCGCCGGTGGCCGGGCGGGCGACCGTGCTGATCTTCCCGGACCTCAACACCGGCAACAACACCTACAAGGCGGTCCAGCGCTCGGCCGGGGCGGTCGCGGTCGGGCCGGTGCTCCAGGGGCTGCGCAAGCCGGTCAACGACCTGTCGCGCGGCGCGCTGGTGCAGGACATCGTGAACACGGTGGCGATCACCGCCATCCAGTCGCAGGAGCGCGGGTCCCAGCCGCGCGGTGAAGGGGGCACGGCATGAGTGGCGGCACTCGGGTCCTGGTGCTGAACGCCGGCTCCTCGTCGGTGAAGTACCAGCTGATCGACATGCTGGACGGCGACCGGCTGGCCTCCGGACTGGCCGAGCGGATCGGCGAGGCCGGCGGCCGGCTGGTGCACACCCCGCGGGGCGGCGCGGAGCGGGAGACCGTCCAGGCCTTCCCCGACCACGGCGCGGCGCTCAAGGCGGTCTCCGAGGAGCTGTCCGCCGACGGCCTCGGGCTGGACTCCCCCGAGCTGGCCGCGATCGGCCACCGGGTGGTGCACGGCGGCCTGCGCTTCACCGAGCCGACCGTGGTCACCGACGACGTGCTCCAGGAGATCCGCCGGCTGATCCCGGTGGCACCGCTGCACAATCCGGCCAACATCACCGGCATCGAGGTGGCCCGCGCGCTGCGGCCGGACCTGCCGCAGGTGGCCGTCTTCGACACCGCCTTCCACGCCTCGATGCCCGAGTACGCCGCGCGGTACGCGATCGACAAGGCCGTGGCCGACGAGCACCGGGTGCGCCGCTACGGCTTCCACGGCACCTCGCACCAGTACGTCTCGCGGGCCACCGCGCGGCTGCTCGGCAAGGACCCGGCCGAGGTGAACGTGATCGTGCTGCACCTGGGCAACGGCGCCTCCGCGTCGGCGGTGAGCGGCGGGCGCTGCCTGGACACCTCGATGGGCCTGACCCCGCTGGAGGGCCTGGTGATGGGCACTCGTTCGGGTGACATCGACGCGGGCGTGGTCTTCCACCTGCACCGGGTGGGCGGACTGTCGATCGACGGCATCGACAACCTGCTCAACCGCCGCAGCGGCCTGCTGGGCCTGTGCGGCGACAACGACATGCGCGAGATCATGCGCCGCGCCGACGGGGGCGACGCCGACGCGAAGCTGGCCTTCGACGCCTACATCCACCGGCTGCGCAAGTACATCGGCGGGTACTACGCGGTGCTCGGCCGGGTGGACGCGATCGCCTTCACCGCCGGTGTCGGGGAGAACGCGGCCCCGGTGCGGGCGGCCGCCACGGCCGGGCTGGAGGAGCTCGGCATCGCCGTCGATCCCGAGCTCAACTCGGTACGCTCGCGCGAGCCGAGGATCATCTCCCCGGCGCTGCTGCCCTCCGGCGGCAGCGCACGGGTGGCCGTCGCCGTCGTCCCCACCGACGAGGAGCTGGAGATCGCCCGGCAGGCCTTCGCCCTGGTGCACCGGTCGTCCGAAAACTGACCCCCCGTCGTCTCGCTCCGCGGACTCCTGGGCGCCGTTTCCTCTCCATTCGGGCCGAATGCACCAATAACACGAACGGATAGACTGATCGATATGCGCCGAGCGAAAATTGTCTGCACCCTGGGTCCCGCGACGGACTCCTACGAACAGCTCAAGGCCATCGTCGAAGCGGGCATGAACGTCGCCCGACTGAACATGAGCCACGGCACCCACGCGGAGCACGAGGAGCGGTACCGCAAGGTCCGCCAGGTCTCCGCGGACACCGGCCGGACCATCGGCGTTCTGGCCGACCTGCAGGGCCCCAAGATCCGTCTGGCGACCTTCGCCAACGGCCCGGTGACCGTCGACAACGGCGACGAGTTCACCATCACCACCGAGGACGTCCCCGGTGACCAGCACATCTGCGGAACCACCTACAAGGGTCTGCCGGGCGACGTCAAGCCCGGTGACCCGGTCCTGATCAACGACGGCGTCATCGCCCTGGAGGTCGTCAGCGTCGACGGCCCGCGGGTGAAGACCGTGGTCGTCGAGGGCGGCGTGCTCTCGAACAACAAGGGCATCAACCTCCCCGGCGCGGCCGTCAACGTGCCCGCCCTGTCCGAGAAGGACAAGGAGGACCTGCGCTTCGCCCTGCGTCTGGGCGTCGACATGGTCGCCCTGTCCTTCGTCCGCAACGCCGCGGACATCAAGGACGTCCACGCGGTCATGGACGAGGTCGGCATCCGGGTGCCGGTCATCGCCAAGATCGAGAAGCCGCAGGCCGTCGAGGCGATGGAGGAGATCGTCCTCGCCTTCGACGCGATCATGGTGGCCCGCGGCGACCTGGCCGTCGAGTACCCGCTGGAGCGGGTGCCGCTGGTCCAGAAGCAGCTGATCACCCTGGCCCGCCGCAACGCCAAGCCGGTCATCGTCGCCACCCAGATGATGGAGTCGATGATCCACGCCTCGCGTCCGACCCGCGCCGAGGTCTCCGACGTCGCCAACGCCATCCTGGACGGCACCGACGCGGTCATGCTGTCCGCCGAGTCCAGCGTCGGCAAATACCCGGTCGAGACCGTCCGCACCATGAGCCGGATCTGCGAGAAGGCCGAGGAGGAGCTGGTCTCCCAGGGCCTCCAGCCGCTCAACCCGGGCCGCAAGCCGCGCACCCAGGGCGGTTCCATCGCCCGCGCCGCGTGCGAGCTGGGCGACTTCCTGAACGGCAAGGCGCTGGTCGCGTTCACCAAGTCCGGTGACACCGCGCGCCGGCTCTCCCGCTACCGCTCGCCGATCCCGGTGATCGCCTTCACCCCGGACCACGCCACCCGCAACCAGCTCTCGCTGAGCTGGGGCGTCGAGGCGCACGTGACCGAGCAGGTGGAGACCACCGACGAGATGGTCGCGCAGGTCGACCGCGAGCTGCTGCGGATCGGCGAACTGGGCGAGGGCGACACCGTGATCGTCACCGCCGGCTCCCCGCCCGGCATCCCCGGCAACACCAACATGGTCCAGGTGCACCACCTGGGCACCCGCAAGGCCTGAGGCAGCGCGGAACACGCCCGTGGGGCGGTCCCTCCGGAGGGAGGGGCCGCCCCACGGGCGTCGGGGGGGCCGGGCCTCAGGCGTTCCCGGGGTAGGGCTGGTCGTCGTTGGACAGCCGCATGCCGGGGATCTTCAGGGTGCCGCCGAACTGGCCCGACTGGATCGCGGTCACCCCGGTCAGCTCGATCCACAGCGGCAGCTGGAGCTGGCCGATCAGGTCGTACAGCCACTGCGGCAGCGGGCCGTCGGGGGTGAGGGTGAGCTCGCCCAGGTCGATCGGGATCGGCAGGCCGAGCACCTTGGACAGATGGCCGGAGAGCCGTTCCACGTACATGGTCACCGGGCCCTTGCGCATGGTCGAGACCGAGCCGGGCGCGCCCTTCACGTGGAAGGTCTTGCCGTTGCCCTGCAGCGTCGACATGTGCAGGTTCTCGATGTCGACGCTCTCCACCTCGAACTTCAGCACCCGCTTGGTACCGGTGGGGGTCCGGACGTCGACCACGCCGAGCAGCACGGCGTGGTTCAGGGCGAGCCGGGTGGTCTGCAGGGTCCAGTTCTGGTCCGGGACCAGGATCGGGTTGTCGGCCGGCTTGCCGTTCGGGGCGAGCGCCTTGGTGTCGACCAGGCAGTTCGGGTCCTTGGACGGGGTGGCCGAGGGGCTGCCGGACCCGGTCGGCCTCGCGGCGGGGGTGGCGGAGCCGGAGGCGGTGGCGCCGGCGGACGGCTTCGCCCTGGCGGACGCGGTGGCGGAGGGCGTCGTCGACGCGGCCGGGGTGGTCGGCGTCGCCGGTCCGGCCGACGCGGTCGGCGTGGTCGGCGCGGTCGGCGTGGGCGTTCCCGGGGTGGCCGAGGGCGTGGGCGCCGCGCTGCCGGTCGGCACGGCCGTCGGGTCGGCGGCCGGGGTGCCGGCGGCGGTGGGGCTCGGTGAGCCGCCCGGGGTGACCAGGTGGGTGATGCCGCCGAGGAGGTCGTCGGCGAGGCCGGCCCGGACGACGCCGCCCTCGGGGTTCGCGCTCGCCCCGGCCGTCGGGGTCGCGGTCGCCGTCGCGGTCGCGGTCGCCGTCGCGCCGGCCGTCGGCTCCGGCACGGCCGTCGGGGCGTCCGTCGGCGCGGGCGTCCCGGCGGCCGGGGCCTCGGTGGCCGGGGCCTCGGGCAGCGGCACGGACGGACCGGGGACCGGCGGCGGCAGCTCGCTCTTGGGCACCGGCGTCTCGGCCACCGCGGGCGACTGCGGCACGCTGTCCGGGGCGGTGGCGCACGGCTTGCCGGCGGTGGACTCGGCGATCGCCGGGTTCGGCGTGTAGGCGGCGGCCATCAGCAGCGCGGTCGGCACCGCGGCCATCGCCAGCGCCCGGCCGCGCAGCCGTGCCCGGACCGGCGTGCGGGGCGCCGCGTGCCGCGGCGATCGCTGCGCCGGGGCCTGCGGGAGCTCCTCGCGCGGCTCGCTCACCGGGCCTCCTCGGGCGCCGCGGCCTGCTGTGCCGGGACGGTGCCCTCGGTGGCCGGGGGCTGCTCGACGGGCTCCTCGGCCGCGGTGGCGGTGGCCGTCCCCCCGCCGGACGCGGCGGCGACCGCGGCCCCGGCCGGGTCGGTGGCCTGGAACGGCGCCCAGGCGATCATCAGACCGCCGCCGATCAGACCCGGCAGGATCGACATCCCGAAGCCGCCCAGGTTGGAGACCGGGATCGAGACCAGGGTGAGCAGGGTGGTGGCGATGCCCGCGAAGACCCGGACGACCGGCTGGAACCAGGCGGTCAGCCCGAGCACGATCAGCAGCACCCCGATGATCAGCGAGCCCGCGCCGGCGGTGGTGGCCATGGCGAGCGTCATGCCGTTCAACGACAGGTTGGCGTACGGGAAGTACATGATCGGGACGCCGGCGAGGACGGCCAGCAGCCCGCCGTAGAACGGCCGGGAACGGCGGAAGTCACGGAACGCCCGGCGGACCCACCTCAGGGGGTTCTCGCGTTCGGCGGGCCGCGGCTCGGCAAGGGTGCTGGACACGGAGCAGCTCCTCGATGGTGTGACGAGGTGAAACGGAAAGGGGGAGCCCGGGGACGGCGGCCCGTGCGGCCGCCGTCCCCCGCCCCCGACCCGCCGTCAGGCGGTCAGCCGGTCAGCCGAGGAACCGGCTCAGAAGCACTCGTGGTTGCCGTCGGTGTAGAGGTTGAGCTTCAGGCCCTTGAGCTTGAAGGTGCCCGCCGAGGTGGCCCACGCGGTCTGCTTCACGCCGTACAGGTCGGCGGTCTCCGCGGCCTGGGCGAAACCGGTCTTGCCGCTGGGCAGGCCGGAGCCGAGCGCGGACTTCCAGTTCTTGGTGGCCTCGCCGGTGAGGGTGGAGGCGTCCTGGCCGATGTTGATGTGGCCGAACTCGGCATCGGCCTCCAGGTAGTCGAGGTCGATCAGCAGGTTCCCGGCCTGGACCTGACGCGCTTCGTCCTCGCTGTCACCGGCCTCCAGGCGGAGGGTGACCTTCGGGAGCTTGAAGGGCAGCGGGATCACGTTCGGGTCGGTGACCAGCGACTGGCACATCCCCTTGATCCGGGCGGTGTCGAAGGCCGAGACCGCGACCGGGTGGGTCGTCTTGTCGGTCTGGACGTCGATCGAGCCGAACTGCGCGAAGTTGGTGCCGTGCAGCTCCTTCGCGGAGACCTTGAACTGCTGGCCCGAGATGCTGAACGAGGCGGCGAGCGCGCTGTTCGCCAGTCCGACGCCGACCGCGGCGGTGGCCGCGAGGCTCGGCACCATCACCAGGGCGAAGCGCTTCCAGCGGGTCTTGCCGTAGGTCCTGGACATGCGTGTCCTCCTTCTGGGACGTACATCTCCGGCTCCCCGGTGGCGGATGCCGCACCGATGGGGGCCTGGGATGGGAGAGAGCTACGTCCTCGGTAGCGGAGAGCGCCGTGGCGACACGGGCGGTCCCCCCGAGCGACAACCAGCGACCGCGCGGGCAGCGCGGCCGTACGAAGGACAGGAACCGCCGTGGGAGCGGATACCCCCCTGCCCTCTCGCCGGCGGCGGGACCGCCGGCCGCCCGGTGGGGATCCCCTCCTCCGGGTCCGCCGACCGGCTGCCGGCGGGGGTCGAAGTGTGGGGACCGGGCGTGCCGATGCTGCTCGAATCCCGGGCGAAGCACAAGAGGTTGCATTACTGACGGGTAATCCCACACGAGCGCGAATGATCATGAAATCGGCGCCCTGGGCACGCAGCGTGACGAAATGGAGGATTCGTGAGGGCTAAACCCCTAGGAAACGGCAGCGAAACACCCGTGGACGGTCACATGTCGTGACCATCCACGGGTGTTGTCAAGATTTGGTAAACCTCAGAGACGATGACCGTATTGTCGCCAAATCACCAGGCGGCACCGCAGGTCATCCACCGTGTCACCCGACGCCGCGTCAGAACAGCACCCGGGCCAGCGCCTGGCGCGCCGCGGTGACCCTCGGGTCCTCCGGGCCGATCACCTCGAACAGCTCCAGCAGCCGCAGCCGGGCCGCGTCCCGGTCCTCGCCGAAGGTCCTGCCGACCGTCGTCACCAGCCGGCCGAAGGCGTCCTCGACGTGCCCGCCGACCAGGTCCAGGTCGGCCGCCCGCAGCTGGGCCTCGACGTCCCCGGGGTCCGCCGCGGCGGCGGTCCGGACGGTCTGCAGGTCCAGTCCCTCGATCCGCTGCAGCAGCTCGGCCTGGGCCAGGCCGACCTTGGCCTCGGCGTTGCCCGGCTGGTCGGCCAGCACGTTCCGGTAGGCCTGGATCGCGCCGCTCAGGTCCCCCTGGTCGAGCGCGTCGTGGGCCGCGGACAGCGCCGGGTCCTCCGGGCGGCGCGGGGCGGCGGCCTCCGCGCCCTCGACGGGCGCGCCGCCGCCGGTGCCGACGATGCCGAAGCGCTGCTCGGCGACCAGGATCAGCTGGTCCAGCACCTTGCGGACGTTGGCCTCGTTCTCGGCGCCCTGGAACAGCGGGACCAGCTGGCCGGCCACCACGGCCATCACGGCCGGGATGCCCTGGATGCCGAACTGCTGGGCGATCAGCTGGTTGGAGTCGACGTCGATCTTGGCGAGCACGATCCGGCCGGCGTACTCCTCGGCCAGGCGCTCCAGGATCGGGCTGAGCTGCTTGCAGGGCCCGCACCACTCGGCCCAGAAGTCGACGACCACCGGCACCTCGGTGGACCGCTGGACGACCTCCACCTCGAAGGTGTCCTCGGTGACGTCGACGACGAGCGGGTACCCGGTCCCGGCCGGGGCGTCCCCGGCCGCATCTCCGGCGCCCGCCTGGCGGGCCCGCTCGGCCCTGGCCTGCTCGGCCTTCTGGGCAGCCTCGCCGGCTGCCTTCACCGCGGCGAGGTCGACCGCACCACGCAGGGCGGCACTGTTGAGACGAGAATTCCGTGGCTGCATGGCACCATCCTCCCCCGCCCGCGCCGCTGGTGGGCACCAACCTCCCGGAAAACGCCCCGCGCGGGCTGCGCGGTCCCGATTCCCGGGGTGGCGGAGCCACTGCCCGATAGCCTGAACCGTTCGGCGCGGATCCCCATCCGCGCCCGCGCCGCTCCCGTCCCACGGGGACGCGGCGCCTGGTCGTCGCTTTCGCTACGAGTCGTAGCGTAACTGGACCCGGGGCACCCGCCGCAACCCCCGCCGGGGCCTGCCGGACGTGAGCTGGGCCACTTTCCGGCGCAGCCCGGCTGACCTGGACACGAAGAAGTCGCTACCGTTACCAGCCCCACCCAAGTTACTTACCGGTAAATCGCAGAGGAGGCCCGGTGCCGGCCCCCCAGCCATTCGTCCCGGAGACCCCGGAGACCGCCACCACCCGGGCCAAGGGCCGCCCGCGCAGCGCCGCCGCCGATCGCGCCATCCTGGACGCCACCCGCGAGGCGCTGGCCGAACTCGGCTGGGGCGGTCTCACCATGGGTCATGTCGCGACCCGCGCCGGGGTCGCCAAGACCACCCTGTACCGCCGCTGGCCGTCCAAGAACGAGCTGGTGGTGGATGCCGTCGCCAGCCTCTTCGACGAGCTGGTGATGCCCGACCTGGGCAGTCTGCAGGCCGACATCGAGGCCGTGGTGGCCCAGTTCGCGGATCTGCTGGCCCGCCCGGAGACCCAGGCGGCACTGCTCGCCCTGTTCGCCGAGGGCACCCGCGACGGGCAGCTGCGCCGGCGGATCCGGGAGTCGATCGTCGACCCGCAGAAGCGGTTGGTCCGGCAGGGCCGCGCGGCCGCCCAGGCCCGCGGCGAGCTGGCACCGGACTGCGACGAGGCGACCACCCGCGAGGAGGTCGACATCATCTTCGACACCATCGCCGGGACGGTCGAGCACCGGGTGCTGGTCAGCGGCGAGCCGATCACCCCCGAGTGGACCCGGCGCTTCACCGGTCTGCTGCTCGGCCCCTTCCCGATCCCGCAGTCCGGCTGAGGCCGGGCACGGCGAAGGCCGCCCGGCACCCCGCGAAGGGGCGCCGGGCGGCCTTCACGCCCGTGCGGACCGGCTCAGAACCGGGCGGCCTCCCGGTAGATCCCCCACTCCTCGCGCAGCACGTTGCAGATCTCGCCCAGGGTCGCCTCGGCGCGCACCGCGTCCAGCATCGGCGGGATCATCGACGCGCCGGACCGCGCGGCGGCCAGCATCGCGTCCAGCCCGGCCCGGACCGCGGCCTCGTCCCGGCCCGCCTTGCGCGCGCCGAGCACCCGGACCTGCTCGCGCTCCACCTCGTGGCTGACCCGCAGGATCTCCAGCTCGGGGGTGACGCTGCGCGGGTGGCAGTTGACGCCGACGACCCGCTTCTCGCCCTTCTCCACGCCCCGCTGGTACTGGAAGGCGGCCTCGGCGATCTCGCCGGTGAACCAGCCGTCCTCGATCCCGCGCAGGATGCCGGAGGTGATCGGACCGATCGCGTGGTCCTCACGGCCCTTGTCCAGGATCTTGCGGAAGATCTCCTCGGCCTGCTGCTCGATCCGGTCGGTCAGCGCCTCGACGTACCAGGAGCCGCCCAGCGGGTCGGCCACATTGGTGACACCGGTCTCCTCCATCAGCACCTGCTGGGTGCGCAGGGCGATCTCGGCGGCCTGCTCGGAGGGCAGTGCCAGGGTCTCGTCCAGGGCGTTGGTGTGCAGCGAGTTGGTACCGCCGAGCACCGCCGAGAGCGCCTCGACGGCGGTGCGGACCACGTTGTTGTACGGCTGCTGGGCGGTGAGCGAGACACCGGCGGTCTGGGTGTGGAACCGCAGCCACTGGGCCTTCTCGGTCTTCGCGCCGAACCGCTCGCGCATCCAGCGGGCCCAGATCCGGCGGGCGGCGCGGAACTTGGCGATCTCCTCGAAGAAGTCGAGGTGCGCGTCGAAGAAGAAGGACAGGCCGGGTGCGAAGACGTCCACGTCCAGGCCCCGGGACAGGCCCAGCTCGACGTAGGCGAAGCCGTCGGCCAGGGTGTACGCCAGCTCCTGCGCGGCCGTCGCCCCGGCCTCGCGGATGTGGTAGCCGGAGACCGAGAGCGGCTTGTACGCCGGGATCCCGTTGGCGCAGTACTCCATGAGGTCGCCGATCAGGCGCAGGTGCGGCTCGGGGGCGAAGAGCCACTCCTTCTGGGCGATGTACTCCTTGAAGATGTCGGTCTGGAGGGTGCCGTTGAGCACCGCCGGGTCGACGCCCTGCCGCTCGGCGGCGACCAGGTACATGCAGAAGATCGGCACGGCCGGGCCGCTGATCGTCATCGAGGTGGTGACCTCGCCGAGCGGGATGCCGCGGAACAGCACCTCCATGTCGGCGGCCGAGTCGATCGCGACGCCGCAGTGGCCCACCTCGCCGAGCGAGCGCGCGTCGTCCGAGTCGTAGCCCATCAGGGTGGGCATGTCGAAGGCGACCGAGAGGCCGCCGCCGCCCGCCTCCAGGATCATCCGGTAGCGCTCGTTGGTCTGCTCGGCGTTGCCGAAGCCGGCGAACTGGCGGATGGTCCAGGTCCGGCCGCGGTAGCCGGTCGGGTGCAGGCCCCGGGTGTAGGGGTACTCGCCGGGCCAGCCGATCCGCTCGAAGCCCTCGTAGGCCTGTCCGGGGGCCGGGCCGTAGACCGGCTCGACCTCGTCCCCGGAGAGGGTGGTGAAGTCCGCGTCCCGCTTGCGGGCGCTGTCGTACCGCTGCTGCCAGCGCTGCCGCCCGCGCTCGATCTCCTCGGCGTCCATGACCCCGAACTCCGCTCCGTACGGCCGCCACGCCAGCGGGCGGCACAGCTATTAGGACGTCCTACCAATTTACTCGGACGTCCTAGTACTTGTCGACGGACGTCGCCCACCGACCACGCGGGCATGCGAAAGGGCGCCCTCCCCCGGACGGGGAAGGGCGCCCTTCGGATGTGCCCCGGGGCTTCGCTCAGACGCCGGCGGGCTGGCGGGCGGCGTCACCGGCGGGCAGCTTGGCGGCGGCCTCGGCGACCACCTTGCGCTCGGCGACGAAGGAGGCGAACGGGATGCAGCCGGCGGCCAGGGTGAAGACCATCCGGCCCAGCGGCCACTTGAGCTTCTGGCCGAGCAGGAAGGTCACCACGAAGTACCCGATGTAGAGGTAGCCGTGCAGCATCGCGACGTAGGTGGTCACGTCCTCGGCCGCGTGGAAGCCGTACTTCGCGACCATGAAGCCGCAGAACACCAGCAGCGCCACACCGGTCGCAATGGCCAGGGCGCGGTACCAGCCCAGCAGGGGGGTCGCCTTCATCGTCTTCATCGCCTCGCTCGGCAGCATCGGGGGGTACGTCCGGATCCGCGCACCGCTCACACGAGGGTAGCCGCCCTCACGCCCCCGGCCGCGCAGCCCCCTCGCCGGACGGCTCGGCGAAGTCGCCCGCCGCCACCCGCAGCGGGCGGAGCAGCTCGAAGACCTCCCGGCACTGGTCGGCGTCGTACTCCTCCAGGCCGAACTCCATCGCCATGAGCTCCCGGGTGGCGCCCTCGACGACCTCGCGCCCCCGGCCGGTGATCGCGGCGAGCACCCCGCGGCCGTCCAGCGGGTTGGGGCGGCGGGCGACCAGGCCGGCCCGCTCCAGGCGGTCGACGGTGTTGGTGACGCTGGTCGGGTGCACCATCAGGCGCTCACCGATCTTGGAGAGCGACAGTTCGCCGGTCCGGCTGAAGGTGAGCAGCACGAGCGCCTCGTAGCGGGCGAAGGTCAGCCCGTACGGCTTGAGCACCGCGTCCACACGGGAGAGCAGGATCTGGTGGGCCCGCATGACCGAGGTGATCGCCGCCATCGCGGGGACGGTCCCCCAGCGGCGGGTCCACAGCTCGTCGGCGCGGGCGATCGGGTCGAAGTCGAGTGCGAGGGGCTTGGCCACCTCCTTACCGTACCGGCGGGCACGGGGAGGGCTACCAGGCGTCCTGATGGTGGACAAGCGCGACACGTGGCGGGAACCCGCCAGTCGACCTGTCAGGTACGTACCAGCACGTTGCCGGGGTGTGAACGGGCACCAACCATCCGCGCGGACGGGCCGGTTGACCCCCGCGGCGGCGTCCGCCCCGCCACCGGGCGTCGGTTCGGACGGTAACCCGCCGAACGGCGGGGCGGTTCGTCCCGTTCGTCACGCCGTTCACCTTCCGCCGCGTTGGCGAGACCTGGCCAATTCATGAACGAGACCTGTCATTTCACTTGTTGGATTGTCATGCTTTCCGCCAGCCCCGTTCGGTGGCCACCGCCCCACCCACCGGTGACCACCGTGGACCGCACGGAGCAGCACGTCAGCGCCCGTTCCGCCCCTCAGGTGCCAAGCCCGGCACCCCGGAGCGCGGCGCGACCGCGCACACGCGGTTTCCCGGAAGGACCTGTACGTGAAGCGAAAGCTCGCAGCCGGCGCCGTACTCTCCGCCACCGCCCTCGTCACCGGCGTCATCCAGGTGAGCACCGCCGCCCAGGCCACCCCCACCCCCTCGGTCCAGGCGCAGGCCGCGCAACAGCGCGCCGACCTGATCGCGCTGGCGAACGGTCAGGCCGATCCGCTGACCAAGGCCCTCGGGCTGGGCGGTCAGGAGAAGCTGGTCGCCAAGGACGCCGTGGTGGACGCCAACGGCACCCGCCACCTCCGCTTCGAGCGCACCTACGCCGGCCTGCCGGTGCTCGGCGGCGACCTGGTCGTGCACCAGGCCGCCGACGGAGCCGTCAAGGCGGTCGACAAGGCCGTCACCGCGCAGATCGCGGTGCCCAGCCTGACCCCGGGGATGCCCGCCGACCGGGCCGCCGACCAGGCCACCGGCGCGGTGCAGTCCACCGTCGGCATCGCCGCCGACAAGGACGAGTCGCCGGTCACCCGGGTGCACCGGGCCGGCGCCGCCCAGCTGGTCGTCTGGGCCGCCGACGGCAACCCGCGGCTGGCCTACCGGACCACCGTCGAGGGCGTCCGCGCCGACGGCACCCCCAGCAGCCAACTGCTGGTCACCGACGCCGCCACCGGCCAGGTCCTCTCCAGCCACGAGCAGGTGCAGACCGCCACCGGCACCGGCACCGGCGTCTTCGTCGGCACCGTCCCGCTGACCACCACCCAGAGCGGCTCGACCTACTCGCTCAAGGACGCCTCGCGCGGCGGCCAGTCCACCAGCGACCTCAAGGGCAAGACCTCCGGCTCCGGCACCCTCCTCACCGACACCGACAACGTGTGGGGCGACGGCACCGCCGCCAACCGCCAGTCGGCCGCGGTGGACGCCCAGTTCGGCGCGGCGGCCACCTGGGACTACTACAAGAACACCTTCGGCCGCAACGGCATCAAGAACAACGGCGTCGGCGCCACCAGCCGGGTCCACTACGGCCGGAACTACGTCAACGCGTTCTGGAACGACTCCTGCTTCTGCATGACGTACGGCGACGGCACCAACAACACCAACCCGCTGACCGCGCTGGACGTCGCGGGCCACGAGATGACCCACGGCGTCACCTCGGCCACCGCCGGCCTGAACTACTCGGGCGAGTCCGGCGGCCTCAACGAGGCCACCTCGGACATCTTCGGCACCATGGTCGAGTGGTACGCCAACCTCCCCGCCGACAAGCCGGACTACCTCATCGGCGAGGAGATCGACATCAACGGCGACGGCACCCCACTGCGCTACATGGACAAGCCCTCCAAGGACGGCGCCTCGGCCGACTCCTGGTCCTCCTCGGTGGGCGGCCTGGACGTCCACTACTCCTCGGGCGTGGCCAACCACTTCTTCTACCTGCTGTCCGAGGGCAGCGGCGCCAAGGTGATCAACGGCGTCAGCTACAACAGCCCGACCTCCAACGGCTCCACCGTCACCGGCATCGGCCGGGACAAGGCGGCGGCGATCTGGTACCGCGCGCTGACCGTCTACTTCACCTCGACCACCAACTACAAGGCGGCCCGCACCGGCAGCCTGAGCGCGGCGGCCGACCTCTACGGCGCCGGCAGCGCCGAGTACAACGCGGTGGCGGCCGCGTGGAGCGGGGTCAACGTCAACTGACGCCCGCCGAGGGAGACGTCCGGGGCCCCACTGGGAGGGGAGGCCCCGGACGTCTCCATTCCCTTCGCCCGCGTAGCAACGCCGGACGGGGGCGGCAAGACTCGCCGCTGGCGGGAACCCGCCAGCGGACCAACCGGGACGAACCGGTCAACTGTCGTACCCGAACCCATCCGTGCGGGTCTTGGCGAGACCTGGCCAATCCCCGGCGGCGACCTGTCCTTCCACGCCCTTTGTTGTCATGCTTCTGACCAAAGCCCCGTCCGGACGCCCGTCGCCCCCACCCATCGACGGTGCGTCAGGCCGCACGGGACCAGCACGTCCGCGCCCTACCGCCCCTGGCGCCGACCCCGGCGCCCCGGTACGTGGCGTGACCGCGCACCCGCGGTTTCGTGGAAGGAACCCGTACGTGAAGCGAAAGCTGACAGCCGGCGCCGTACTCTCCGCCTCCGTCCTGCTGGCCGGCGCCATCCAGGTCGCCGCCGCCCCCGCCCACGCCGCCCCCGTCCAGCAGCGCGACTCGCTCATCGCGCTGGCCGGGCAGCAGGCCGCCCCGGTGGCCCAGGCGCTCGCCCTCGGCGGCCAGGAGAAGCTGGTCGTCAAGGACGTGGTGGTCGACGCCAACGGCACGCGCCACCTGCGCTACGACCGCACCTACGCCGGCCTGCCGGTGCTCGGCGGCGACCTGGTCGTCCACCAGAAGGCCAACGGCACGATCGCCTCGGTGGACCGGGCCTTCGACGGCCGCCTCGCACTGGCGAGCCTGACCCCGGCGATCTCCGCCGGCACCGCCTCCGCCCAGGCCGTCGACTCGGTCCGGGCCACCGTCGGCATCGCCCCGACCGACAAGGACGCCTCCCCGGTCACCCGGGTCGACGGCGCCGGCACCCCGGCCCTGGTGGTCTGGGCCGGCGACGGCAGCCCGCGGCTGGCCTACCGGACGGCGGTCCACGGCGAGCGGGCCGACGGCACCCCGAGCCGCCAGCAGCTGGTCACCGACGCCGCCACCGGACAGGTGCTCTCCAGCCACGAGGAGGTGCAGACGGTCAACGGCACCGGCAAGGGCGTGCACGTCGGCACCGTCACCCTCAACACCACCCAGAGCGGCGCCACCTACCAGCTCAAGGACCCGGCCCGCGGCAACCAGTGGACCGGCAACGCCAAGAACAACAACGCGCTGTACACCGACGCGGACAACGTCTGGGGCAACGGCCTCGCCACCGACACCCAGTCCGCCGCGGTCGACGCGCAGTTCGGCACCGGTGCCACCTGGGACTTCTACAAGAACACCTTCGGCCGCAGTGGCATCCGCAACGACGGCGTCGGCGCCAGCAACCGGGTGCACTACGGCAACGCCTACATCAACGCCTTCTGGCAGGACTCCTGCTTCTGCATGACCTACGGCGACGGCCAGAGCAACACCCACCCGCTGACCGCCCTCGACGTGGCCGGCCACGAGATGAGCCACGGCGTCACCTCGGCGACCGCCAACCTCACGTACCTCAACGAGTCCGGCGGCCTCAACGAGGCCACCTCGGACATCTTCGGCACCCTGGTCGAGTGGTACGCCAACATCCCCTCCGACGTGCCGGACTACCTGATCGGCGAGAAGATCGACATCAACGGCAACGGCACGCCGCTGCGCTACCTGGACAAGCCCTCCAGGGACGGCAAGTCCCCCGACGCCTGGTACGCCGGGATCGGCGGCCTTGACGTCCACTACTCCTCGGGCGTGGCCAACCACTTCTTCTACCTGCTGTCCGAGGGCAGCGGCGCCAAGGTGATCAACGGCGTCAGCTACAACAGCCCGACCTCCAACGGCTCCACCGTCGCCGGCATCGGCCGCGACAAGGCCGCCGCCATCTGGTACCGCGCGCTGACCGTCTACTTCACGTCGAGCACCAACTACAAGGCGGCCCGCACCGCCACCCTGAACGCCGCCAGGGACCTCTACGGCGCCCCGGAGGTCAACGCGGTGGCCGCGGCGTGGAGCGCGGTGAACGTCAACTAGCGACGAACGGACCACCCCCGGAAAAGACGGCAGGCTGCCGGGGCCCACTGGGAGAGGGGGCCCCGGCAGCCTGCCGGCGCGTTGCGGGGAGGAGTCAGGCCGCGGCCGGCACCGCGACCTTGCCGCGCTCCTCCTTGGCGAGCATCCGCTCGGCCACGAAGCCGCCGCCGGGCAGCACCGAGAGGATGAACAGCAGGGCGCCGCGCTTGACGTCCCACTTCTGCGTCTGCCAGGCCATGATCCAGAAGACGACGTACAGGATGAACAGGATCCCGTGGATCATGCCCATCACCGGTACGGCGTTGAAGTCGGTGGTGCGCTTGAGCAACGAGCAGAGCAGCAGGAGCAGGAAGGAGACCCCTTCGGGGCCGGAGACCAGGCGCAGGCGGTGGACGGCGCTGCTGTTCACGATGGGTACCTCGATACGCGGGGGGCTCTGGGGATCGCTTGTGAACCGGCTCACAAGCATCCGGTCCATTATCACCGATCACCTGTCCGAACCAATCGGCGGGGGTGGTACCGGAGCCCGGCCGGCCGCTTTGTCGCAGACGCGTACCAGAACACCGCCGCCCCCTCCCCCGCCGTGCCCGCCGACCGCTAGATTGCGGCCGTGGCACAGTTTCGACTCCAGGGGTCAAAGACGCTCGCCGTCGACATGACCGGCGATTCCGTGAAGGCCAAGAACGGTTCGATGGTCGCGTACACCGGCCAGATGAACTTCAAGAAGCTCAGCGGGGGCGGTGACGGCCTGCGCGGCATGGTGACCCGTCGGCTCACCGGTGAGCAGATGACGGTCATGGAGGTGAAGGGACAGGGCACCTGCTACTTCGCCGACCAGGCCACCGAGATCAACCTCGTGCGGCTGAACGGCGAGACGCTGTACGTCGAGTCCGACAACCTGCTCTGCACCGAGGGCACCCTGAAGACCGGCACCACCTTCACCGGTCTGAACGGCCTGTCCGCCGGCAACGGCCTGTTCACCACCAAGGTCGAGGGCCACGGCTGGGCCGCGGTCACCTCCAAGGGGCCGGCGATCATCCTGCGGGTCTCGCAGGGCACACCGCTGCGGGTCGACCCGGGGGCGTACGTCGCCCACACCGGCAACCTCAACCGCTCCATCAAGTCCGGCGCCGGCTGGAGCACCTTCATCGGCGAGGGCGGCGGCGAGGCCGTCCAGGTGGAGTTCACCGGCGAGGGGCTGGTCTACGTGCAGCCCTCCGAGAAGCTGACCATCGGGGGCGACGTCTGATGGCGTTCACGAAGATCAACAGCAAGATGATCGAGGCCCGGGTCGTCCCGGGCCAGCGGCTGTTCAGCCAGCGCGGCGCGATGCTCGCGTACACCGGCGAGGTGAAGTTCACGCCGAACATCACCGGCGGCCAGGGCGGCGTGATGTCGATGATCGGCCGCCGGGTGGCCAACGAGGACACCCCGCTGATGACCGTCGAGGGCCAGGGCAGCGTGATGTTCGGCCACGGCGGCCACCACGTGCACGTGATCGACCTGACCGGCGACACCCTGTACGTCGAGGCGGACCGGCTGCTGGCCTTCGAGGGCTCGCTGCAGCAGTCCACCATGTTCATGGGCTCGCAGGGCGGCGTGATGGGCATGGTCCGCGGCCAGGTGACCGGCCAGGGCCTGTTCACCACCAAGCTCGACGGCAAGGGCTCGGTCGCGGTGATGGCGCACGGCGGCGTCTTCGAGCTGCCGATCACCCCGCACCAGCCGGTGCACGTCGACCCGCAGGCCTACGTCGCGCACCGCGGCCAGGTCCAGAACAAGCTGTCCACCGCGCTCGGGTGGCGCGACATGATCGGCCGCGGCTCCGGCGAGGCGTTCCAGCTGGAGCTGTCCGGGAACGGCACGGTGTACGTGCAGGCGAGCGAGGAGAAGCTCTGATGTCCTACCCTCCGCAGCCCCCGTACGGCCAGGATCCGTACGGCCAGCCGACCCAGCCCGGCTACCCGCCGCCCGGCCAGCCCTACCCACCACAGGGGCAGCCGTATCCGCCGCAGGGGCAGCCCTACCCGCCGCCGCCCGGCCAGCCGTACCCCCAGCAGGGCCAGCCCTACCCGCCGCAGGGCTACCCCCAGCAGGGCGGCTACCCGCCGCCCCCGCCGCCCGCCCAGCCGCCGCAGCAGTACGCCCAGGAGCAGTACGGCGGCGCGCAGGCCCCGCTGCCCACGGCGCAGGACGGCTCCGGCCCGGTGGTGCACGACGCGCACAGCCTGCCGTCCAACGACAACGTCAACCCGTACGCCTTCTCGGTGGACCTCAACGGCCCGTACTTCCTCCAGAAGGGCAAGATGATCGCCTACTACGGCGACATCTCCTTCAAGGGCGTCGGCTCCGGCGCGGCCGACCGGCTGCTCGGGCACTTCAACTCCCCCATGCACGCGGCGGACTGGGTGGTCGCCGAGGGCCGCGGCAAGCTGCTGCTGGCCGACCGGGCCTTCGACCTGAACTCCTACGACCTGGAGAACGGGAACCTGACGGTCCGCTCGGGGAACCTGCTGGCCTACGAGCCCACCCTGAAGCTCAAGCAGTCGATCATCCCCGGGTTCCTGACCCTGATCGGCACCGGCAAGTTCGTCGCCGCCTCGAACGGGCCGGTGCACTTCGTCGAGCCGCCGATCCGGGTGGACCCGCAGGCGCTGGTCGGCTGGGCGGACTGCCCGGCGCCGTGCCACCACTACGACCACGACTACATGCACGGGCTGATCGGCGGCCTGCGCCGGCTCACCGGGCTCGGCGGGGCCTCCGGCGAGGAGCACCAGTTCGAGTTCATCGGCGCCGGCCAGGTGCTGCTGCAGTCGAGCGAGGTCCTGATGGCCGAGCGCTCGGTGGGCGAGGTGCATGCCGAGGCCGGGGTGCCGATGGGCGGAGTGCCGGGCCAGCACGGCTCGGGCAACAGTCAGTTGCCCAACATGAACGTGCCCGGACTCGGTAACCTGGGCAACCTCGGACGGCGCTTCGGGCTCTGACCGCACGGCCACGGCGCGCGGCGGGCACCCCGCACGCGCCGTGGCCGGATCGCGTCGGCCGTCCGGCGGGAGCACCGGGAAAGTCGTACAACATTGAACTAAATGCGGTATCGTGGGGGCCATGGAGACGCACACGATCGACCCCGCCGACATCTCAGCCCCCCCGGCCGAGGGGCCCGAGGAGGAGACCCCGTGGCTCACCGCCCGGGAGCAGCGGTTGTGGCGCGCCCACCTGGAGGTCGCCAAGCTGCTGGACTACCAGCTCAGCCGTGAACTCCAGCCGCACAACCTCGCGATCAACGACTACGAGATCCTGGTGGTGCTCTCCGAGGCCCCCGAGCGGCGGATGCGGATGACCGACCTGGCCACCGCCACCCTCCAGTCGAAGAGCCGGCTCTCGCACCAGATCACCCGCATGGAGAACGCCGGCCTGGTGCTGCGCCAGGAGTGTCCCGGCGACCGCCGCGGCCTCTACGCCCACCTCACCGAGCAGGGCTGGGAGACCATGCAGCGGGTCGCGCCGTGCCATGTGCGCAGCGTCCGGGCGCACTTCATCGACCGCTTCTCCGCCGAGCAGCTCGACGCGATGTACGAGGCGCTGGCGCCCGTCGCCGAGCACCTGCGGGGCCTGCGCGGACGGGCGTAGCGCCACCGCGCGCCCCGGGCGGCCCACGGTGGCGCCGGGCCGCCGACTACTTCGGGCCACCCGCCGCGAGCAGGCCGAAGGCGGCCACCGCGAGCGCGGTGCGCGCGGCGTGCAGGGCGTTCCAGCGTGCCTCGAACCCCTGCCGCAGCGCGTGCCAGTCCGCCTCGGCGACCGGGCTCCCGGCGGCCAGCCGGGCGTTCAGCGGAACGTTGCCGAGCAGGGTGACGGCGATCGCGCCGGCCGCGCAGAGCGCCGCCGCACCCAGCAGCCAGGTGCGCGAACCGCCGCCGAAGCCGCCCGCGAGGACGGCCCACGGCAGCAGCGCCGTCCCGGCCAGCACCACCAGGAACGGCGGGCTGGGGACCGCCTCGTTCAGGTGCCGCATCGCGACGACGTAGGCCCGGTCGTCGAGCCGCGCCAGGGCGCGGACCACGGCGAAGGCGTAGCAGAAGCAGAATCCGGCGAACAGGCCGGTGCAGACCAGGGCGAGCAGCATGACCGGACGTGCCACGGCGGCCGAACCTCTCGGTCGTGGGCGCGACCCCCCGGGCGGTTGCCCGGTGGGTCGCGCCGGTACGGAACGGGTCAGATCTCGATCTCGCTGAGGACGGCACCGCCGGGGCGGCCCACCGCCTCCTTGACCGGCTCGCCGGCCGGTCCGGCCGGCGCCCCTGTGGTCTGCGCCGCCGGACCGCCCTTGATGAACAGCGCGGAGATGCCGCCGAGCAGGACCACCGCGGTGCCGACCCACAGCGCCGGGGCCAGGCCGTCGGTGAAGCTCTGGGCGCTGCCGTAGCCGCCCTCGGCTGTGAAGATCGAGGCCAGCACGGCGATGCCGAAGACGCCGCCGAGCTCGCGGATGGCGTTGTTGGCGCCGGAGGCGATGCCCTCCTCGGCGCGGCCGACCGAGCCGAGCACCAGGTTGGCGACCGGGCCGTAGTAGAGGCCCATGCCGAGGCCGTTGGCGATGAAGCCGGGGATCAGGACGGCGTAGGACGCGGTCGGGGTGACCACCATGGCCAGGTAGAGGATGCCGGCGGCCTGGAGGAAGAGGCCGGCCGCGACGATCGGCTTGCCGCCGATCTTGTCGGACAGGATGCCGCTGGCCGGGGCCGCGAGCAGGGTCATGCCGGTCCAGGTGAGCATCTTGACGCCGGCACCGAGCGGCGAGGCACCCTGCACGGTCTGCAGGTACTGGGTGATCAGGAAGATCACGCCGAACATGCCGAAGTACATGAAGAGCGAGGCCAGGTTGGCCGCCGTGAAGGTGGCGCTGCGGAAGAAGCGCATCGGCAGCATCGGGGCGGGCGTGCGGGCCTCCCACCAGACGAAGGCGGCGAAGAACAGCACGCCGGCGGCCAGGCTGGCGACGATCTGGCCGTCGGTCCAGCCGCGCTCGCCGGCCCGGACCATGCCGAGCACCAGACCGAGCATGCCGAGCCCGGCGAGCAGGGTGCCGACCAGGTCGAGCTTGGCGCTCGGGCCGTGGCTCTCGGTGAGCCAGCCCGGGATGAGCGCCAGCAGGACGATGCCGATCGGCACGTTGATCCAGAAGATCCAGGACCAGGAGAGGTTGTTCAGCACCAGGCCGCCGGCCAGCGGGCCGAGCGCGACGGCCAGGCCGCCGATGCCACCCCAGGCGCCGAGCGCGGCACCGCGCTTCTCGGGCGGGAAGGCGGCGGAGAGCAGCGTCAGGGTGAGCGGCAGCACGATGGCCGCGCCGAGGCCCTGGACGACCCGGGCGGCGATCAGCGTCTCGATGCTGCTGGAGAGCGCGGCGAGCGCGGAGGAACCGGTGAAGATCGCCAGTCCGATCGCGAAGAGCCGCTTGCGGCCGAACCGGTCGGCGACCGCCGAAGCGATCATCAGGAAGACCGCGAAGGTCAATGTGTAGCCATTGACCGTCCATTCCAGGCCTTCGACGCCCGTGTGCAGTTCCTCGCGGATGCTCGGCAGCGCCGTGGTGACGATCAGGTTGTCCAGCGAGGCCATGAACAGGGCGATCCCGACCACGATCGCAGTCCGGACGGGATGCCCGCGGGTCGCCGAATCAGCCGAGAGAGTTACGCGTTCGGACATGACGTCCCCTCAGGAGGTACGCGCCGCGCGCAAGGGGGCGCGTTGAGATTAATTAACCTGGAAACCGTTCCGAGCGGCAATGTATCCATATGATGGTTTCCATGTCAATCAAAAAATCGGCGTCCCTCCCCCTGGGGATCGCCCCGCCGGAGGCCGGCGAGGCCGGCTTCCAGGCCTGGATGACCGTCGTCCACGCGTTCTCGCTGGTCTCCAAGACCCTCGACCGTGAGCTGATGGACGCCCACGGGATCTCGCTGGCCTGGTTCGAAGTGCTGGCCCGGCTGCACCGCCGGCCGGAGGGGCGGCTGCGGATGCAGGAGCTCTCCCAATCGCTGGTGGTGTCCAAGGCCAGCGTCACCAAGCTGATCGACCGGATGGAACTGGCCGGCCTGGTCCACCGGCAGACCGCCACCGACGACCGCCGGGTGACCTACGCCGTGATCACCGACACCGGACGGATCACCCTCACCTCGGCCCTGCCCACCCAGATCGGCAACATCCGCCGGCACTTCGGCCAGTTCCTCTCGACGGAGGAACTGGACACGCTGCGCGGGCTGCTGGAGAAGGTCGTATCCGGCCAGGCCACCCTGGGCGGCCGGGCCGGTTGACACCTCACTTGGGTGGCTGCAGGGCGTCCCGGTCCAGGTCGTGGCCCTCCACCCAGAGCCGGCCGGCCCCGGACAGCAGCGCCCGCCGGTCGTCCTCCGGCGTTCCCGGCCGGGTCGGCAGCAGCGCCGTGACGGCGCTACGCCCGGACCGGACCGCCGGATGCCGGCGGGCCAGGGCGGCGAGCCCCTGCCCGGGGCCGGCCTCGACCAGCAGGTGGTCCCCGTCGGCCAGCAACCTGTTCAGCGCCGGACCGAACAGCACCGGTCCGGCCAACTGCCCCGCCCAGAAGGCGGGATCGGCGACCTGCTCGGCGGTCAGCGGACCGCCTCCGGCCGCCGAATGGACCGGGATCGAGGGCAGGTTGCGACGCACCGCGGCGAACGAGGGTGTGGAGGCCGCCGCGTACGGGGCGAGCGCCGGACTGTGGAACGCCTTGTGGGACCTGGCCGGACGGCAGGTGATGCCGTCGTCCTCCAGCGCCCCGGCCACCTTGGCCAGCTCGGCGTCCGGCCCGGCCAGCAGGCACTGCCGCGAGCTGTTGACCGCGCCCACCACCACGTCGCCGACCAGGTACGGCGCCAGCCGGTCCGCGGCCGCCGCCACCGCCAGCATCCCGCCCGGCGGGGCGTCCGCCACCAGTTCCACCCGCTCGCGGACCAGCCGGACCGCGTCCGGCAGGGTGAACACACCTGCCAGGGTCGCCGCCACCATCTCGCCGATGCTGTGCCCGAGCAGGGCGTTCGGCCGCACTCCCCAGCTCATCACCAGCCGGCCCATCGCGTAGCCGACCGCGAAGAGCAGCGGCTGGGAGTACTCGGTCGCGTCGACCGGTTCGCCGGACAGCCAGACGTCGCGGACCCGTTCGCCGTCCTCCAGCAGGAGCAGCACCGCGTCGACGGCGGCGGTGAACACCGGCTCGTGGCCGTACAGCCCGGCGCCCATCCGCGGATACTGCGAGCCCTGACCGGGGAAGAGCAGCGCGACGCCCCGGCGCTCGGTCACGGTGCCGCGCAGCACCGGGTCACCGGTCCGCAGCGCCGCCACCACCTCCTCCCGCGAGGCGGCCACCAGGCAGCCGCGGACCGGCTCGACCGGCTGCCCGAAGAGCTCCGGCAGCGGTACGGGCCGCTCCCCGGTCGACTCCAGCGCCCTCAGCACCTCGTCGCGCATCCGCTCCTCGGCGTCGGCGTCCTGCGCCGACCAGGCGTGCAGGTACGGCCCGACACCGGGGCTGCGGCTGAGCCGCTCGCCCGGGGGCATCAGCAGCACCGCCCGGCCGTCGGTGGGCTCGGGGCCGGGCCGCAGCACCGCGTCGGCCGGCCACGCCCCCCAGCCGAACAGCGGACGCAGGTCGCTGATGGCGGAGACCGGCTCCCCTTCGGGGACGGCCGGCGGCCAGGAGCAGGCGCGCAGCAGGCCGAGCACCCGCTCACCCTCGGCCAGCGCCTCCACCGAGCGGCGCAGCACCACGGCGGCGACGGCTCCGGGCTGCGGCTCGTGCAGGCCGACCGCGACCACGGTGTCCGCCTCGCCGCGCTCCAGCGCCCGGCAGGCGGCGAACAGCGCGGCCCGGGAGTCGGCGACCGACTCCACCGGGTAGGGCCCCGCCGGGTCCACCGCGTACGGGCCGGCCACCACGAAGCGGGTCCGGACCGGCAGCCGTTCCGGGCCGACGCCGAGCCAGATCAGCAGCAGAGCGGCCCAGCCCGGTGCGGCGAAGGCGTCGGCAGCCCCCTTCAGCCGGACCATGCCCCTGACAATTGCGCAGTCCTGATCGACCATGACGCCGCCCCACCCATCGCTCCACCGGCCGCCCCAACGGCGGTCCGGGTACTCGACCCTGTCGCCCACACCTCCGAGACCGCTGGAACTCCGCTGGAGAGGCCCCGCCACCAGCATCTCTCCAGCCCGGTTCGAGGGCAGATCGAGCCGTCCCGCACAGGGTGGGAGACGGCTGCTGCCCGTCAACCGGCCGGGCGGCCCGGCCGGTTCGAGCAGTGGAGGACGCATGAGGTACGAGGACGTGTACGTAGCGGCGACCGGCAGCGCGCTGCCGCCGGGCATGCCGGTGGAGGAGGCACTGGCCGCCGGCCTGGTCGACCGGCGCATCGCCGTCTCGACCGGCATCCGGTCGATCGCCGTCGCCGGGCCGGGTGACTCCCCGCCGGAGCTGGCCGCGCGCGCCGCCGCCGAGGCGCTGGCCCGCAGCGGCCACACGCCCGCGGAGGTGCAGCTGCTGCTGCACGCCACCGTCTGGTACCAGGGCCACGACCTCTGGCCGCCGGCCTCGTACGTGCAACGGACGGCGATCGGCAACCAGTGCCCGGCCGTCGAGGTCCGGCAGATGTCCAACGGCGGCATGGCCGCGCTGGAGCTCGCCGCCGCGTTCCTCGGCTCCCCCGCCGGCCGGCGCGACACGGCCGCGGTGCTCACCGCCGCCGACCGGTTCGCCGGGCCGCACTTCGACCGCTGGCGCAGCGACCCGGGCACGGTCTACGGGGACGGCGGCTCGGCGCTGGTGCTCAGCCGCCGGGGCGGCTTCGCCCGGCTGCGCAGCCTGGTGACCGTCTCCGACCCGGAGCTGGAGGGCATGCACCGGGGCGACGACCCGTTCGGGACCGGCCTCGGCGCGCTGCGTTCCCCGGTCGACCTGGACCCGCTGAAGCGCCAGTTCCTGGCCACCGCCGGCAAGTCCTTCGTCCTGGCCCGGACCCTGGCCGGCCAGGAGACCGCGCTCAAGCAGGCGCTGGCCGAGGCCGACACCGGCCTCGACGGCATCGCCACCCTGGTGCTGCCGCACTTCGGCCGGCGCCGGCTGCAGGCCGTCTTCCTGGAACGCCTGGACGTCGACATCGCGCGCACCACCTGGGAGTTCGGCAGCGGCGTGGGCCACCTCGGCGCGGCCGACCAGTTCGCCGGACTGGACCACCTGGCCGCCACCGGGCGACTGCGGCCGGGTGAGCGGTGCCTGGTGATGGGCGTGGGGGCGGGCTTCACCTGGTCCTGCGCGGTGCTGGAGATCGAGCAGCGGCCGACCTGGCAGGACTGACGTCCGCGACTCCCACGACGAGGGAGGGTCCGCCCCACCGGGCGGACCCTCCCTCGTCGTGCCGGTTCAGTCCTCGACCGTGGCCACCGCACGGGTCCAGCCGGCGCCGGCCCGGGCGATCTTCACCGGGAAGCAGGTCACGGTGAACCCCGACGGCCGGGGCAGCGCGTCCAACCCGCCCAGTCGCTCGATCTGGCAGTACTCCCGCTCCCGGCCGGCGAAGTGCGCGGGCCAGAGCACGGAGCGGTCACCGGTCTCGCGGTAGCGGCGGATGATGTCCGAGAACGGCGCGTCCAGGCTGAACGCGTCCGTCCCGATCACCTTGACGCCGAAGTCCAGCAGGAAGTTCACCGCGGAGCCGTCCAGCCCGGTGAACTCGGTGAAGTAGCGCTGGGTGCCGACCCACGCGGAGGCTCCGGTGTGGATCAGCGCGATGTCCAGCGGCTGCGGCTGGTAGCCGATCCGGTCCAGCTCCTCGGCCAGCACCCCGGCGTCCACCGCACCGGTGCCGGCGCCGCGCACGTCCAGGACGAAGGCCGGGCGCTGGAACCAGTCGAGCGGCATCTCGTCGATCGTCCGCGGCGGGCCGCCGTGCCCGGTCCGGGTGCCGTAGTGCGAGGGGGCGTCGACGTGGGTGCCGATGTGGGTGCTGACGGTCAGGATGTCCTGGTTGAGGAACTCGCCGTCCGGCAGTACCGCCGGGTCGAGGTCGACCCCGAACTGCTCGCGCATCCCGTCGGTCATGTAGACGGCCGCCTCGGCCGGTGTCATGACCTTGTGCTCCATCGGCTCCGCCTCCCAGAAGTCGGCGTCGATGGGCGAGGACAGGTCGATCAGTCGCATGCTCTCGTCTCCCGCAGCGTTGTCGGTCGGTTCACTCGGTACCGGTGCTCACCGGACGCGCTTGCGCAGCGCGGTCCGGTCCACCTTGGTGTTGGCCAGCCGGGGCAGCTCGTCCAGCACCTCCACGCGGTACAGCCGCTGGTGCGGCTCCACCAGGGCGTTGACCCGCTCGCGCAGCCCCTCCACCAGGGCGGCCAGGGCCTCCGGGCCGGCCGGCCGGTGCGCCGGTCGGAGCACCACGAAGGCCACCGGCACCAGCTCCCCGTCGTGCGGTGCGTCCACCGCCGCGCACTCGGCGACCTCGGGCTCCTCGGCCAGGAAGCACTCGATCTGCCCGGGGGCGACCAGGACGCCGCCGGTGGTGAAGACGTCCCGGACCCGGTCGAGGAAGAACAGGCTGCCTTCCTCGTCCAGGTAGCCGACGTCACCGGTGGAGAGCCAGCCCCGCGCGTCGACGGCCTCCTCGGGTTGCGGCACCAGGTAGCCCTTCATCACGTTCGGGCCCTGCACCTGGATCTCGCCGATCGCGTGCGGGGCCACCGGGAGCCGCGACTCCAGGTCGACGATCCGCAGCCGGCTGCCGGGCAGCGGACGGCCCACCGAGCCGGGCCGGGGCGCCGAGAGCAGGTCCGAGGCGGCCAGCGAGGAGGTCTCGCACATGCCGTAGCCCTGGAGCATCGGGACGCCGAACTGCCGGTCCAGCGCGCGCAGCACGGTGGGGCGCAGCGGGAAGCCGCCGGACGCCACCATCCGTACGGTGGCCAGCTCCAGCTCGCCCAGCCGAGGGTGGCCGGAGAGCTGGATCAGCCGGAACGGCAGGGTGTAGAAGTGCGTCGCCCGGTACTCGTTGGCGTGGCCCACCGCGTCCACCACGTCCCCGCCGGAGAGGACGTGGGTGGCGCCCACGTGGGTCGAGGCGTTCATGTGCATCGGGTGGTAGAGCGGCAGCCCGTTGAGCACCACCGAGCCGGCGTCCTGCTCGTGCGCGGTGGACAGCTGCACGGCGCCGGTCAGCAGGTTGCGGTGGCTGAGCCGCACCGGCTTGGGCTTGCGGGTCGAGCCGCTGGTGAACAGGACGCAGGCGGTGGCCTCGCCCCGGCTCGGTACCGGCGCGGGGCCGGCCGGCCGCTCGGCCAGGAGGTCCAGCACGGACGGGACGCCGTCCTGGGCGGGGCCGATCAGCAGCACGTGCTCCAGGTCGGGCAGCCGGTCGCGCAGCGGCGCCAGCCGCTGGTACACCTCGGGCGTCACCACGGCGGCCCGGGCCCGCGAGAGGCTGAGCGCGTGCTCCAGCATCTCGGCGCTGTACAGGTGGTTGGCCGGGTTGACCACGTTGCCGCTGCGGATGATGCCGTAGTAGAGCGCCGGGAACTCGGGGACCAGCGCCATCGAGAGCAGTACCGGCGCCCCGTCCGAACCGAGCAGCCCGGCCAGGCCGCGGGCGTAGGCGTCGGCCTGGTGGTCCAGTTCGGCGAAGGTGACCTCCCCGGCGCCGGGGACGATCACGGCCGGGCGGTCGCCGAACCGCTCGGCGGCCCGGGTGAGCAGTCCGTCCACACTGCCGCCGGGGACGGGCGGGAGCTCGGCCCCGTGGCTGAGGAACGGCTCGGTGGTCAGGTCGCTCACAGGTTCTCCCCGGGGGTGGCGTGGGCACGGGCGTGGCGGAGCGTGGTGCGGCTGTTGGTGCCGAGCGCGTTGCGGACGGCGGCCCGGGCCCCGGCGTAGTCGGTGTCCGGCCCGAAGGCGGTGGCCAGCGCGGCCGGGTCGAGCACCACCGAGTGGCGCGAGGTGACACGGACGCCGCCGTCCACCGGGGTGAACAGCCACTGCCCGGTGTGCGCCGTCATCACCGGCGGCAGACCGGTCTGCTTGTAGACGATGCGGTCCGGGAAACAGAGCCGGACGGACTTGGTGGTGTGGACGGAGCCGTCGGCGGCGAGGGTGTCCATCTCCATCGTCTGGACGCCGTCCTCGTCCTCGGTGAGGTCCAGCCGGGACACGTGCGGCAGCCGCTGCGGCCACAGGTCGGAGCGGTGCAGGAACTCGTACACCGCGGCCGGGTCGGCGCCCGGCATCTCCTCGGTGTCCTCGAAGCTGAAGGACAGCTCGCCGGCCGTGTCGCCGAGTTCGGCGGCGGCCCGCAGGGCGGCCAGCTCGGCGGTGGAGTTCCGGTCGCAGGCCTGCTCGATCCAGCGGACGGCCTGCTCGTCGTCCTCGTCGACGGCCCGCCAGAAGTGGTCCAGCTCGACCAGGGTGGTGCCGTCGGCCTGCTCGGTGAGCCGCCAGGCGCCGCCCATCGCGGCCACCGGGCTGCTGGAGCGCTCCTGCCGGAAGGACACGCGGAGCCCGGCCGGGTCGAGCTGCCGCAGCGACGTCCAGTTCCGGACCTCACCGTTGGCGAAGGCCCAGAGCCGGATGCGCTCCTGCCCGTCGACCGGTTCGAGCCGCTCGGCGTGCACGGTCGGCCCGAAGACCTGGGGCCAGGCGGTGACGTCGGCGACCAGGTCGTAGACGGCCTTGGCGGGTGCCGCCACGGTGACCGTGTGCGTCACCTCGTGGGTGGCGCCGGCCGCGGGCAGGCCGGTCTCGGCGGTGTTCTCTGCCATGGGTACTTCCCCCTCGTGGATCGTCCGGCCGGTGGCGCGGGCCGGTCAGTAGTTGCCGAGGCCGCCGCAGACGTTGATCGCCTGCGCCGTGATGGAGGCGGCCAGGTCGGTGGTCAGGTAGCCGACCAGGCCGGCCACCTCCTCCGGCGTGGTGTAGCGGCCCAGCGGGATGCGCGCCTCGAAGCGCCGCAGGACGTCCTCGGGGGTGGTGTCCCAGACGGCGGCGTAGCCCTTGCGCACCTCCTCGGCCATCGGCGTCTCGACGAAGCCCGGGCAGACGGCGTTGACGGTGATCCCGGTCTTGGCCAGCTCCAGGCCGAGCGCCTTGGAGAGGCCGACCACGCCGTGCTTGGAGGCGGAGTACGGCGCCGCCAGTACCACGCCCTGCTTGCCGCCGGTGGAGGCGATGTTGATGATCCGGCCGCGGGACAGCTCCTGCATCCGGCCGGTGGTGAGCACCTCGCGGACCATCCGGAAGGTGCCGTTGAGGTTGGTGTCGATCACCGACTCCCAGAGCTCGTCAGCGAGCTCCGCCGTGGTGCCGCCCCCGCCCCGGCCGGCGCTGTTGACCAGCACCTCGACCGGGCCGAACGCGTCCACCGCGGCGGCCGTGAACCCGCCGACGCTCCGTACGTCGCGGACGTCCAGCCGGGCGCCGGCGGCCTGGATCCCTTCGCCCACCAGCTCCTTGACGGTCGCCTCGACCACCGCTTCGTCGCGCGCGCCGACGAACACCCGGTACCCCGCCGCGCCGAGGTGCCGGGCCACCGCCAGGCCGATCCCACTGGTGCCGCCGGTGACCACCGCGCTGCCGCGGTTCCGCTCCCCGCCCATTGCCACTCCGTCCGTTCGGTTCCGTGGCCGACCCCGCGAACGGACCGGCGCGGTCTCGATGCTCACGGGCGCTGCTCAAGGGCCGCTGGAGCCGGACTGGACGCGGCGGACGGGTCCAGTCCGGCTCCAGCGGCCCTCCAGCGACGCCCGACAGGCTCGGCGGACGCCGGAGCGCCCGTGCCGAGGCAGACCCGAGGAGACGTCACATGACCGCACTGTTCGACACCGCGACGGCCGCCGGGGCCGTCGACACCGCGCTCCACCTGGAGATCCAGCACTTCTACGCCCGGCACATGCAGGCCGTGGACCTGGGCGACGTCGCCGCCTGGGCCGCCGGCTTCACCGAGGACGGCGTCTTCTCCACCAACGCCTTCCCGGAGCCGGTGGTCGGCCGGGCCGCGATCGAGGCGGCCACCGCGGCGGGCGAGGAGGCCCGCAAGCCGACCGGGGTGATCCGCCGCCACGTGCTCACCACGCTGGCCCTGGAGCCGGCTGCGGACGGCTCGGTGCGGACCCGTTCGTACGTGATGGTGCTGGAGACCCTGCCGAAGGCGCGCACCGAGATCTACTGCAGCACGCTCTGCGAGGACGTGCTGGTCCGTGGCGAGCACGGCGGCTGGCTGATCCGCAGCCGGCACATCCTGCGCGACGACCTGATCGCGCGCGACTGAACCCGGCACCGCCGTCCGCCCCCACCGGCCGGGTCGGCGGGGGCGGCGGGCTGCCGGCGCACGACAACGGGAGAAGCGGGGGGGCGGCGGGGGGGGGGGGGGGAGGGGGAGGGGGGC
>NZ_JBHVRK010000005.1:343371-431953 GCF_042885845.1 Kitasatospora sp. NPDC058032 | reverse complement strand
CTGCGCCGCCGCCGCCCCCCCCCCCCCCGCGCCGCCCCCCGCCCCGGGGGGGGGGGGGGGGGGCGGCGGGGCCGCGCCCCCCGCCCCGGGCCGCCGCGCGGGCGGGGGGGCCCCCCCCGCTTCTCCGTGCGGGCGGCGAGGGTGGGCGCCCGCGGCCGGGCCGGTCAGACGGCCGCCGGTACGGCGTCGTTGACCAGGTCGACGAACTGGCGCGGGGTCTCCGCGGTGCCGGCGAGGTCGTCGGCGAGCTTCACGCCGTACTCGCGCTCGACGCGGGCGACGGCCTCCAGCAGCGCGAGGGAGTCGTAGCCGAGCTCCTCGAACGGGGTGTCGGCGATGTCGCCGTCGAGGTCGACCGCCTCGTCCTCGCCCGCGCACTCGCGCATGATCCGGGTCAGGTCCTCGATGGTGATGCGGCTCATGGGTCTGCTCACTCTCTGTTCGGTGGTGCTCGATGGAGCTCGGTGGGGAGGAAGCGGGGGCGGGGGCACGGGGGGCGCCCCCGCCCCGGGGGTCGTCAGGCGCAGGCGCGGACGACCATCGCGGAGTTGAAGCCGTGCCGGCCGCGGGCCAGCACCAGCGCGGCCTCCACCGGCATGGACCGGGCCTCGCCGAGGACGAGGTCGAGGCCGTGCCGCGGGCTGGTGAGGTTGACGGTGGGCGGTACGAGGCCGTCCCGGATCGACAGCAGCGCGGCGGCCACGTCCAGCGGGGCGCCGCCGGCGCCGAGCCGCCCGGTCATGGTCTTCGGTGCGGTCACGGCGACGCCGCCGGTGCCGAAGACCTCGTTGAGCGCGGCCGCCTCGTCGGCGTCCTCCTGCGGTCGGCCGTCCGCGTCGGCGAAGACCACGTCGATCCGGCCGGGTTCCAGCCCGGCCTCGTCCAGCGCGAGCCGGATCGCCCGGGCCAGGCCGCGCGGGCGGCCGCTGCCCCGGGGCGGGTCGAAGGTGGAGCCGTAGCCGGCGATCTCCCCGTAGGGCCGCTCGACACCGCGGGCCCTGGCCGACTCGGCGTCCTCGGCGATCAGGATGGCGCCGCCCTCGCCGGCCACGTAGCCGCTGGCGGCCTCGTCGAACGGCAGGTAGGCGCGGTCCGCCTCGGCGACGGTGGTCATCTCGCCGGTGCCCATCCGGGGCGTCCAGGCGTACGGGCACAGCGCGCTGTCCACGCCGCCGGTGACCATCATCGGGTGGCCCTTGCGGATGCCCCGGCGGGCGTGCGCCATCGCGTCCAGGCCACCGGCCTGGTCGGAGACCAGGACGCCGGAGGGGCCGCGCAGGTCGTTGCGGATGGAGATCTGGCCGGTGTTCACCGCGTAGAACCAGGCGAAGGACTGGTAGGCGCTGACGAAGCCCGGGCCCTGGCTCCACAGGTGCTGGAGCTCGCGCTGGCCGAACTCGAAGCCGCCGAGGGTGGCGGAGGTGACCACGCCGGCCCGGTACTCGCCGAGCGCGGCCGGATCGGCCTCGGCGTCCCGCAGCGCCCAGTCGGCGGCGGCCAGCGCCAGCCGGGTCATGTGGTCGGTCTGCGGCAGCAGGCGGCTCGGCAGGTGCTCGGCCGGCTCGAAGCCCGGTACCTCGCCGGCCAGCCGGACGGGGTACTCGGAGGCGTCGAAGCGGGTCAGTTCGGCGATGCCGCTGGTGCCGGCCAGGGTGGCCGACCAGTAGGCCTCGGTGCCGAGACCGTTCGGCGCGACGACGCCGATGCCGGTGATGACGGTCGCGCTCATGCGGCCACCGCCCCGGGGCGGGCGAGCACCATCGCGCTCTGGAAGCCGCCGAAGCCGCTGCCCACGGTGAGCGCGACGTCGGTGCGGTGGTCCCGGGCGGTCAGCGGCACGTAGTCCAGGTCGCACTGCGGGTCCGGTTGGTGCAGGTTGGCCGTGGGCGGTACGACGTTGTGCTCGATGGCGAGCGCGCAGGCCGCGATCTCGATCGAGCCGATCGCGCCGAGCGAGTGCCCGATCATCGACTTGATGGAGGAGACCGGGGTCCGGTAGGCGTGGTCACCGAGGGCACGCTTGAACGCGGCGGTCTCGTGCCGGTCGTTCTGCTTGGTGCTGGAGCCGTGGGCGTTGATGTAGTCGATCCGGTCGCCGTCCATCCGCGCCTCGTCCAGGGCGACCCGGATGGCCTCGGCCATCTCCCGGCCGTCCGGGCGCAGACCGGTCATGGTGAACGCGTTGGAGCGGGTGGCGTACCCGCCGATCACCGCGTACACGTGGGCGCCGCGCTTGCGGGCGTGCTCCAGCTCCTCCAGGACGAAGACCGCGGCGCCCTCGGCCAGCACCAGCCCGTTCCGGCTGATGTCGAACGGCCGGGAGGCGTGCTCGGGGTCGTCGTTGCGGGGCGTGGTCGCCTTGATGACATCGAAGCAGGCCACCGAGATCGGCGAGATCGGCGCCTCGGTGCCGCCGGCCAGCATGACGTCCACGCGGCCCTCGCGGATCAGGTCGGCGGCGTAGCCGACCGAGTCGAGCCCGGAGGTGCAGCCGGTGGAGATCATCGCCGCCGGTCCCTCGGCCGCGACGTCCCAGGCGAGTTCGGCCGCCATCGAGCTGGGCGCCAGGTAGTCGAACAGGTACGGCACGGTGTAGCGGTGGTCGACCTCCCAGTGCCGGCCGCCGTCGCTGGTGACGACGTACTCCTGCTCCAGCTTGGTCGGGCAGCCGACGGCGTTGCCGAGCGAGACCCCGATCCGGTGGGTGTCGAGCCCCTCGACCTCGAGCCCGCTGTCGGCGATCGCCTCCCGGGCCGATACCAGGGCGAACTGCCCGGCGCGGTCGAGCCGGCGGACCTCCTGGGGGGAGAGTCCGTGCACGGCCGGGTCGAAGTCGCATTCGGCGGCGACCCGGGAGCGGAAGGGTGAGGCGTCGAATGAAGAGATGGTACGCGTCGCGGTCCGGCCATCGGTGAGCAGCTGCCAGAACGCCTTTGTTCCGACCCCACCGGGGGCCACCACACCTATTCCCGTTATTGCCACTTTCCTGGTCAATTTCCCCGTACTCCTCCACCTGAACACTGTCGCGTACATGCAATCGCGACACCCCGGCACCGGACGCTCCGTGCCGACGCCAACAAGCCTGCGACCGACACCTTGAGCACCACTGGAGGCCTACTGGAAGGAGGATTCGGGAAATTACAGGACGGCTCCGAAATGTCCAAGAATTGACTCCTTCGCCCCATCGTGATCGAGATCACATAGGGAGCTCCCGCCACCGGAAGCCGCCTACCGTACGCTGGTTAACCAATCCGGATTGCGATACTCCGCCATATCTTGGCGCTCGCTCGACGGCACGGCGGGGGTGCGCCGGATATCTCGGGGGCTCGACGAGAGAATTTGATTTTTTAACAGATCCACGGGGGAAAGATGGATATTCGTGTTCTTGGGCCACTGTCGGTCAAGACAGACGAGTGTGCCTTCGAGCAGGTGGCGCCCAAGCCGCGCAAACTGCTCGCGCTCCTGCTGGCCCACGGCGGCCAGATCGTCCCGCTCTCGGCGCTGATGGCCGAGCTGTGGGGCAGCGAACCGCCGGTCAGCGCGATGACCACGCTGCAGACCTACGTGCTGCAGCTGCGCAAGGCGCTGGTGACCGCACTCGACCTCGCCGACCACACGACGGCCAAGGAGGTCCTGGTCACCCGGGCCGGCGGCTACCTCTTCCAGGCCGGCGGGCGCACCCTCGACCTGGAGGTCTTCCAGACGCTCACCACCCGCGGTCGCCACCTGCTCGCCGAGGGGCGCGAGCACGAGGCGGCCTCCGTCCTCGACCGGGCGCTCACCCTGTGGCGCGGCCCGGCCTTCGCCGACGTCAACGTCGGCCGCCTGCTGGAGGCCGAACGGGCCCGGCTGGAGGAGTGCCGACTGGCCGCGGTCGAACACCGGGTCGAGGCCTACCTCCGCCTGGGCCGCCACCACGAGGTGCTCGGCGACCTGGCCGCGCTGTCGATCAGCCACCCGTACCACGAGAGCCTGCAGGCCCAGTACATGCTGGCGCTCTACCGGGCCGGCCGGCGGCCGATCGCCCTGGACGTGTACCGCCGGATGCGCACCACCCTGGTGGACGAGATCGGCCTCGAGCCGTCGCCCCGGGTGCGCGCCCTCCAGCAGGCGATCCTCGTCTCCGACCCGACGCTCGACCAGGCCCCCGGCCACGGAGACCTCTCCCTGTACCAGGTCCCCGGCCGGACGACGACGCCCGCCGCGCTCCACGCCTGACCACGGCCCCGCGAACGACGAAACCCCGGAGTAGCACCGTGGTACATCCCATCCCGCCCACCGCTCCCGACCAGGTCCAGCTGCTGACCCCGGACGGCCGCCGCGTGGCCCACCCCGACTACCGGCTCGACGCCGGGCCCGACCTGCTGCGCGCGCTCTACCGCGACATGGCGGTCGCCCGGCGGATCGACGCCGAGGGCGTCACCCTCCAGCGCCAGGGCGAACTCGCCCTGTGGCCCTCGCTGCTCGGCCAGGAGGCCGCCCAGGTCGGCGCCGCCCACGCGCTCGCCGACGACGACCACGTCTTCCCGAGCTACCGCGACCACGGCCTCGCGCTCGGCCGCGGACTCGACCCCCTGAAGCTGTTCGCCCTGTTCCGCGGCGTCAGCAACGGCGGGTGGCGCTCGGCCGAGCACAACTTCCACCTCTACACCCTGGTGATCGGCTCCCAGACGCTGCACGCCACCGGCTACGCGATGGGCGCCGCCCTGGAGGACGCCGGGAGCGCCGTGCTGGTCTGCTTCGGTGACGGCGCCACCAGCCAGGGCGACGTCAGCGAGGCGTTCAACTACGCCGCCGTCTACGACGCCCCCGTGGTCTTCTTCTGCCAGAACAACCAGTGGGCGATCTCCGAACCCAACCACCGGCAGACCCGGGTACCGATCCATCAGCGGGCCGCCGGCTTCGGCTTCCCGGGCGTGCGGGTCGACGGCAACGACGTGCTCGCCTGCCTCGCGGTCACCCGGGCCGCCCTGGAGCGGGCCCGGACCGGCCGGGGCCCGATGTTGATCGAGGCCTACACCTACCGCATGGGCGCCCACACCACCTCCGACGACCCCACCCGCTACCGGGACGCGGCCGAGGTCGACGCGTGGACCCGCCGCGACCCGATCGCCCGGCTCCGCGCCCACCTGGAGCGCGAGGGCCTCGCCGACGAGGCCTTCCTCGCCGGTGTCGACGAGGCCGCCGAGGCCGCCGCACTGCGGGTGCGCCAGGGGGTGCGCACCATGGCCGATCCGGAACCGGAGGCCATCTTCGACCACATCTACGCGGACGGACACGCGCTCGTCGACGAGGAGCGCGCCGAGTTCCGCGCCTACCAGGCGTCGTTCGCCGGAGCGGAGGGCCGCTGACATGGCCGCCATGACACCCGGGCGCACCGACACCGGGACCGACCCGACCGTGCTGAGCCTCGGACGGGCGATCAACACCGCCCTGCGGCACGCCATGGAGGCGGACCCGAAGGTCGTCCTGATGGGCGAGGACATCGGCCCGCTCGGCGGCGTCTTCCGGATCACCGAGGGCCTGCACAAGGACTTCGGCGACCGCCGGGTGCTGGACACCCCGCTCGCCGAGTCCGGCATCGTCGGCACCGCGATCGGTCTGGCCCTGCGCGGCTGGCGCCCGGTCCTGGAGATCCAGTTCGACGGCTTCGTCTTCCCCGCCTACGACCAGATCGTCACCCAGCTCGCCAAGCTGCGGGCCCGCTCGGGGGGCGCGCTCGCGCTCCCGGTCGTCATCCGGATCCCCTACGGCGGCGGCATCGGCGCGGTGGAGCACCACAGCGAGTCCCCCGAGGCGCTGTTCGCGCACATCGCCGGGCTCAAGGTGGTCTCCCCGTCCACTCCCGAGGACGCCTACTGGATGCTCCGTCAGGCCATCGCCGGGAACGACCCGGTGATCTACTTCGAGCCGAAGCGCCGGTACTACCAGCAGGGCCCGGTGGACACCGCCGCCGCACCGCACCCGCTGCACGCGGCCGTCGTCCGCCGCCCGGGCCGGGACATCACCCTGGCCGGGTACGGCCCGACCGTCGGCACCTGCCTGGAGGTGGCCGAGGAGGCGGCGGCGGAGGGGCGGAGCGTCGAGGTGGTGGACCTGCGCTCGGTCTCCCCGCTGGACACCGACACGCTCGCCGAGTCGGTCCGGCGCACCGGCCGGCTGGTGGTCGTGCACGAGGCGCCGGTCTTCTTCGGGGCCGGCGCGGAGATCGCCGCCCGGATCACCCGGGACTGCTTCTACCACCTCCAGGCACCCGTGCTGCGGGTCGGCGGCTACCACGCCCCGTACCCGCCGGCGCGGCTGGAGGAGGAGTACCTGCCGACGCCGGACCGCGTCCTGGACGCGATCGACCGGTCCCTCTCCTTCTGACCCCCTCATCCGAGCACCCCGAGGAACCCGTGACCAGCCGCATTCGTGAGTTCGTCCTGCCCGATGTGGGCGAGGGGCTGACCGACGCACAGATCCTCCAGTGGCACGTCTCGCCCGGCACCCCGGTGCACGACGGGATGGTGGTCTGCGAGGTGGAGACCGCCAAGGCCGCCGTCGAGCTGCCGATCCCCTACGACGGGGTGGTGCACGAGCTGCGCTTCCCCGAGGGCACGACGGTGGACGTCGGCGCGGTGATCATCACCGTGGACACCGGCGCCGACCGGGAGGCCACGACGCCCGCCCGGGAGCCCAACCTGGTCGGCTACGGCGCCGCCGAGCCGGCCCGCCGCCGGCAGCGGCCCGTGCCGGCCGCACCCACGCCCGCCGCCACCGCGGCCGTGCCCGCGCCCGCGCCGCCCGCCGGTCCCGCGCCCGGTCCCGCGCCCGCGCCGTCGGCCCTGCCCCTGGCCAAGCCGCCGGTCCGCAAGCTGGCCCGGGACCACGGCGTGGACCTCGCCGCCGTCCCGCCCACCGGCCCGGACGGCGTGATCACCCGGGACGACGTGCTCGCCGCCGCCCGTCCCGCCGCGGCGGCGGCACCCGCCCCGGAGGACGGCCCGCAGGACCGCCGGATCCCGGTCGAGGGCGTCCGCCGGGCCACCGCGCGGGCCATGGTGGCCAGCGCCTTCACCGCCCCGCACGCCACCGAGTTCGTCACCGTCGACGTCACCCGGACGATGCGGCTGGTCACGGCCCTGCGCGAGGATCCCGAGCTGTCCGGCGTGCGGGTCAACGTCCTGCTGCTGGTCTGCCGGGCCCTGCTCGCCGCGATCGCCCGGCACCCGGAGATCAACGCCTCCTGGGACGAGGACGCGCAAGAGATCGTCCAGTACGGCCGGATCAACCTCGGCATCGCCGCGGCCACCCCGCGCGGCCTGCTGGTACCGAACGTCAAGGACGCCGGCCGACTGACCCTGCGCAGGCTCGCCGAGGAACTGGACGCGCTGGTCACGACCGCCCGGGCCGGGCGCACCACGCCCGCCGCGCTGACCGGCGGCACCGTGACGATCACCAACATCGGCACCTTCGGCGTTGACACCGGCACCCCGATCCTCAACCCCGGGGAGGCCGCGATCCTGGCCTTCGGCGCGGTCCGGGAGCGTCCCTGGGTGCACAAGGGCGAGGTCCGGCCCCGGCAGGTCACCACGCTCGCGCTCTCCTTCGACCACCGTCTGGTCGACGGCGAGCTCGGCGCGCGGGTGCTGGCCGACACCGCCCACCTGCTGGAGGACCCGCGCCGGCTGCTGGCCCGGTCCTGACGCGCGGGAGGCCGGCCGGTGGCCGGCCTCCCCCCGGCGGTCAGGGCGCGGTCAGGACGCGGTCAGGCCCGCCACCAGCCGGTCGGCCGCGCCGTACGGGTCCAGCTCGCCGGTCACCACCCGCTCCGCGAGACCGGCCAGCTGCCGGTCGCCGTGCAGGTCGCCGATCCGGGCGCGCAGCGCGGCCAGCGCGATCGCCTCGATCTCGTCGGCGGCCCGGCGACGGCGCCGCACGGCCAGCTCGCCGTGCTCGTCCAGCCAGGCGCGGTGCTTCTCCAGCGCCTCGACCACCTCGTCGACGCCCTCGCCGCGGGCCGCGACCGTCTTCACGATCGGCGGGCGCCAGTCCCCCGCGTCCCGGGCCTCGCCCAGGCCCAGCATGTGGTTGAGCTCCCGGGCGGTGGCGTCGGCGCCGTCCCGGTCGGCCTTGTTGACCACGAACACGTCGCCGATCTCCAGGATCCCGGCCTTGGCGGCCTGGATGCCGTCGCCCATGCCGGGGGCGAGCAGCACCACCGTGGTGTCGGCCTGCGCGGCGATCTCCACCTCGGACTGGCCGACGCCGACCGTCTCCACGAGGATGACGTCGCAGCCGGCCGCGTCCAGCACCCGCAGCGCCTGCGGGGCCGCCCAGGAGAGTCCGCCGAGGTGGCCGCGGGTGGCCATCGAGCGGATGAACACCTCCGGGTCGGTGGCGTGGTCCTGCATCCGGACCCGGTCGCCGAGCAGCGCGCCGCCGGAGAACGGCGAGGACGGGTCGACCGCCAGCACGCCGACCCGCTTGCCCAGCCGCCGGTAGGCGGAGACCAGCGCCGAGGTGGAGGTGGACTTGCCCACGCCCGGCGAGCCGGTCAGGCCCACCGTGTAGGCGTGCCCGGTGTACGGCGCCAGCGCGGCCATCACCTCGCGCAGCTCGGGCGCGGCGTTCTCGACCAGCGAGATCAGGCGGGCGACCGCCCGCGGACGGCCCTGCCGGGCCTGCTCGACCAGGGTCGGCACATCGATCATCGGTAGCTGCTCCTTGCGCCGAAGGGCCGCGGACCACTTGTGGTGGTCCGCAGCCCCGTTGTGAGTCGGTCGGTACTCCGGTCAGGCCTTGGGCACCCGGACGATCAGCGCGTCGCCCTGGCCGCCGCCGCCGCACAGCGCGGCCGCGCCGACGCCGCCGCCGCGGCGCTGCAGCTCCAGCGCCAGGTGCAGCACCACGCGGGCGCCGGACATGCCGATCGGGTGGCCGAGCGCGATCGCGCCGCCGTTGACGTTGACGATCTCCGAGGAGACGCCGAGGTCCTTGGTGGACTGGAAGGCGACGGCGGCGAAGGCCTCGTTGATCTCGATCAGGTCGAGGTCCTCGACCGTGATGCCCTCCTTGGCGACCGCGTGCCTGATCGCGTTGGACGGCTGCGACTGCAGCGAGTTGTCCGGGCCTGCGACGTTGCCGTGCGCGCCGATCTCGGCGATCCAGCTCAGGCCCAGCTCCTCGGCCTTGGCCTTGCTCATCACGACCACCGCGGCGGCGCCGTCCGAGATCTGCGAGGAGGTGCCGGCGGTGATGGTGCCGTCCTTGGTGAAGGCCGGGCGCAGCTTGGCCAGGCCCTCCGCGGTGGTGTCGGCGCGGATGCCCTCGTCCTGGCTGAACAGGACCGGCTCGCCCTTGCGCTGCGGGATCTCCACCGGGACGATCTCGGCGTCGAAGACGCCGTCGGCCTGGGCCTTGGCGGCCCGCTGGTGCGAGGCGGCGGCGATCTCGTCCTGGACCTCGCGCGGGATGCCGAGGCGGGTGTTGTGCTTCTCGGTGGACTCGCCCATCGGGATGTTCTCGTAGGCGTCGGTCAGGCCGTCGTGCGCCATCGCGTCGAGCAGCTCGATCGCGCCGTACTTGTAGCCCTCGCGGGACTTCGGCAGCAGGTGCGGGGCGTTGGTCATGGACTCCTGGCCGCCGGCCACCACGACGTCGAACTCGCCGGCCCGGATCAGCTGGTCGGCCAGCGCGATGGCGTCGAGGCCGGAGAGACAGACCTTGTTGATGGTGAGCGCCGGGACGTTCATCGGGATCCCGGCCTTGACGGCGGCCTGGCGGGCGGGGATCTGGCCGGCGCCGGCCTGCAGGACCTGGCCCATGATCACGTACTGGACCTGGTCACCGGTGATGCCGGCCCGCTCCAGCGCCGCCCTGATCGCGAAGCCGCCGAGTTCGGCACCGGAGAAGCCCTTGAGGGAGCCGAGCAGCCGGCCCATCGGGGTGCGCGCCCCGGCGACGATCACTGAGGTGGTGTTGGTCATGGGACGAGCCCCTTCGCACGTCGTGGCCAGGTGGAGGATTCCGCTCAATGTACTGACCTGGTACCCGCCCGTCACCGGACCCAAGATGTGATCGAGCGCACTGGCACCATCCAGTCAACACCGTGCCGCGTCGATCCGGGTGAACCCTGCCGCCCGGCCCGTGTGAGCAGACTCGCACCCCGATCGCTGGCGCCGACGTCCGGCATGCGCTGCACTGTTGCCGTCCCGTCGCACCCGTCCCGGACCGGAGGCCCCCGTGCTCACCCGCATCGACCACATCGGCATCGCCTGCCGCGATCTCGACAAGACCGTCGAGTTCTACCGCGCCACCTACGGCTTCGAGGTGTTCCACAGCGAGGTCAACGAGGAGCAGGGCGTCCGGGAGGCCATGCTCAAGATCAACGACACCGGGGACGGCGGCGCGTCGTACCTCCAGCTGCTGGAGCCGATCCGCGAGGACTCCCCGGTCGGCAAGTGGCTGGCGAAGAACGGCGAGGGCGTCCACCACATCGCCTTCGGCACCGCCGACGTCGACACCGACTCGGAGGAGATCCGGGCCAAGGGCGTGCGGGTCCTCTACGACCAGCCGCGCACCGGCTCGATGGGCTCGCGGATCACCTTCCTGCACCCCAAGGACTGCGGCGGGGTGCTGACCGAGCTGGTCACCGCCGCCGGGCCCGACGCGCACTGAGAACCGCCGCCGTCGCGGGGCGGCGCCCGGCCGTCCGCCGCCCCGCCACCCTCATGACCCGTCAGTAACCTCACCGGGCAACCCGGAAAACCCCCACGCGACCATTCCCCCGCAAGACGCTCCCACTACAATGCCCAGGTGCGCGAAGACTCCGGGGGACGGGGACGACGAGCACGGCCGAAGACAGGCCCGTCCGCCCCGGTGGGAGGCCCGTCGCAGGGGAGTCCATTACGCGGGCACGGCTGAGCAGTCGCAAGACGGATCTGTCACCATTCTCCACAAGGCAAGAGTTCGCCCAGGAGTCCACCCGGACGGGGGAACGCGGATCGACCGCGCTCCCGCCCCGGACTCCGACGACCGCGGCGGGCGTCCCCGACTAGGCAGGGGCGTCCGGACGGCCGCGGATGCAAGGACCAGTCGGACCGGTGCCCGGACAACGGGAGCACGGACCGGCCGGGTCGAGGACGCGACCAGGAGATGGATGGGACCGCGGAGTGCGGGGCTACGACCGCTACGAGGTTGACGATCACCTCTCCCAGTTCGAGGCCGAGATGGATCGGACTCGGAAGGAGCGGGACAAGTCAGTCGAGCATGCCGAGGACCTCGCCTACCAGGTGGAGGTGCTCCGGGCCAAGCTGCACGAGTCCCGCCGCATGCTCGCCCAGCCGCGCGCCTTCGACGCCGTGTCCGGCCAGGCCGAGCAGATGCTCCGCACCGCCGAGATGCAGGCCCAGCAGCTGCGTGCCGACGCCGAGCGCCAGCTGCGCGACTCCCAGGCCGCCACCCAGCGGATCATGGCCGAGGCCGCCGAGCGCACCGCCCGGCTGGAGGCCGAGCTGGCCGCACGCCGCCGCCAGCTGGAGGAGGAGCTCGCCGAGCTGCGGCGCAGCGCCGAACAGCACGTCAACGAGAACGTCAACTGGGCCGAGCAGACCCGGGCCGGCACCGAGCAGGAGGCCCAGCGCCTGCTCCAGGAGGCCCGCGCCGAGTCCGAGCGGATGATGGCCGCCGCCCGCGCCGAGGCCGCCGCGCTCTCCGACCAGGCCCGCGCCCAGACCGCCGCCGACGTCGACGCCGCCCGCGGCGAGGCCCAGGCCGCCGCCTCGGCCGCCCTCCAGCGCGCCCAGAGCGACGCCGAGCGCCTGCTGCGGGCCGCCTCCGAGCAGGCCCAGCAGGCCGGCGCCCAGGCCGCCGCGGACGTGGACGCCGCCCGTGGCGAGGCCCAGCAGCAGCTCGCCGCCGCGCACGCCGCCGCCGAGCAGCAGCTGGCCGCCGCCCGCGCCGAGATCGGCCGGCTCAAGGAGGCCGCGGCCGCCGAGCAGGCCCGCGCCCAGCAGGAGCTCGGCCACGCCCAGGCGGAGATAGCACGGCTGCGCGCCGAGGCCGTCGCCGAGGCCGAGCGGGCCCGGCAGGAGGCCGCCGAGCTGCGCTCGCACGCGGAGGCCGCCGCCGAACAGCTGCAGGCCGATGCCGAGGCCGCCGCCGAGCGGAAGGTCGCCGACGGCGAGGCCGCCAGCGAGCAGCGCTCGCAGACCGCCCGCGCCGAGGTGGCCCGGATGGTCGCCCAGGCCACCAAGGAGGCCGACGCGATCCGCGCCGAGGCCGCCACCAAGCAGGCCGAGGCGGACGCCGCCAAGGCCGCCGCCGCCGAGGAGAGCGAGCGGCTGCGCGCCACCGCCGAGTCGGTGGCCGGACAGCTGCGCGCCGAGGCCGAGGCCGCGATCGCCGAGCTGCGCGCCCGGGCCGACCGGGATGTCGCCGAGCTGCGGGCGCAGGCCGGGGCCGCCGCCGAGCAGCTGCGCGGCGAGGCCGAGGAGGCCGGCCGGGCGGCCGGGGCCATGGAGGCCGCCGCCCAGCTGGCCAAGGCCGCGAAGTCCGCCGAGGAGATGCTCGACCGGGCCGGCCGCGACGCCGAGGCCGCCCGCACCGGTGCCACCACCGAGGCCGAGCGGATCCGCGCCGAGGCCGCCGCCGAGGCGGAGCGGCTGCGCGAGCAGGCGCAGGCCGCCGTCGAGGCCGCCCAGAACGCCGCCCTGGACGACGCCGCCGCCGTGCGCGAGCGGATCCAGGAGATGCAGGACGAGGCCGCCCGGCTGCGCGCCGAGGCGGAGGAGCTGCGCTCGCAGGCCGCCGCCGAGGCCGACCGGGTGCGTGGCGAGGCCCGCCGCCAGGCGGTGCTGCAGATCGAGGAGTCGGCCAAGAGCGCCGAGGAACTGCTCACCAAGGCCAAGGCCGACGCGGACGACCTGCGCGCCGGCGCCGCCGCCGAGATCGAGCGGCTGCGCGAGCAGGCCAAGGAGCAGGCCGCCGAGACCCAGGGCCGGGCCGAGCAGACCCTGGAACGGGCCCGCGCCGAGGCCGCGAAGACCACCGCCACGGCCGAGCAGCAGGGCCGGGACGCGCTCACCGCCGCCAAGGCCGCGGCCGCCGAGAACCGGTCCGCCGCCGAGCGCGAGACCGCCGAACTGCGGCGCGGGGCAACCGAGTTCGACCAGCAGGTGCGCGCCGAGGCGACGGCCGCCGCCGAAGCGGTGCGGGCCGACGCGCAGGCCGAGGCGAACGCCGTGCGCGACGCCGCGGTGGCCGACGCCGAGCGGGTGCGCACCGAGGCCGACGCCGAGGCCGCCCGGGCCCGGGCCGAGTCCGAGGCCGCCGCCGAGGCGCTGCGCGAGGAGAGCCGGCGCGAGCGCGCGGAGGCCTCCGCCGGGCTGCTCCGGGAGCGCGAGGAGACCGCCGAGCAGCTGTCCGCGGCCACGGCCGCGCGCGAGCAGGCCGAGAGCGCCGCGGCGGAGCTGACCGAGCGCACCGCCGCGGAGACGGCCGCCGTCCGCGAAGCCGCCGACACCCACGCCGAACGCGTCCGCACCGACGCCGAAACCGCCGCCACCGAACTCACCGAACGCACCACCGCCGAAACCGCGCGCCTGAAGGCCGAGGCCGAACGCACCCTCGAAGCCGCCGAAACCGCCGCCGAACAGCGCCGCGCCGAAGCCGAAACCGCCGCCACCGAGCTGACCGAACGCACCACCGCCGAGACCGCCGCCGTCCGCGAAGCCGCCGACACCCACGCCGAACGCGTCCGCACCGACGCCGAAACCGCCGCCACCGAGCTGACCGAACGCACCACCGCCGAGGCCACCGCCGTCCGCGAAGCCGCCGAGGCCACCGCCGAGCGGCTCCGCACCAACGCCGAGACCGCCGCCAAGGAGCTGCGCGAGCGGGGCGCCGCCGACCTGTCGCTCGCCGAGGAGCAGGCCGGGACGGTCCGCGCCGAGGCCGGCCGTGAGCTGTCCGAGGCCCGCGCCACCGCCGCGGCGATCCGCACCGAGGCCGGCGAGGAGCTGGAGCAGGCCCGGCGCGACGGCGAGGAGCTGGTCGAGGCCGGCCGGACCGAGGCCGCCGCGCTGGTCGAGGCCGCCGAGGAGGAGGCCGCCGAGGTCCGCCAGTCGGTGGCCGGGCTGCACGAGACCGCCTCCCAGCAGATCGCCGAACTCCGCGCCACCGCCGAGCGGGACGTCGAGGAGCTGCGCGAGCAGGCCGAGCGGGCCGCCGCCGAGGTGCGCGACACCGCCGACCGGGAGACCACCGAGCTGCGGGCGCTGGCCGACCGCGAGACCGCCGAGCAACGTGACACCGCCGAGCAGGAGGTCGCCCGGCTGCGCGAGACGGCCGAGCACGAGACCGCCGACCTGCGGGCCCGGACCGCCGCCGAGACGACCGCCCTGCGCGAGCAGACCGAGCTGGAACTGGCCGCCGACCGCGAGGCCGCCGAGGCCGAGCTGGCCCGTCAGTTCGCCGAGGCGAAGGCCTACGACGAGCAGCTGCGCGCCGAGGCCGAGGACACCCTGCGCGCCGCCCAGGAGACCGCCGAGCAGCAGCGCGCCGACTCCGAGCAGTGGGCCGCCCGGACGGTGGCCGCCGGCGAGGACCGGGCCGCCGCCACCGTCGCCGAGGCGGAGGAGTTCGCCGCCGCCCTGCGCGCCGAGGCCGAGGAGTACGCGCTCGCCACCCGCACCCTCGCCGACGAGTACGACACGGCCACCCACGGCCGCGCCGACGCCTACGACGCCGAGGTCCGGGAGACCGCCGAGCAGTTCGACAAGGCCACCCGCGAGCGGGCCACGTCCGTACTGGAGAAGGCCTTCGCGGACGCCGAGGCGCTCGGCGAGGACGCCCGGACCACCGCGCTGGCCACCACGGCCGCCGCCGAGGAGCAGGCGGACGCGATGGTCGCCGCCGCCCGCAAGGAGGCCGACCGGCTGGTCGTGGCCGGCGAGGCCGCCGGGCAGGAGGCCGTCGAGAAGGGCCGGTCCGACGCCGACGCGCTGCTCTCCGAGGCCCGCCGGGACGCCACCGCGATCCGCGAGCGCGCCGAGGAGCTGCGCGAGCGCACCGACGCCGAGGTGGAGGCCCTGCACGAGCGCGCCCGCAAGGAGAACGCGCAGGCCATGAAGTCGGCCGGCGAGCGGGTGGACGCACTGGTGACGGCCGCCCAGGAGCAGCTGACCGAGGCCGAGGAGCAGGCGGTGGCCACCGTCGCCGAGGCCGAGGACCGCGCCGCGGCGCTGGTCGCGGCCGCCGAGGACCGGGCCAATGAGCTGACCTCGGAGGCGTCCACCGAGGCCAGCAAGGTCCGGCTGCAGGCCGTCCGCAAGGCGGAGGGCCTGCTCAAGGAGGCCGAGACCAAGCTCGCCAGCTCCACCGACCGCGCCGAGGCCCTGATCATCAAGGCCGAGGCCAAGCTGAAGTCCGCTCAGGACGAGGCGGAGGAGCGGCTGGAGTCGGCGTCGGCCGAGGCCGAGAAGCGGCTGCGGGCCGCCGACCGGGCCGCCGACGAGCAGGTCGGGCTGGCGAAGGCGGAGGCCGAGCGGCTGCTCGCCGAGGCACGGGCCGAGGCGCAGCGGGCCACCGACGAGGGCCGGCGCGAGCTGGACGAACTGGTGCGCCGCCGCAAGGACATCAACACGGAGATCTCCAGGGTGCAGGACGTGCTGTCCGCCCTGGAGGCCTTCGAGGCTCCGTCACCGGTCGCACAGGCCAACGGGGGAAGCACCACCAAGAAGGACGGGGGGGCCAAGGCGGGTGCCGGAATTGGCTCTCCCCGGTCGGGCGGCAATCGCTCCAAGAGCGCACCACCCGATTGAGCGGACATTGTCCGCGGGACAACGGCGTTTCGTCGCCGACACTCCGGTACCGTGTCAGGATTCCCTCAACCACCTCAGCGGTTTGACGACAGGAAGCCCAGAACCCCATGAGCGACAGTCACTCCCCTCACGGCTTCGACCTGGTGCGCCGTGGGTACGAGCGCGCCCAGGTCGACGAGCGGATCACCAAGCTGGTGGCCGACCGTGACAGTGCCTTGACCCGGATCAGCGCCCTCGAGAAGCGCATCGAGGAGCTCCACCTGGAGACCCAGACCGCCCAGGCGGCGGTCGCCGAGGCGGAGCCGTCGTACGCCGGTCTCGGTGCCCGGGTCGAGAAGATCCTGCGGCTCGCCGAGGAGGAGGCCAAGGACCTGCGCGAGGAGGCGCACCGCGCCGCCGAGCAGCACCGCGAGCTCGCCGAGGCGGCTGCCCAGCAGGTCCGCACCGAGGCCGAGAACTACGCCAAGGACCGCAAGGCCAAGGCGGAGGACGAGGGTCTGCGGATCGTCGACAAGGCCAAGAGCGACGCCGCCCAGCTGCGTGCCGAGGCCAACAAGGACGCCCAGAACAAGCGCGAGGAGGCGGACGCCCTCTTCGAGGAGACCCGCACCAAGGCCGCCCAGGCCGCGCTGGAGTTCGAGACCAACCTGGCCAAGCGCCGCGAGCAGTCCGAGCGCGACCTGGCCGCCCGTCAGGCCAAGGCCGAGAAGCGGCTGGCCGAGATCGAGCACCGCGCCGAGCAGCTCCGCCTGGAGGCCGAGAAGCTGCGGACCGACGCCGAGCGCCGCGCCCGCCAGACCGTCGAGACGGCCCAGCGCCAGTCCGAGGACATCGTGGCCGACGCCAACGCCAAGGCCGACCGCATCCGCAGCGAATCCGAGCGCGAGCTGGCGGCGCTCACCAACCGCCGCGACAGCATCAACGCCCAGCTGACCAACGTCCGCGAGATGCTGGCGACGCTGACCGGTGCGGCCGTGGCCGCCGCCTCGCTGCCGAACGACGACACCATGGGCGTTCCCGCCCAGCAGTCGCGCTGACGCGGCCCGCAGGCCCCGACGGCCCCCGCCCTCCCAGGGCGGGGGCCGTCCCCTTTCCTCAGCGCGGGTAGGCGCCGTCCGGGCGCTGGTGCCCGCAGCTCAGCTGGTTGCCCTCGTCGTCCGAGACCGTCCCGAACCACGAGGTGCACCAGACCGACACCGAGTCCGGCCAGTACTGCACCTCGAAGGGGTGCCCGGGGCCGTAGTCGCCGTACGAGGTGACGATGAACGTCTCCCCCGGGCGCATCCAGTAGTCCTCGCCCAGCGGTTCCAGGGTCAGTTCGAGCAGCCCCTCGCCCCGATTGGTCAGCGGCATCCGGCCGGTCACCTCCAGCGCGGAGAAGTCCCAGCCGCCGGTCTCCGCCCGCTCCTCCCTCATCCCGCCGCCACCCGCTCCAGCAGGCGCAGCGCCACCGCGTCGAACGCCTCCGGCGCCTCGATCGCGCTCAGGTGGCCCACGCCGGGAAGCACCGTCAGCTCCGCGTCCGGCAGGGCCTCCACCATCAGCTCCGCCTCGGTGAGCGGCATCAGCGCGTCCTCGGCGCCCGCCACCACGGCGGCCGGCACCCGCAGCCCGGCCAGCACGTCGAGGCGCTCCGGCCGGGCCGCCATGGCCCGCTGCGCCCAGGCGACGGCGGCCGGCGGGGCGGCCTCGACCAGTTCCTGCACCCGGCCGACCAGGTGCTGCGAGCCCGGGGCCAGCTGACCGTTGGCCACCCGCTCGTCGAGCAGCAGCCGGACGCTGTCGCGGGCCAGCACGGCGGAGGCGATCCGCTCCCGGTTCGTCCTGGCGGCCTCCGGGTCGGCGGTGGCCTTGGTATTGGCCAGCAGCAGGCCGGCCAGCCGGTCCGGGTGCCGCTCGGCGAAGGCCATCGCCACGTACCCGCCCATGGAGAGCCCGCCGAGCACCGCCCGGTCGATCCCCGCGGCGTCCAGCAGCCGGGCGACGTCGTCGGCGACGGCCTCCAGCGAGGGTTCCTCGGAGCCCAGCCCGGCGGCGCCGAAGCCGCGCTGGTCGGGTGCGATCACCCGGGCCCGGTCCCCGCCCGGGCCGGGCAGCTCGTCCAGTTGGGCGGACCACATGGCGGCGTTGAGCGGAAAGGCGTGCAGCAGCACGAGGGGTGTTCCGGTGCCGCTCTCGCGGACCGACACTGCGGAGGGGAGCTGGGTCATGGGGCCACCGTATTCCGGTGCGCCCGGCGGGCCCACTCAGCAGGCCGCCTTGTCCGCATTGTCATAGTCTGACGGAGAGTGAGGGAGCTCCCATGATCGAGTTGCACGACCTGACCAAACGCTACGGCAGGACGCTGGCCGTGGACCGGCTGAGCTTCAAGGTCCCGGAGGGGGTGGTCACCGGGTTCCTCGGGCCCAACGGCGCCGGCAAGTCCACCACCATGCGCATGATCCTCGACCTCGACCGCCCCACCGGCGGCCGCGTCACCATCGACGGCAAGAGATACGGACAACTCAGCGAACCGCTCAAGTACATCGGCGCGTTGCTGGAGGCCAAGGCCGTCCACCCCGGCCGCACCGCCCGCGACCACCTGCTCTGGCTCGCCCAGAGCAACCGGATCCCCGAGCGCCGGGTGGACGAGGTGCTCGCCCTGGTCGGCCTCACCCCGGTCGCCCGCAAGCGCGCCCGCGGCTTCTCGCTCGGCATGGGCCAGCGGCTCGGCATCGCCAGCGCGCTGCTCGGCGACCCGGAGATCGTGATGTTCGACGAACCGGTCAACGGCCTCGACCCGGAGGGCATCCTCTGGATCCGCAACCTCATGAAGCGCCTCGCCTCCGAGGGCCGCACCGTCTTCGTCTCCTCCCACCTGATGAGCGAGATGGCCGTCACCGCCGACCACCTGGTGGTCATCGGCAAGGGCCGGCTGCTCGCCGACCTGCCGATGTCCGAGTTCATCCGCCGCAACTCCCGCTCCGCCGTCCGGCTGCGCAGCCCGCAGCCCGAGCGGCTGCTCGACGCCCTGGCCGGCGCCGGGCTGCGGCACGAACCCGGGCCGGACGGCTCGTTCGAGGTGGTCGACGGCGACCTCGCCGCGCTCGGCGAGCTGGCCGCCGCGCACGCCGTGGTGCTGCACGAGCTGAGCCCGCAGCAGGCCTCGCTGGAGGAGGCGTTCATGCAGATGACGGCCGACGCGGTCGAGTACCACGCCGGCTCCGGGCCGGTGCACGGCCCGGACGGCACACCCGCCGCGCCCGGCACACCCGCCGCACAGGACGCAGCGGGAGCACCGGGCGCCTGGGGCGCGAACTGGAAGGGCGGCCGGGCCGGACAGCCCGCCTCCCCCGGCACGGAGGAGAACTGAGATGGCGTCCTTCCCCGCGGTCCTGCGCTCCGAGTGGACCAAGATCCGCAGCGTCCGCTCGACGGTCTGGACCCTCGCGCTGACCTTCGTGGTCACCCTCGGCATCGGCGCCCTGCTGTCGCTGCTCACCAACAACAACTTCGAGGAGTTCCGCAGCGACAACTCCCCGTTCGACGCCACCGGCACGTCCTTCGCCGGCATCATGCTGGGCGAGCTGGCCATCATCGTCTTCGGCGTGCTGGCCATCGGCAACGAGTACAGCAGCGGCATGATCCGGGTCACCCTGGCCGCCGTCCCGCAGCGCGGCACCCTGCTCACCGGCAAGGCCGTGGTGCTCGGCACCCTGGCGCTGGCCGTCTCGCTGGTGACGGCCTTCCTCACCTTCTTCACCGGCCAGGCACTGCTCGGCGAGCACTCCACCTCGCTCGGCGAACCGAACGTGCTGCGCGCGGTGTTCGGCGCCGCGCTCTACCTCACGATGCTCTGCCTCTTCTCGGCCGGCGTCACCGCGATGCTGCACAACCAGACCCTGGCGCTGGGCGTGCTGGTGCCGTTCTTCTTCCTGCTCTCGCCGATCCTCTCGGCGGTGCCCGGCGCCAAGACCGTCGCCCACTACTTCCCGGACTACGCCGGCTCCCGGATGCTGCTGGTCTACGAGCAGCACGACCAGCCGTACGGGCCGTGGGCGGGCTTCGCCATCTGCCTGGCCTGGACGCTCGCCGCGCTGGTCGGCGGGGCGCTGGTGCTGAAGAAGCGCGACGCCTGAGCCCGGGGCGGGTCAGTACCGGGGAGCGCCGCGGCCGCGGAGCAGGTTCGAGGCCCGGCGCTCCCGCGCGCCCCAGCAGGCCCGGTGCCAGTGCCGTCGGTCGTCCACCCCGGCGCCGTGCATCGGCCAGGCCACGATGTGGCCCGTGCCGGACGGGATCTCCTGGTCGCAGCCCGGGCATCGGTAGTGCCGGCCGGCCGTCCCGGCGACCGTCTGGACCACCCAGTCGTCGCCCTGGTAGTTCTCGGTCCGGCGCATCGAGCCACCCAGCGGTGCGGCCGGCTCGGCCTGGTCGCGGTCGGCGGCGGTCTTGATCCGGTTGCGTCGGGGCGACACGGCGGCTACCTCTCTACGAGTTGCGGGAACCGTTCCAGCCTACGGCCGGGCGCCACCCGACCGGGCCACTATCACGGCATCGGAGGATGATCGGGTGTTTCCCATGAGATCCACCCGTTTCTCCGGTAAATCGGTGCTCCGGTGTGCCATTGGCACATGACATGGGCTACTCACGAGGGGACAGGCGGGGCCCGCAGACCCTGCGCGCACCCGAGGAGGCCTCAGAAATGACCAGAACGAGCACCGCCACGGCCGTCGCCACCACCCCGGCGACCCCGCTACCGGCGGCCCAGGGCGCGAGCGCCGCCACCGCGGACACCGCACCGGTCCGGGTCGGCGCCTTCCTGCTCTCCGCACAGTTCCCCGGCCAGACCCACGGCGAGGCGCTGGACCGCACCGTGCGGGCCGCCGTCGAGGCCGAACAGGCGGGGCTGGACAGCGTATGGCTGGCCGAGCACCACTTCGTCCCGTACGGCGTCTGCCCGAACGCCGCCACGCTGGCCGCGCTGCTACTGGGCCGGACCGCGCGGATCGGCATCGGCACGGCGGTCAGCGTGCTCTCCACCACCCACCCGGTGGCGCTCGGCGAACAGGCCGCCCTGCTCCACCTCACCTCCGGCGGACGCTTCACGCTCGGGGTGGGGCGCGGCGGCCCGTGGATCGACCTGGACGTCTTCGGCAGCGGCGTGGACGCCTTCGAGGAGGGCTTCCCGGAGCGGCTCGACCTGCTGCTGCGCTGGCTGCGCGGCTCCCGGGTGGGCGCGGCCGGACCGCAGTTCAGCTTCCCCGAGGTGGCCGTGGTGCCCCGGGCCACCGAACCTCCCCGCCGCCCGGACCTCGGCGCCTGGCTGGGCCTCGCCGACCGGACCGGCGCCGGCGTGCTGCGCTTCCCCCGTCAGCGCCAGGACGCCGACGGTCCCGCCGACGAGCAGCTCACCACCGCCGGCCGCCCGCCGGCCGGACCGCCCGTGGTGGTCGCCTGCACCTCACCCGGCGGGGTCCGCACCGCCGCCGAGCGCGGCCTGCCGATGCTGCTCGGCATGCACTCCGGCGACGACGACAAGCTGCGCATGCTGGAGCTGTATCGTTCCGCCTGGCTGGCGGCCGGACGCGGCGAGGAACAGCTGCGCCGGGTCGCCCGCCGACACGTCGCGGCCGGGGTGGCCCAGGTCGACGACCGCACCTCGGCGGCCCGGGCCACTCTGCTCCGTGCGATGCCCGGCTGGTTCGAGTTCGGGCTCGGCGCGCACCGCACGGTGGACGGCCGGGAACGCAAGATGCGCGACCCGCGCCAGTACACCGAGCTGCTCTGCGACCTGCACGCGGTCGGGACGCCGAGGCAGTGTGCGGACCGGCTGCTGGCCACCGCCGAGCGGACCGGCATCCGCCGCTTCGCCCTGCTCGCCGAGGGCAGTGGCGACCGGGAGGCGACCCTGCACAACATCGCCCGGCTCGGCTCCGAGGTCCTGCCGCAGTTGGGCTGAGATCAGCAGTCGCGGAGTTCCTCGGACTGGTTGAGCAGCTGTGCGCGGACCGATGTGAAGCGTTCGTACCGCTTCTTGTTGGCGGAGGACGGCACGAAGACCGCCACCCGGTGACAGTTCTGGAAGGCCAGCTGAACACCGAAGTGCCGCTCCAGGGCACCCCGGATCGCATTGCTGGCGAGTGCCCGCAGGAGCTGGCCGCGGGCCTGCTCACTGGGCGGCGGTACCTGGTTGTCGGCGAAGTCGGTGCCGTCGACCTTCGCCTGGGCGACCAGTGAGCTGATCAGGTCCCAGGCGTACGGCAGGGAGACGCGGACGCAGTCGACGAACTCCCGCTCGTCGACCTCGTCCCGCTCGGCCTTGTCCAACAGGGCCGGTGAGACGTCGAGCGACATGGGTTCTCCTCTCGCGGTCCACCCGCGCGACGCCCGGGTGGTGATGCGTAGTCCAAGCTGAGGGTGAGGGTGGGACGCGTGTGTGTCCGGGGCACCGTCGGACGGGTGTGACGCCGCCGGACGGCCGGGTTTCCGGCACCGCGCCGACGCGGGGGCGCCGCAGACCTTTCGAGGGACGTCGGTCGAGGGCGCCGGCCGCTCAGAACAGCGTGGCAGTCAACGACGGGCCAGGCCGGTCATTCCTGCGGATTGCTCCGGGAATGCGCCCGTGTGCACCACATTGGCCAGATCCCGTCGGATCGTTCATCTGAAGTCTCCATCCCCGTTGACAGCGCTCCCGCAAGCAGTCCGTCACACACCGTAGCGGCCTATCATGGTGGCCGCCAGGGTGCCGACGGGCTTTCGAGGATCGCAGGGCATCCATCGTGGCGGGGTTCGTGGATTCTTCACCCGCTCGTCGTGGAATCGCATCAACTGGCCCCGGTGGGCTAGCGTGGTCGACCGTGCGTCTCGTAATTGCCCGCTGCTCAGTCGACTATGCCGGTCGGCTCTCCGCCCATCTGCCCTCCGCCACCAGGCTCATCCTGGTCAAGGCCGACGGCAGCGTCAGCATCCACGCCGACGACCGCGCCTACAAGCCGCTCAACTGGATGTCCCCGCCGTGCGCCCTCAAGGAGGCCGACGGGGTCTGGACGGTGGAGAACAAGGCCGGCGAGAAGCTCATCATCACGCTGGAGGAGGTGCTGCACGACTCCTCGCACGAACTCGGCGTGGATCCCGGCCTGATCAAGGACGGCGTCGAGGCCCACCTCCAGGAGCTGCTCGCCGACCGGATGGAGGTGCTCGGCAGCGGCTGGTCGCTGATCCGCCGCGAGTACCCGACCGCGATCGGCCCGGTGGACATCCTGTGCCGCGACGCGGACGGTACGACGGTCGCCGTCGAGATCAAGCGCCGCGGCGAGATCGACGGTGTGGAACAGCTCACCCGGTACCTGGAGCTGCTCAACCGGGACCCGCTGCTGGCGCCGGTGAAGGGCGTCTTCGCCGCCCAGGAGATCAAGCCGCAGGCGCGGGTGCTGGCCACCGACCGCGGCATCGGCTGCGTGGTGCTGGACTACGACGAGCTGCGCGGCATCGACGACGACAAGCTGAAGCTGTTCTGAGCGGTCAGGTGCCGCTCGGCGACGGGGACGTCGCGGACGCCGTCGGACTCGGCGAGTCCGACGGCGTCGTCGTCGGCGGCGAGGGCGTGGCGGTCTGCGCGGGCGATGTGCTCGGCGGGGCGGACGGCGTGGTCCCGCCGGTCGGCTGAGTGACGCCCCCGGCGCCGCCCCCGCTCGTCCCGCCCGACGTGGAGCCGCCGGAGCCGCCCGAGGTGCCGGAGCCGCCGGCCGCGCCCGCACCGCCCGTCCCGCCACCGGAACCGGCGGTGCCGCCCGCGGGGGGCTGCGGCGGGTTCGGGGCGGGGGGCTGGGAGGAGGCGGCCGTGCTGCTCTCCCCCGGGCTCGGCGAACGGCTCGGCCGCTTCGACGCCGACGTCGAGGCCGACGGCGAGCCGGACGGCGTCCGCGAGGCGGTGGCCGCGCCGCTCGGCGCGGGCTCGTCGTCGGGCTCCCCGGAGGCCGCCGCGGCAACCCCGTCCGAGGGCAGGTCGGTGGTCGGCGCGGCCGACGGGGAGGGCGAGGAGGCCGAGGGTCGCGGCGCGCCGGAGCGCGGCGAGCTGCCCGCACCCGGCAGCACCGAGCCGTCGTCGCTGCTGCTGCTGCTGTGCGGATCGTTGCCCTTGTCCTCGCCGGCCACGGTCATCCCGACCGCCGTGCCGAGCACCCCCAGTGCCAGGACCGCCGCCGAGGCGGCGATCGCCGTGCGCCGGCTCCCCAGCCGCAGCGGCACCCGGGCGATGGCCCGCAGCCCGGGCCGACGGGCCGGAGCCGCCTTGGCCGGCGCGGCGGGCGGCAGCTGCCGGCCCTCGGCCCGCAGCAGGTCCAGCATCCGGCGCGCCCCGGCCGCACCGCGCCGCTCGCCGAGCGCACCGCGCAACGCCAGCGCGGCCTCCAACTCGGCGATGGCCCGGCCGGGTTCATGGACGCAGACGGCGTACACGCCCAGCTCGTGGCGGAACCAGGCCTCGTCGGCCCGGGCACCGGTGTGCCGGGCGGCCTCCAGGCCGAGCTGCAGGGCGCGCTCCCAGGCCCCCCAGCGCAGCGCCAGCGCCAGCGCGGGGGCCGCGGCCCGGGCCAGCCTCAGCACCGCGTCGTGCCGCCCGGCGGCCCGGTCGGCGAGCAGGACGCCGATCACCACCTCGGCCTCGGCGGCGATCTGCGGCAGCGAGACCGAGGAGTGGCCGACCCACCAGGCGAAGTGCTGGGCGGCGCCGTCGGCGCTGCCGCGGGCCGGCCAGTGCGGGGCGAGCAGTTCCAGCGCCCCGGCGGTGAGCCGGTGGTGGCCGCCGATCGAGACGGCGAGCCCGGCGTCGGCGAGTTCGGCGAGCGCGCTCTCGCCCTGGCCGACGTCGATCAGCGCGGGAAGGTGCGGGGCGGTCGGGCATTCGCCGCCGAGCGCCACGGCGAGCCGCAGCACGGCCTGCGCGGTCTCGCTCAGCCCCTCGGCGAGCCGGACGGCGGGCAGCGTGGACTCGGCGACCGAGGGCAGTGGCACGGTGCCGCGCAGCGCGGCCTCGCGGACCGCCGGATCGGAGTGGTGGACGGGCTCCTCCACCGCGCCGAAGACGTCCATCCGGTCCTCCTCGGCGGCCACCAGGGCGTCCACCGCGATGTCCCGCTGGCGCAGCAGGGCGGCGGCCTGGACGAAGCGCAGTGGCAGTCCCTCGGACTCGAACCAGAGGTCCACCGCCCATGCCTTCTCGGCGGCGTCCAGCGGCCGCCCGGCCAGCCGGGCGGCGAGGGCCAGGCAGGCCGGCCGGGAGAGGCCGGCGACCAGGTGGTCCCGGAGCCGGGAGTCCGCCGGGAGCAGCGGGCTGTCGGGGGCGGCGGAGATCAGGAACGCGCAGTCGGGGGCGGCACCGAGCAGCGCCTCCAGTTCGGCGCCGGTGGGCACCACCTCGTCGATGACGACGATCGCGCCGACCCGGGCGAGGTGTTCGACGAGCCGGCCGGGGTCGGGGCGGAAGCCGGGGGCGTGGTGGGTCGCCGCGAAGAGGTCCTGGAGCAGGTCGGCGGCGGTGCGGCGGTGGCCGCAGAGCTGCACCACGCCACCGGGGGCGAGTCCGCCGGCCGCCGCGGCGACGGCGGACAGCAGGGCGCTGCGGCCGGAGCCGGCCTGGCCGACCAGGCGTATCGACCGGCCTTCGGCGAGCTGGGCGAGCAGTTGGGCGACGTCGTCCTCGCGGTCGAGCAGCGGCAGGTCGGCGGGCCCGGCGCCGAGGGCGAGCGGGCCGACCTGGCGGCCGGCGTCGCCGGCCGGGCCGCGGGCGGGCGCACCGGGGGCGACGGGACGGGGCCGGGGGCGCCATTCCTCGGGGCAGGGGCGTACCTCGGAGCCCTCGGGGCCGCCGACGGTCACCAGCAGTCCCCCGGAGACCAGTTCACCGCTCCGGGTGCGCACGGACTCCTGCCGGAAGTCACCGGTTGGCTGTGCCACGTTCTGCTCCGCCCCACGCTCGCGCCGTCAACCCCGACCGGCCGCCGCGCGCCCGGCAAGGGCGGGCCGGGCGGCCGTGTCCTGACGCCAGACTCTCGCACATCCGTGCCCACCCGCGCAGCGTCGCGCGGTCAGCGGCCCGGGGCCCCGGGCCGCCGGGTGGTCAGAGCGCGGGGAGGGTGGCGCCGCGGGCGTCGGCGGTGACGCCCTCGACGGCGAGGATGCGGTGCAGCCGGGTGGCCACCAGCAGGCGCTGGAGCTGCGCGGGGACGGAGCGGAGCACCAGGCGGCGGCCGATCCGCCCGGCCCGGCGGTGGGTCCCCATGATCACGCCGAGGCCGGTGGCGTCCCAGAACTCCAGCCGGGCGAGGTCGAGGACGAGATCGCCGAGCCCGCCGTCGACGGCCTGGTGCAGCCGGGCGCGCGCGTCGGCGGCGGTGCGCACGTCGAGGCGGCCTTCGATGGCCAGCGCCGCGTGGTCGCCGGTGATGCGCATGCTCTCCTCCTTCGCGTGGCGGGCCTGGGATGCGGGTGTGCGGGTGTGCGGGTGTGTTCGGGTGCGGTGCGGTGCGGTGCGCGGGTGCGGCGTGCGGGTGTCGGTGGGTACGGGTGTCGCCGGCGGTGCCGGGCCGGAGGGGGCGGTGGCGATCCGGGCGCCGGGCGGGCCCCGCGGCCCCACGCGCCGGCCCCGGCCGGAATGCCGGGTTCCCCGTCATCCATCTGACGGTGAGCCGGCCCCCTGGGTTGCTGGTCATGGCCGGATCTGAAGCGATTTCACTCGTCCGAGGGAATATACGCAGGAACTCTCCACACTTATGCTCGATTACCGCCCAAATCACCCGTCTGCGGCACCGGCGTGAGGAAACTCACCCGCCCCGGGAGGGACGGGCCGCCCGGTTCCACGACCGCACGGCCCGCCCGTTCACCGGCTCAGCGCCGGCTACCCGCCGTCACTTGCCCGGGTACGGGTAGAAGCCGCGGCCGCTCTTGCGGCCGAGGTCGCCGGCGGTGACCATGCGCGCCATGACCTCCGGGGCGGCGAACTTCTCGTCCTGGGTCTCGTTGTAGATGTTCCGCGCGGCGTGCAGCAGGATGTCCACGCCGGTCAGGTCGGCGGTCTCCAGCGGGCCCATCGGGTGGCCGAAGCCGAGCCGGCAGGCGGTGTCGATGTCCTCGGCGCTGGCGACGCCCGACTCGTAGAGCTTGGCGGCCTCGACGACCAGCGCGGTGATCAGACGGGTGGTGACGAAGCCGGCCACGTCGCGGTTGACCACCACGACCTCCTTGCCGACACCCTCGGCGAAGGCGCGGGCGGCGGCCAGCGTCCCGTCGCTGGTCTTGTAGCCGCGGACCAGCTCGACCAGCTTCATCAGCGGCACCGGCGAGAAGAAGTGCACGCCGACCACCGACTCGGGGCGCGAGGTGGCGGCGGCGATCCGGGTGATCGGGATGGCGGAGGTGTTGGAGGCGAGCACCGCGCCGTCCTTGGCGAGCTTGTCGAGCTCCTTGAAGACGCCCTCCTTGACGTCCAGCTGCTCGAAGACGGCCTCGACGACGATGTCGGCCTCGGCGACGGCGCCCAGGTCGGTGGTGGTGGTGATCCGGGCGAGCGCCGCCTCGGCGTCCTCGGCGGTGAGCCGGCCCTTGGAGACGAACTTGTCGTACGAGGCCCGGATGCCGTCGAGGCCGCGCCGCAGCGCCTCCTCGGTCACGTCACGCAGGACCACCGGGTGCCCGGCCTGGGCGGAGACCTGGGCGATGCCGGCGCCCATCAGGCCGGCACCGATCACGGCGATCTGCTTGCTGGACGCATTGCTCATGGCTTGGTCTCCCGATGCCGTCGCCGCCCCGATGGGCGGGCCCTGAAGGCGGCTCAAGGCAGGGGTCGCCCACCGAGCCGCATCGCTCATGGGCCGGACTTTAGTCCCCGGACGCGGCCCGTGGTGCCATCCGAGGGTGTGATCTGCGACCGACCTGGTCACCTGAGCAAATCACTCGATCAGATCATCAGCCCGAGGTCCTGGGCGAGGATCGCGGCCTGTACCCGGCTGCGCAGCCGCAGCTTCGCCAGGATCCGGCTGACGTGCGTCTTGGTGGTCGCCTCCGCCATCTCCAGCCGCCCGGCGATCTCACCGTTCGACAGGCCGGCCCCGATGCAGGCCAGTACCTCCCGCTCGCGCGGCGTCAGCCCGTCCACCGCCACCCGCAGCTCCGGCCCCACCACCCGCTCCGGGCGCGCGAAGGTGCCGATCAGCCGCCGGGTCACCGAGGGCGCCAGCATGCCGTCCCCGCGGGCCACCGTGCGGATGCCCTCGACCAGGGTGTCCGCCTCCAGGTCCTTCAGCAGGAACCCGGCCGCCCCGGCCCGCAGCGCACCGTAGACGTACTCGTCCAGGTCGAAGGTGGTCAGCACCAGGACCTGCGCCGCCCCGGCCGCCACCACCTGGCGGGTCGCCGAGACGCCGTCCAGCCGCGGCATCTGCACGTCCATCAGGACGACGTCCGGCCGCAGCTCCAGCGCCAGCCGGACGGCCTCCTCGCCGTCCGCCGCCTGCCCGACCACCTCCAGGCCCGGCTCGGCCCGCAGGATCATCACCAGCGCCGCCCGCACCGCCGCCTGGTCCTCCGCGACCAGCACCCGGATCGTCATGCCCGTCCCGCCCCTTCCTCCGTCCCCAGCGCCCGCGGCAGCACCGCGCGCACACTCCAGCGATCGTCCCGCGGCCCGGCCTCGAAGCCGCCGCCCAGCAGCGAGGCCCGCTCCGCCATGCCGACCAGCCCGGCCCGGGCGCCCGGCAGCGACTGCCCCGCCCCCTGGCGGAACGGGCTGTCCACGACGATCCGCAGCTCCTCGGGGCGGAAGTCCAGCAGCACCCGCACCTCCCCCGGACCGGCGTGCTTCAGCGCGTTGGTCAGCGACTCCTGCACGATCCGGTACGCGGCCAGTTCCACCGGCACCGGCAGGGAGCCGCGCTCCCCGCGCTCGGCCAGCTCGAAGGCCAGCCCGACGTCCTGCCCGGCCGCCCGGGCCTTGGCGAGCAGCGCGTCCACCGCCGCCAGGTCCGGCGCGGCCCAGGACTCGTCGGCCTCGCCGCCGCCGCTGTCACGCAGCAGGCCGATGATGCGACGCATTTCGGCCAATCCCTGGACGCTGTTCTCCCGGATCACCCCGAGCACCTCCACCACCGGATCGTCCGCCGCCCGGTGCTGACGCCGCGCCATCGACTGCGCCCCGGTGGCATGGATCGCGATCGCCGACAGGTGGTTGGCCACCACGTCGTGCAACTCGCGGGCCATCCGGGACCGTTCGGCGACCACCGCCTCGCGCCGGTCCATCTCCGAGAGCAGCGCGGTCTGTTCCGCCCGCAGCCGCTGTGTCTCCGCCTCCTCCCGGTGCTTGCGCACCGCGTCCGCGGTCCACAGCGGGCCCAGGAAGATCAGGGCGGTGACCACGGCCACCGCGACGGCCGTCGCCGAGTCGGCGTAGACGAAGGTCAGGGTGGTCAGCACCAGCACCGAGACGGTGCCGCTCACGTGCAGGACCGGCGACATCCGGCGGGGGCCGTACACCACCGCCGCGTAGAGCAGGTCGGTGTACATGATGGTGGTCGCCAGCAGCGCGCCGGAGAAGATGCTCCCGGCGAAGACCAGTCCGCCGAGCGTCACCACCAGGACCGGCCGGGTCCGCCGCATCAGCTCCAGGCCCGACATCGCCAGCAGCGCCGGCAGCACCTGCCACCGCTCGACCGTCGACGAGTGGTCGTACACCTGGAAGGCGATCAGCAGCAGCCCGCCGAGCAGCCCGGAGAGCGCCAGTGCCCCGTCGACCTGCCGCGGGGTGGGGGTGGGTCTGCGCACGCCCCCATCAGATCATCCCGGCGGCCGACCCGGCTCCGGCAGCGGGGAGGAGCCCCCGTACATCGAAAGATGCAGCCCGGGTCCGTTCCCGGCGACGACGCGCACGCGAGGGGCCCCGGGGAGGCTGGAGGCATCGCCGAGAGCCGGAGCAGACCATGATCGTCACCCTGATCCTCGCCGCCGAGGCCGCCTTCTGGGTGGTCCTCGCCCTGGGGCTGGTCACCCGCTACCTGCTGCGGTGGCGCCCGGTGAGCACCGTCCTGCTGGTCGGGCTGCCGGTGATCGACCTCGGGCTCTTCCTGCTCACCTTCCTCGACCTGCGCGGCGGCGCCACCGCCTCCTGGACGCACGCGCTGGCCGCGAGTTACCTGGGTTTCTCGGTCGGCTACGGCCCGTCGGTGGTCCGCTGGGCCGACGCCCGGTTCCTGCACCGCTTCGCCGGCGGGCCGAAGCCGCCGCCCGCGCCCAGGTACGGCGCCGAACGCAGCCGCCACGAGTGGCGGATCTGCGGGCGCACCCTGGTCTCGGTGGCGATCACGGTCACCCTGATCAGCGCGCTGAAGCTGTTCACCGACGCGCCCGGGACCGCCGTCTTCGACCAGTGGTACTGGAAGCTGGGCATCGCCGCGGTGGTCAACACCGCGATCGCGGCCAGCTACACGCTCTGGCCCAAGCAGCCGCCGAAGCCGAGCAGCTAGGCCGCGCGGCCGCTAGCGGTTCTCGCCCGGCACCCAGAGCACGTCACCGCGCTCCTTGTTGGCCGACCGGGCCAGGATGAACAGCAGATCGGACAGCCGGTTGAGGTACTTGGCGGTCAGCGGGTTGACGGTGTCCCCGTGGGTGTCGATCGCCGCCCAGGTGGCCCGCTCGGCCCGCCGGACCACGGTGCAGGCCAGGTGCAGGTACGCGGCTCCCGGAGTGCCGCCGGGCAGGATGAAGCTGCGCAGCTTCTCCAGCGTCTCCAGGTAGTGGTCGCAGTCCGCCTCCAGCTTGTCGATGTACGACTGCTGGACCCGCAGCGGCGGGTACTTCGGATCCTCCACCACCGGGGTGGCCAGGTCGGCGCCGACGTCGAAGAGGTCGTTCTGCACCCGGGTCAGCACGGCGGCCACGTCCTCGGGCAGCGCGCCGGCGGCGATCGCCACGCCGATCGCGGCGTTGGCCTCGTTGGTGTCCGCGTACGCGACCAGGCGCGGGTCGGTCTTGGTCGTGCGGCTCATGTCGCCCAGCGCGGTGGTGCCGTCGTCGCCGGTGCGGGTGTAGATGCGCGTCAGATTGACCATGCGGCCAGCCTAGCCGGGCCGGTTGGGCCGCGGTGACCCCCGCTGACCCCCGTCAGGCGACGTTGACCTCCCTCACCCCGAGGGTCCGTCGCTACGCGACGTTGACCTCCCCCAGCCTCCGGCCGGGGGCACCCCCACCCCGAGGGTCCGTCGCTACGCGACGTTGACCCTCTGCCCGGGCGGGGCCGCCTCGAGCCAGGCGAGGAAGCCGGTGAGCGCGTCCTCGCTCATCGCCAGCTCCAGCGGGGCCCCGTTGTGCAGGCAGCGCAGCACCACCGAGCCGGAGAGCAGGGCCAGCTCCTCCTGCCCCTCCGGGTAGCGCCGGCCGAGCACCTCGATCTCCCGGCGCGGCAGCACCTTCCGCGGGCGCGGGGCGTACGAGAAGACCCGGAACCACTCGATGGAATCGCCGCTGTACCGGCCGATACCAAAAACCCACCCCTTGCCATCGGTCTGCGGGACCGGGGCCGGGGTGGGTTGGCCGTTCTCGTCGAGGTCGGGCTGCGTCGAGGCGTCGGCCGGCATTTTGAGCCGGTAGCTGCAGTCGAACGTGCCACCGACCCGCTGGATCACACGGCGGCGTACCGCGAACGCGACCAACCCGATCACACCGAGCGCCACGACCGCCGCACACACCACAAGGGCGAGGACCATGCTCACCTACCTCCTCGCTACCCGCGTTCCCCGTGTCGGTCGTACCAGCCGACCGCGTTGACCTACCAACTGAGACGACAGTCCCGGGGTCACGCTCACGCGTCCCCGGGACCGTCGGTCGACCCCGCTCAGGCGGGATCCGGCGCACTCAGGCGTGGGCCTTGAGGCCGCGCGCCGCGAACAGCCGGACCTCGGCGCGCCGCTCGGCGTGCTCGTCCAGGTCGGACTTGGCCTTGTCCAGCGCGCGCTCGGCGCGCGCGACGTCGATCTCGTCCGCCAGCTCGGCGATCTCCGCGAGCAGAGACAGCTTGTTGTCGGCGAACGAGATGAAGCCGCCGTGCACCGCGGCGATCACGGTGTTGCCGTCCGTGGTACGGATGGTGACCGGACCGGTCTCCAGCACGCTCAGCACCGGGGTGTGACCCGCCATGATGCCGGTGTCACCGGAAGCCGTACGGGCGACGACGATGGTGGCCGCACCGGACCACACCTTGCGGTCGGCTGCGACCAGCTCGACGTGCAGCTCAGCCAACGTGGGCTCCTAGGCTCATGCAACGCCCGATTACTCGGGAGTTTCGGTAAGAATAACGGGCCCGCGCCCCCGGCATGAAACCGGCGGCACGGATTTGACCGGAATCACAGTCGATGCGACGCGAGGGGTGGGTCCCAGGGTTGGGGCCCACCCCTCGCGATCACGCTCGGCTGCTACCGGCCGGACTACTTCTTCGCCAGCTCGGCGGCGTTCTTCTCGAGGTCCTCGATGCCACCGCACATGAAGAAGGCCTGCTCCGGGACGGAGTCGTACTTGCCGTCCGCGATCGAGTTGAAGGCCTCGATGGTCTCCGACAGCGGGACGGTCGAGCCCTCGACACCGGTGAACTGCTTCGCCACGTAGGTGTTCTGCGAGAGGAAGCGCTCGATGCGGCGGGCACGGTGGACCGTGACCTTGTCCTCCTCGGACAGCTCGTCGATACCGAGGATCGCGATGATGTCCTGGAGGTCCTTGTACTTCTGCAGGATCCCCTTGATACGGACGGCCGTCTCGTAGTGGGTCGCAGCGATGTACCGCGGGTCGAGGATGCGGGACGTGGAGTCCAGCGGGTCGACGGCCGGGTAGATGCCCTTCTCCGAGATCGGACGCGACAGAACGGTGGTCGCGTCCAGGTGGGCGAAGGTGGTGGCCGGCGCCGGGTCGGTCAGGTCGTCCGCGGGGACGTAGATCGCCTGCATCGAGGTGATCGAGTGACCACGGGTCGAGGTGATGCGCTCCTGCAGGAGGCCCATCTCGTCGGCCAGGTTCGGCTGGTAACCCACCGCGGAGGGCATACGGCCGAGCAGGGTCGACACCTCGGAACCGGCCTGGGTGAACCGGAAGATGTTGTCGATGAAGAGGAGCACGTCCTGCTTCTCGACGTCGCGGAAGTACTCCGCCATGGTCAGCGCGGAGAGCGCGACGCGCAGACGGGTGCCCGGCGGCTCGTCCATCTGGCCGAAGACCAGCGCGGTCTTGTCCAGAACGCCCGAGTCGACCATCTCGTCGATGAGGTCGTTGCCCTCACGGGTGCGCTCGCCGACGCCGGCGAACACCGACACACCACCGAAGTTCTCGGCGACGCGGTAGATCATCTCCTGGATCAGAACGGTCTTGCCGACACCGGCACCACCGAACAGACCGATCTTGCCACCCTGAACGTACGGGGTGAGGAGGTCGATGACCTTGATGCCGGTCTCGAACATCTCGGTCTTGGACTCGAGGTCCTTGAACGCCGGGGCCTTGCGGTGGATCGGCCAGCGGACCTCGACCTGCTTGTCGAACTCCGCCTGGTCGACGTTCAGCACGTCACCGAGGGCGTTGAAGACCTTGCCCTTGGTGATCTGGCCGACCGGCACCGAGATGGCGGCACCGGTGTCGCTGACCTGCGAGCCACGGACCAGACCGTCGGTCGGCTGCATCGAGATGCCGCGGACCAGGCCGTCGCCGAGGTGCTGGGCGACCTCGAGGGTCAGGGTCTTCTTGCCCGAGCCGTCGGGGTTGTCCACCTCGACGTGCAGGGCGTTGAACATGTCCGGAATCGCGTCGACGGGGAACTCCACGTCGACGACCGGGCCGATGACCCGCGCGACGCGGCCCGTCGCCGTGGTCGGCTCAACAGTGGTGGTCATACTCATTCGCTCCCCGCGCTAGCGTCGGCCAGGGCGTTCGCGCCACCGACGATCTCGCTGATTTCCTGGGTGATCTCGGCCTGACGGGCCGAGTTGGCAAGCCGCGTGAGCGACTTGATGAGCTCGCCGGCGTTGTCCGTCGCGCTCTTCATGGCGCGGCGGCGGGCGGCGTGCTCGGAGGCAGCCGACTGCAGCAGCGCGTTGTAGATCCGGCTCTCGACGTACCGCGGCAGCAGCGCGTCCAGGACGCCCTCCGCCGACGGCTCGAAGTCGTACAGCGGGAAGATCTCCGACTTGGCCGGGTTCTGGTCGCTGAGCTGGACCTCGTCCAGCTTCAGCGGCAGCAGCCGCGCCTCGACCGCGTTCTGCGTCAGCATCGACACGAACTCGGTCGAGATCAGGTGGAGCTCGTCCACGCCGCCGGTCTCCGTGGTGAAGGCCTCGATCAGCTCGGCGGCCACCGTCTTCGCGTCACCGTAGGTCGGCTTGTCGGAGAAGCCCGTCCACGAGCCCGCGACCCGGAGGTTGCGGAAGCCGTAGTACGAGACGCCCTTGCGGCCGACGATGTACGTCACCACGTCCTTGCCCTCGGCGCGCAGGCGCTCGGAGAGCGTCAGCGCGGCCTTGATGGCGTTGGTCGAGTAGCCGCCCGCCAGACCGCGGTCCGCCGTGATCAGCAGGACCGCGGCGCGCGAGGCGCTCGGGTTCTCGGTGGTGAGCGGGTGCTTGGCGTTGGACCGGGTGGCCACCGCCGTCACCGCCCGGGTGAGCTCATCGGCGTACGGAGTGGAGGCGGCCACCGCGCGCTGCGCCTTGACGATGCGCGACGCGGAGATCATCTCCATCGCCTTGGTGATCTTCTTCGTCGCGGTGACAGAGCGGATCCGGCGCTTGTAGACCCGAAGCTGTGCTCCCATGGGTCGTTACGTCCTTTCCCTCGCTACCGGACTCAGGCCTGCTCGGAGAGCAGCTTGCCGTCAGCGGTCTGGTAGCCCGCCTTGAAGCTCTCGACGGCCTTGGTCAGCGCGTCGACGGTGCCGTCGGCCAGCAGACCGGTCTCGACGATGCCGGCCAGCAGGTCCTTGTGCTGCAGACGGACGTAGTCCAGGAACTCGCGCTCGAAGCGGCGGATCTCGGCGACCGGGACGTCGTCCAGCTTGCCGGTGGTGCCGGCCCAGATGGAGACGACCTGCTCCTCGACCGGGAACGGCTGGTACTGGCCCTGCTTCAGCAGCTCGACCATGCGCGCACCGCGCTCCAGCTGGGCCTTGGAGGCCGCGTCCAGGTCGGAACCGAAGGCGGCGAACGCCTCCAGCTCGCGGTACTGGGCGAGGTCCAGACGCAGACGGCCGGCGACCGAGCGCATGGCCTTGATCTGGGCGGAGCCACCGACGCGGGAGACCGAGATACCGACGTTCACGGCCGGGCGGATGCCGGCGTTGAACAGGTCGGACTCCAGGAAGCACTGGCCGTCGGTGATGGAGATGACGTTGGTCGGGATGTACGCCGAGACGTCGTTGGCCTTGGTCTCGATGATCGGCAGACCGGTCATCGAGCCGCCGCCCAGGGCGTCGTTCAGCTTGGCGCAGCGCTCCAGCAGGCGGGAGTGCAGGTAGAAGACGTCACCCGGGTAGGCCTCGCGGCCCGGCGGGCGGCGCAGCAGCAGGGAGACGGAACGGTAGGCCTCGGCCTGCTTCGACAGGTCGTCGAAGATGATCAGGACGTGCTTGCCGTCGTACATCCACTCCTGGCCGATGGCCGAGCCGGTGTACGGGGCGAGGTACTTGAAGCCGGCCGGGTCGGAGGCGGGAGCGGCCACGATGGTGGTGTACTCCAGCGCGCCGGCCTCCTCCAGGGCACCGCGGACGGACGCGATGGTGGAGCCCTTCTGGCCCACGGCGACGTAGATGCAGCGGACCTGCTTCTCCGGGTCGCCCGAGCGCCAGTTGTCGCGCTGGTTGATGATCGTGTCGACGGCCACCGCGGTCTTGCCGGTCTGGCGGTCACCGATGATCAGCTGGCGCTGGCCGCGGCCGATCGGGGTCATCGCGTCGATGGCCTTGATGCCGGTCTGCAGCGGCTGCTTGACCGACTTGCGGGCCATGACGCCCGGAGCCTGGAGCTCCAGGGCGCGGCGACCGGTCGAGGCGATGTCGCCCAGGCCGTCGATCGGGTTGCCCAGCGGGTCCACGACGCGGCCGAGGTAGCCGTCGCCGACCGGAACCGAGAGGACCTCGCCGGTGCGGCGCACCGTCTGGCCCTCCTCGATGCCGCCGAACTCACCGAGGACGACGACACCGATCTCGCGGGTGTCGAGGTTCAGCGCGAGGCCGAGGGTGCCGTCCTCGAACTTCAGCAGCTCGTTCGCCATGACCGAGGGCAGACCCTCGACATGGGCGATGCCGTCCGCCGCGTCAGTGACCGTGCCGACCTCTTCCACAGAGGCGGCGTCCGGCTGGTACGACTGGACAAAGTCGGCCAGCGCGTCCCGGATCTCCTCCGGACGGATCGTAAGCTCCGCCATCAGGCTTCCCTGCTCTCCTAGTTTGCGATCCTCGGCCCGCCATTGAGGGCCGCAAGTACTCGACTCTCGGCCGGGTCGTATGAACCGGCCGTACGTTTTCCCGACTCCGGTGGAGCCGGTTTCCCGACCGAGGGTCGGATGTGCTGCTTGGGTGCTCAGCCTTCGAGGGACTGGCGAGCGCCTTCCAGGCGGCTCGACACCGTGCCCTCGATGATCTCGTCACCGATCTGCACGCGGACACCGCCGACGACCTCGGGGTCGACGTCGATGTTCAGGTGGACCTGGCGGCCGTACAGCCGGCCGAGAGCACCCGACAGGCGCTCCCTCTGGCTGTCCGACAGCGGAACCGCCGTGGTGACCTGGGCCACCACACGGTCGCGCCGGGAGGCGGCGAGCTTGGAGTAGGACTCCAGCCCCTGCTCCAGGCTACGGCCACGCGGGTTGTTGACCAGGGTGGTGATCAGCCGCACGGTGCCCGCGTGAGCGCGGCCGCCGAGCAGCTTCTTGATCAGGGCCGCCTTGGCGACGGCACCGGCCTTGGGCTCGGTCAGCGCGGCGCGCAGCTCGTGCGAGCCGCTCACCACCCGGCCGAACCGGAAGAGCTCGTCCTCGACGTCGTCCAGGGCACGGGCCTTGTCGGCGGCGATGACCTCGGCGTACGCGGCCAGCTGCTCCGTGGAGTCGACCAGGTCGCGGGCGCCCGACCAGCGGGACCGCACCAGGCCGGCGACCAGGTCGGCCGTCTCGCCGGAGACCTGGCCGGTCAGCAGCGAGGAGACCAGCTGGGCCTTGTCCTGGCCCGACCGGGACGGGTCGGTCAGAACGCGGCGCAGCGACACCTCACGGTCCAGCAGGGCCGTGACGGCGGTGAGCTCCTCGGCCAGCCTGGCCGCGTCCACCGAGGTGGAGTCGGTCAGGCTCTCCAGGTTCTGCCGCCCGGCGGCGAGGGCCTCGCGGCTGGCGCCGATCACTTGGCCGCGCCCTGAGCAACGGTGGCCTTGGCCTCCAGCTCGGCCAGGAAGCGGTCGACGACACCGCTCTGCCGCGCGTGGTCCTCGAGGGACTCACCCACGATGCGGGACGCCAGCTGGGTCGCGAGCGAGCCCACGTCCTGGCGCAGGGCGGCGGTCGCCTGCCTCTTGTCGGCGTCGATCTGGGCGTGGCCGGCGGCGACGATGGCCTCGCGCTGGCGCTGGCCCTCCTCGCGCATCTCGGCGAGCTGGGCGGCGCCCTGCTCGCGAGCCTGCTCGATGATGCGAGCAGCCTCGTGACGCGCCTCGGCGAGCTCGGCGCGGTACTGCTCAAGCAGGGCCTGGGCCTCGGCCTGAGTTGCCTCGGCACGCTCCATGCCGCCCTCGATGGCGTCCCGGCGGTCCGCCAGCACCTTCTCGATGCTGGGCAGGAGCTTCTTGCCGAGGATGCCGAAGACGATGAAGAAGCAGAGCAGGCCGATGATGACCTCGGGCCACGCGGGGATGAGGGGGTTCATCTCCTCCCCCTCCTGCGCGAGGAAGACCACGGGGTTCATATCTGAACCTTTCGTCGAAACTGGCTACCGATGTGCCGGACTACTTGCCGAACACGAACGGCATGACGATGCCGATGAGCGCGAGCGCCTCGGTCACGGCCAGACCGATGAACATGTTGGTGCGGACCAGGCCGGCGGCCTCGGGCTGGCGAGCCATGGCCTGGACGCTGTTACCGAAGATGAGGCCCAGACCGATGCCGGGGCCGATGGCCGCGAGACCGTAGCCGATGGAAGCGACGGAACCGGAGACCTCAGCGAGGTTCTGCATCTCAAACTGTCCTTATGCGTGGTGGAACCGGTGGTGGTTGGCCACCGGGAGTCTTTGTCGGGAGTTGCCCGTGCGAGTCGGCGCCGTCGCTCCGGCGCCGGTTCGACGTCAGTGCGCCTCGTCGAGCGCTCCGCTGATGTACGTGCTGGCGAGGAGCACGAAGATGTATGCCTGAAGGAACTGGATCAGCAGCTCGAAGGCGGTCAGGGCGACCGTCACGGTGAACGAGGCGCCCGCGTACAGCGCGCCGACGCTCGGGCTGAGCAGGTACCAGGAGGCGATCGAGAACATCACGATCAGCAGGTGACCGGCGAACATGTTCGCGAACAGTCGGACCGCGAGCGTGAAGGGCCGCAGGAAGATGTTCGAGACGAACTCGATCGGCACCAGGATGAACATGACCCAGCCGGGCACGCCCGACGGCCAGCACAGGTTCTTCAGACCGCCCACGAAACCGTGGGTCTTGAAGGTCAGCCCCATGTAGGTGACCCAGACGACCAGGGCCAGCCCTGCGGGGAAGGCGATGTTGGCGGCAGCCGGGTACTGGACGAACGGGACGATCGACATCACGTTCAGGAGCCAGATGAAGAAGAACAGCGACACCATCATGGGGACGTACTTCTGTCCCCGCTTGCCGATGGATTCGAGCACGATGCTTCGCTTGACGAACTCGTAGCCGATCTCGCCGACCAGCTGCAGCTTGCCCGGCACGAGCTTCGGCTTGGCGAAAGCAGCCCAGAAGAAACCGATGACCAGCAGCGCGATGAGCATCGACAGGAGCATCGGCTTGTTGAACTCGATGCTGCCAATCGTGAAGATCGGCTTGAACTGGAACTCGTTCAGGCCGGGCGCCGGGAAGCCGCAGCCGGAGAACAGGTGGCAGTTGGCCTCGGAGGCGAGCTGCGTGAGCCTGTCAGCACTCACCACGGACTCCTTCGTCGTGACACATAGTTACGGCAACCTCGGTGTGTCGGCGCGGCTCTCAGCCACGGTGCGGCACTTTGACTGGATTCTTGTCTCGCGCGCCGGCCACAACGGGGCGCGGCGCCGAAGCGCGGCCCTCGTCTGGCCGACAGTGTGGAGACGGTGGGGTGCTGGAGCGCCATCCGTCCGGTCAGTGGAACGATCCAGCCGCAAGCCACACCCCGTGGCTGTCCCGGACGATAGCAGTCCGTCGACCGGGCACCGGACACCGCCCCCTCCTTGGGAGGGGGAGGAGGCAGCGTCACGGTTGACGCTCCGGGGGATCCCCCTTCTTGGAGGAGGAACCGGTCTCCACGTAGAAGATCTTGACCTTCATGCCGATCCGAACCACCGCCCCCGTCCAGACCAATGTGCAACCCAGTACGGTGAAGCCGAAGACCTTGGTGTCGAAGGCGGTCGTGTTCTTGAAGACCGCCAGCACGATCCCCACCAGGAGGATCTGAGCCATGTAGACCGACATGGCCACCGGTAGCAGAAGCTGGGGGTTTCCCCTGCTCAGGCGATCGACAGCGGCTTGGCCGACGCTGAAGAACGCCATCACCAGCACCGCTGCGAACAGGGCACCGTACAGCCCCTTGACCCCCACCACCGCGGTGGAGATCGCCATGGCGGCGACCCCGGCGACCGCAGTGGGGATTGCGGCGCCTCGGATGATCCGGGCGTCATGGGACGGCATGTCGGCAACTCCGGCGGCATGTCGGGCAAACGGACGTCGAGCAGCGTGAACACCCGACGAGTGCTCACATCTGGGACCGGGAGGATGACCTTCGTGGATCCGAGTCCTCATTGCACAGAGGCTCTCGACCAGGCCCGGGCTCCTCGTGAACGGTATCACAAGCTATTTGATGTGGTCTTTACCCTACGCATGTGCTGCTCGCCACACGGGTTCCCGGTGATGTCACCCGAACGGACGAGGCGGCGAGCTGACGGCCGCGCCGAAGTGCCCGCCCGCGTCAGCACCCGGGTGTGCGGTCAGCCCCGGCCGCGCGGTCGGTGGCCGACCGCGGTGGCCCCGTCTCCGAAGCGCCTGAGCACCTCCTCGTCCATGACCGGGAAGTCGTCCTCCGGGGTCGGGGCAGGTGCGGCCGGGTCCGCGCCGCCCCCGACGGGCGACGGCTTCTCGGCGACCCGCACGACCTCCGGAACCGGACGGCGGCGGCGGTAGCGCGGCGGCACGAAGGCCTGCACGGCGCGCGGGGCCCGCGGCCGGAACCGCGGGGTGAGCAGCACCACCAGGCCGACCAGGCAGAGCCCGGCCAGCGTGAGGACGACGGTGCGGCCGGTGTTGGTGACCGAGAAGGCGACGGTCCCGAAGGCGATCAGCGCGGCCCAGAAGTACATGATCAGTACGGCCCGGCTGTGCGAGTGGCCGACCTGGAGCAGTCGGTGGTGCAGGTGGCGCTTGTCGGCGGCGAACGGGGACTGCCCCGCCCAGGTGCGGCGGACCACCGCGAGCAGCAGGTCGGCCAGCGGCAGCGCGATGACCGTCAGCGGCAGCAGCAGCGGGATGTAGATCGGCACCAGGGCGTGCACGGTGGCGGTCTGCGAGCCCAGCTCGCTGGTGATGAGGTCGGGGTCGACCCGGCCGGTGATGGAGATCGCGGCGACGGCCAGCATCAGGCCGAGCATCATCGATCCGGAGTCGCCCATGAAGATCCGGGCCGGGTGCATGTTGTGCGCCAGGAAGCCCAGGCACATGCCGATCAGCAGCACGCTGAACAGCACGGCGGGGGCGGCGTCGGTGATCGTGTAGCCGTACCAGAGCCGGTAGGAGTACAGGAAGAAGGCCATCGCGGCGATGCAGACCATGCCGCCGGCCAGACCGTCCAGGCCGTCGATGAAGTTCACCGCGTTGACCATCACCACGACCATGACCACCGAGATGACCATGCCCTGGGTGGGACTGACGGCGACCGGTCCGACGCCCGGCACCGGGAGGGTGATCACCGTGACGCCCTGCCAGACCATCACACCGGCGGCGATCATCTGGCCGCCGAGCTTCACCAGGGCGTCCACGCCCCACTTGTCGTCCAGCACGCCGAGCAGCCACATGATGCCGGCCCCGGAGAGCAGCGCCCGGATGTCGGTGCCCTGGGAGAACACCTTGCTCAGGTTGTCCAGCTGGGAAGCGACCAGGATGCCCGCGCAGAGCCCGCCGAACATGGCGATGCCGCCGAGCCGCGGCGTGGGCTCGCGGTGCACGTCGCGGGCGCGGACCGGGGGCATCGCCCCCGCCGCGATGGCGAACTTCCGGACCGGCCCGGTCAGCAGGTAGGTGACGGCCGCGGTGCAGAACAGCACCAGCAGATACTCACGCACCACTGACCTCCTGCAGCGCTGTCCGACGGGTGGGTACCGAAGGTACTCCCGTGCCTGTCCGGGGTTCGAGGTGCGTCGCCACGGCACACACCTTATTGACTCCGACGCCGGGGCGCGCATCGCGGTTCGCCCCGCCGGGTAGGAGATTCGGATAACCGTTCAGCGGCGCCCGGCGAACGCCCGTGCCAGCTCCCGGACCCGCTGCGCCACCCGGACGTCCGTGCCCGCGACGAGCAGCCGTCCGATCAGCCCGGCGATCTCCTCCAGCTCCGCCTCCCCCATGCCCTGCGAGGTCACCGTGCCGGTACCGAGCCGGATCCCGGAGGCCTCGGACGGCGGCGCCTCGTCGTACGGCAGCGCGCACTTGCCGAGCAGCAGGCCGGCGGCGGCGCAGCGGCGCTCCGCCTCGGCGCCGCTGACCCCGAGCGCGCCGACGTCGGCGGTCACCAGGTGGGTGTCGGTCCCGCCGGTCAGCGGGCGCGCGCCGACCTGCGCGAGCCCCTCGGCCAGCACCCGCGCGCCGGTCACCGTGCGCTGCGCGTAGGCCCGGTAGGCGGGCGTCGCGGCCTCGGCCAGCGCGACGGCCTTGCCGGCCACCTCGTTCATCGCGGCGCCGCCCTGGCTGAACGGGAAGACCGCCCGGTCGATCCGCTCCGCCAGCTCCGCGGTGGACAGCAGCAGGCCCCCGCGCGGGCCGCGGAGCAGCTTGTGGGTGGCCGCCACGGTGACGTCCGCGTACGGCACCGGGGACGGCGCCAGGCCGGCCGCGATCAGTCCGGTGGTCTGCGCGGCGGCGGCCACCAGATAGGCGTCCGTCTCGTCGGCGATCTCCCGGAAGGCGGCCCAGTCGGGGTGCCGCGGGTAGGAGATGGAACCGGCCACGATCGCCTTCGGGCGGTGGCGCTGGGCCAGCTCGCGCACCTGGTCGAGGTCGATCAGCCCGTCCTCGCGGCGCACCCCGTAGCCGACGAAGTCGAACCAGCGGCCGGAGAAGTTGGCCCGCGAGCCGCAGCTGAGGTGGCCGCCGTGCTCCAGCGACATCGCGAGCACCACGTCGCCGGGCCGCAGCAGCGCGGCGTAGGCGGCCAGCATCGCCGAGGTGCCGGAGCGCGGCTGCACATTGGCGTGCGGGGCGGCGAACAGTTCCCGGGCCCGGTCGATCGCCAGCAGCTCGGCGGCGTCGGCGAGCGCGCAGCCGGTGTGGTGGCGGCGGCCGGGGTAGCCCTCGGCGTACTTGTCGATCAGCGGGCCGGTGAGGGCCGCCAGGACGGCCGCGCCGGTGAGGTTCTCCCCGGCCAGCAGCTGGACCGTCTCGGCCCTCCGCTCGGCCTCGGCGGCCAGCAGGTCGGCCAGCTGGGGATCGGCCCGGTACAGGGCCGCTGAGCGCGCCTCGGCGGTGTCGACGGGTCCGGTCGCGGCATCGGTGACGGTCATGGCGGGGCTCCCGGGCGCGTCGGGTCGGATTTCTCCAGCGTAGGACCGCCCCCGCGCCCCGGCACGGCGGCGCGTGCCGGGGTACGCCCGGGCGTACGAAGGGAGCCGTGAGCGGCGCTGGAACAAGGACCGTCGGGACCGGGCCGGGAGCGCCCGGGCGGGGTGGGCTGCTGCCCGCCCGGGCGCGCCGGTGCCGAAAGGGAGGCGCGAGGACGCCGTGAGGTACGAGCGGCGTTGGAGCAACGACCGTCGGGACCGGGCCGGGAGCGCCCGGGCGGGCCAATACTCAGAGCGCGCGGACGCCGGTCAGCGCGGTGACCACCGGGTCGACGGCGTGGAATATCTCCTCGCCGCAGTTGCGGAACATCCCGATCGGCGCGCCGTAGGGGTCGTGCAGTTCGTCCGCCTCGGGGTCGGCGGCCAGCAGCCAGCCGCGCAGCGCGGCGGCGGCGCGGACCAGCGCGCGGGCGCGTTCGGTGACGTCCGCGCCGCGCCGGGGGTCCGGCAGGGTGCCGGGGTCGATGGTGCGGACCAGCCGGGTGAACTCCTTCAGCGTGAAGGTGCGCAGCCCCGCCTCGTGGCCCATCGAGATGACCTGGGCCCGGTGGTCCAGGGTCGCGGTGAGCACCAGGTCGGCCTCCACCACGTGCGCGTCCAGCAGTTCGCGGCCGGTGAAGCCGCCGCTGTCGGCGCCGTACTCGTCCAGCACCGTCGCGGCGTGCTCCTCCATCGGCGCGCCCACGTGGCCCCAGGTGCCGGCCGACTCGACCAGGATCCGTCCGGCCACCCGGGGGTTGAGCCGGGTGTCCAGCTCACGCCGGGTGAGCCGCTCGGCGATCGGCGAGCGGCAGATGTTGCCGGTGCAGACGTAGAGGATCCGGAAGTGGTTCAGCGGCCTGGGGCCCACGCTCAGGTACGGCGATATGCCGGGCCCGGCATGGAGGGAGGCGGCCGTCAACTGCCGGCCTCCAGGTCGGGGACGACCTCCCTCAGCTGCTCGACGGAGATCGCGCCGGCCCGCAGCAGCACCGGCACCTTGCCGGTGACGTCCACGATCGACGAGGCCTGGGCGTGGTCGGCGGTGCCGCCGTCCAGGTAGACCGAGATGGCGTCGCCGAGCTGCTGCTGGGCCTCGTCGCAGGTGGCCGGGGACGGGCCGCCGGTCCGGTTGGCGCTGGAGACGGCCATCGGCCCGGTGGCGTTCAGCAGCTCGATGGCCACCGGGTGCAGCGGCATCCGGACGGCGACGGTGCCCCGGGTGTCACCAAGGTCCCAGCGCAGCGAGGGCTGGTGCCGGGCGACCAGGGTGAGGCCGCCGGGCCAGAAGGCGTCGACGAGCTCCCAGGCCTGCTCGGAGAAGTCGGTGACCAGGCCGTGCAGCGTGGTCGGCGAGCCGACCAGGACCGGCGAGGGCATGTTGCGGCCGCGGCCCTTGGCGGCGAGCAGGGCGCCCACGGCCTCCGGGGAGAAGGCGTCCGCGCCGACCCCGTACAGGGTGTCGGTGGGCAGCACGACGAGTTCGCCGCGGCGGATGGCCGAGGCGGCCTCGCGCAGGCCGGTGGCGCGGTCCCCGGTGTCGGCACAGTCGTAGCGGCGGCTCATCGGTGCGGTCCCCTTCCGAACGGGCTCATGGCGTGGTTCACAGCGACGCCTTGCGCGCCGTGGTGAAGCGGGGGCGGTTGTTGAGGTCCCGGTGGTCGGCGGCGTCGGTCCAGCCGCCCTCCTCGTTGAAGATCCACGGGACCTGTCCGCCCTGGGTGTCGGCGTGCTCGATCACCACGGCACCGCCCGGACGCAGCAGCCGGGCGGCGACCCGCTCGATGCCGCGGATGGTGTCGAGGCCGTCCTCGCCGGAGAACAGCGACATCTGCGGGTCGTGGTCACGGGCCTCCGGGGCGACGTACTCCCACTCGGTGAGCGGGATGTACGGCGGGTTGGAGATGACCAGGTCGAAGCGGCCGTCCCAGGCGCGGTCGTCCTCGAAGGCCCGGGTGGCGTCGCCCTCGTGCAGGGTGACCCGGGCGCGGTCGGGCGAGGACTCGATGTTGCGCCGGGTGTACGGCAGGGCGCCCTCGTCGAGCTCGAAGGCGTGCACGGTGGAGCGCGGCAGCTCCTGGGCGAGGGCGAGCGCGATGGCGCCGGAGCCGGAGCACAGGTCGACCACCAGCGGCTCGGCGACGTCCATCTCGCGGACCGCGTCTATGGCCCACTCGACGACCGTCTCGGTCTCCGGGCGGGGCACGAACACGCCCGGCCCGACCGCCAGTTCGAGGTAGCGGAAGAAGGCCCGGCCGGTGATGTGCTGGAGCGGCTCGCGGGCCTCGCGGCGGGCGACGGCCTCCCAGTACCGGGCGTCGAAGTCGCCGTCCTGGACCGTGTGCAGCTGGCTGCGCTTGACGTTGTGGACGTGGGCGGCGAGCTCCTCCGCGTCGAAGCGCGGCGACGGCACGCCGGCCGCGGCCAACCGCTGGGTGGCCTGGGCCACCTCCGCGAGTAGCAGGTTCATCCGTACGACCTCTTGCTTCCGCTCTCCGGCCTCGACGTCGGGCTCGCTGCCGCCGGTGTCAGTTCTGTTGGGCCGCGGCGAGCTTGGCCGCGGCGTCCGCGTCGACGCAGGACTGGATGACGGGGTTCAGTTCGCCGTCCAGCACCTGGTCCAGGTTGTAGGACTTGAAGCCCGTACGGTGGTCCGAGATGCGGTTCTCCGGGTAGTTGTACGTCCGGATCCGCTCGGAGCGGTCCACCGTGCGGACCTGGCTGCGGCGTGCGTCCGAGGCCTCCCGCTCGGCCTCCTCCTGCGCGGCGGCCAGCAGCCGCGAACGCAGGATGCGCATCGCCTGCTCCTTGTTCTGCAGCTGGCTCTTCTCGTTCTGGCAGGACGCCACGATACCGGTCGGCAGGTGGGTGATCCGGACCGCGGAGTCGGTGGTGTTGACCGACTGGCCGCCGGGGCCGGAGGAGCGGTACACGTCGATCCGCAGGTCGTTGGCGAGGATCTCGACCTCGACCTCCTCGGCCTCGGGGGTGACCAGCACGCCCGCCGCGGAGGTGTGGATGCGGCCCTGCGACTCGGTGGCGGGCACGCGCTGCACGCGGTGCACGCCGCCCTCGTACTTGAGCCGGGCCCAGACGCCCTGGCCGGGCTCCGCGTTGCCCTTGGTCTTCACGGCGACCGAGACGTCCTTGTACCCGCCGAGGTCGGACTCGTTGGAGTCGATGATCTCGGTCTTCCAGCCGATCCGCTCGGCGAAGCGCAGGTACATCCGGAGCAGGTCGCCGGCGAACAGCGCGGACTCCTCGCCGCCCTCGCCCGCCTTGATCTCCAGGATGACGTCCTTGTCGTCGCTCGGGTCGCGCGGGACGAGCAGCAGCCGCAGTTCCTCGGTCAGCTCCTCGCGGCGGGCCTCGCCGTCCTTCACCTCGGAGAGGAACTCCGGGTCCTCGGCGGCGAGTTCGCGGGCGGCCTCGATGTCGTCACCGGCCTGCCGCCACTGCCGGTAGACCCGGGTGATGGGGGTCAGCTCGGCGTACCGCTTGGCCAGCTTGCGGGCGTTGGCCTGGTCGGCGTGGACGGACGGGTCGGCCAGCCTCGCTTCGAGGTCGGCGTGCTCGACGAGGAGCTCTTCGACTGCCTCGAACATGGGGTGGCCTTCTTCCCGGGGATCGTCGTGCAAGGGGGTGGGTACGCGGAGGTGCGGGGGGACGCGAACGGCGCCGGTCCCCAGCGCCCCCGGAAACGAGTTCGGGGGCACCGGGAGACCGGCGCCGAGGGAGCGCTAGGCCTTCGCGCTGTGCTGCTTGCCGAAGCGGGCCTCGAAGCGGGCCACGCGGCCACCGGTGTCGAGGATCTTCTGCTTGCCGGTGTAGAACGGGTGGCACTGCGAGCAGACCTCGGCGCGGATCTCGCCACTGGTCTCGGTCGAGCGGGTGGTGAACTCGGCACCGCAGGTGCAGGTCACGCGGGTGACCACGTACTCGGGGTGAACGTTGGGCTTCAAGGGGTTCTCCTAGTGTTCGGGAGGGCACCGGGTCGGCGGCTGGAATGCCGCACGTGAACCGGGACCGACGGTCCAGTCTGCCAGGACCGGCCGCTTCTTCCCAAACCGGGGGGCGCCGCGGGATATTCCGGGCCCCTCGGGAGCGCCCGGAACAGCGCGTTCAGGGGCGCTTGGCGGGCGCCTTCGCCGGGGCCGTGGCGGGCGCGGTGGGCGTGACCTGGGCGGGGTTCTGCGGCTGGGCGGCGACCACGGTCTGCGGCACCGGCGCATCGGCCCTGAGGGCCGCCCAGAGCTGGTCCGCCTGCGGCTGCTGCTGGACCACCCGGTCCCGGTCGGTCGGGGCGGGCTCCACCGGCAGGGTGACCATGGAGAGCTGGTCCGGGCCGATCCCCTTGAGCTCCTGGGCCAGTGCGACCAGCGAGTTGACCGAGGCGAGCGCGGAGTCGGTGGTGATCGAGCGGGTCAGGGTGTCGCCGACGGACCAGAGCTTGACCGGGTTGGTCAGCAGTCCGATCCCGCCGGCCTGCTGGAGCAGCGAGCGGACCATCTGCTTCTGCAGTTCGATCCGGCCGAGGTCGCTGCCGTCGCCCACGCCGTGCCGGGTGCGGACGAAGGCGAGCGCCTGCTGGCCGTCCAGGTGGTGCTCACCGGCCGGAAGGTCCAGGCCGCTGTCCTTGTCGTGGATGGCCACCGTGGTGGTCACGGTGGCCCCGCCTATCGCGTCCACCAGCCGGGCGAAGCCGGCGAAGTCCACCTCGACGTAGTGGTCCATCCGCAGCCCGCTGAGCTGTTCCGCGGTCTTCACCGCGCAGGCCGCTCCGCCGCTCTCGTAGGCGCTGTTGAACATCGCGCGCTTGGCGGCCGGCACCGCCTTGCCCTTGGCGTCGGTGCACTCGGGGCGCGGGACGAGGGTGTCGCGCGGGATGGACACCACGTCGGCGCGGGAGTGGTCCTGGTTGACGTGCAGCACCATCGCGGTGTCCGAGCGGGCGGTGCCGCCGGTGTCGCCGCCGGCGAGGTCGGCGTTGCCGCCGGAGCGCGAGTCGGAGCCGAGCACCAGCACGTTGAAGGAGCCGTCGACGGCGGCGGCCGGGCGGGCGGTGCCGAGCCGGGCGTCGATGTCGACGCTCTTGAGGTTGCCGTCCAGCCGCAGGTACGCGTACCCGGCGGCCCCGGCGCCGAGGACGGTGAGCGCGGCGACGGCGCACGCGACCGCGCGCAGCAGCTTGCGACGGCGGCTCGGGACCCTCTTGTGTTCGGCCATACGGCCCAGAGTAAATCGGACAAGATGCTAAAAAGGGCCCAAGATGTCGCGAGTCTGGAACAAACCGGACCGGAACGGCAGCGGGCCCCGGACCGCTCGCGCGGTCCGGGGCCCGGGTGCTTCGACGCGTCCTGCCGCGTCAGTCGCCCGACCCGGGGGTCGTCTTGGCGATCTGCATCAGGAACTCGGCGTTGCTCTTGGTCTGCTTCATCTTGTCCAGCAGCAGCTCGATCGCCTGCTGCGAGTCGAGCGCGTGCAGCACCCGGCGCAGCTTCCAGACGATGGCGAGCTCCTCGCCGCCGAGCAGGATCTCCTCCTTGCGGGTGCTGGAGGCGTCCACGTCCACGGCCGGGAAGATGCGCTTGTCCGAGAGCTTCCGGTCGAGCTTGAGCTCCATGTTGCCGGTGCCCTTGAACTCCTCGAAGATCACCTCGTCCATCCGCGAGCCGGTCTCGACCAGCGCGGTGGCCAGGATGGTCAGCGAGCCGCCGTTCTCGATGTTGCGCGCGGCACCGAAGAACTTCTTCGGCGGGTAGAGCGCGGTCGAGTCGACACCACCGGACAGGATGCGGCCGGAGGCCGGCGCCGCCAGGTTGTAGGCACGGCCCAGACGGGTGATCGAGTCCAGCAGGATCACCACGTCGTGGCCCAGCTCCACCAGGCGCTTGGCGCGCTCGATGGCCAGCTCGGCGACGGTGGTGTGGTCCTCCGCCGGGCGGTCGAAGGTCGAGGAGATGACCTCGCCCTTCACCGACCGCTGCATGTCGGTGACCTCTTCCGGACGCTCGTCGACCAGGACGACCATCAGGTGGCACTCGGGGTTGTTGTGGGTGATCGCGTTGGCGACCGCCTGCAGCACCATCGTCTTGCCGGTCTTCGGCGGCGCGACGATCAGACCGCGCTGGCCCTTGCCGATCGGCGACACCAGGTCGATGATCCGGGTGGTCAGCACACCCGGGTCGGTCTCCAGGCGCAGCCGCTCCTGCGGGTAGAGCGGGGTCAGCTTGTTGAACTCGGGGCGGCCGCGGCCGCTCTCCGGGTCCATGCCGTTGACGGAGTCCAGCCGCACCATGGCGTTGAACTTCTCGCGGCGCTCGCCCTCGCGCGGCTGGCGCACCGCACCGGTGATGGCGTCGCCCTTGCGCAGGCCGTTCTTGCGGACCTGGGCGAGCGAGACGTAGACGTCGTTCTGGCCCGGCAGGTAGCCGGAGGTGCGCACGAACGCGTAGTTGTCGAGGATGTCGAGGATGCCCGCGACCGGGATCAGGACGTCGTCCTCGCCGATCTGCGGCTCGGTGCCGGTGGTCTCGAAGCCCTCGCGGCGGCCGCGGCCACGGCGGTCGCGGTAGCGGCCACGACGGCCGCGGCGGCCGTCGCCGTACTCGTCGTCGTCGAAGCCGGCCTGCTGCTGCGCCTGCGGCTGCTGGGCCTGCTGGCCGCCCTGACGGCCCTGACCCTGCTGGCTCTCGCCCTGCGCGCCCTGCTGCTGGGTCTGGCGCTCGGCGCGGTCACGGCGGTTGCGGCGGTCGCGGCGCGACTCGCGCCCCTCGCCGTCCTGGCCGGCCTGGGCCTCGGCGGCCTCCTGGCGGCCCTCGCGCTCGCCGCCCTCGCGGCGGTCGCGGCGCTCCCGGCGGTCGCGGCGGGTCTCGCGGCCCTCCTCGCGGCCCTCGAAGGCGCGGGCGCCCTCGGTGCGGGTCTCGGCCGGCTTGGCCTCGGTCACCACGGCGGCGGGCGCCTCGGCGGCGGTCTCGGCGACCGGGGCGCCGGCGGCCGAGGTGGCCCGACGGCGGGTGCGCTCGGTGCGGGCCGGCGCGGCGGTCTCGGCGGCGGCCTGGACCGGGATCTCGATCTGGGCCTGCGCCTCGGCGGCGGAGGCCTCGGCCCGGGCGGCGGCGGCCTTGCTGGTCCGGCGGGCCGGCTTCTCGGCCGGCTCGGCGGTCTCGGTCTTGGCGGCGCGCTTGGCAGCCGGAGCGGCGGTGGCGCCGGCGAGCAGCGGGTCGCCGCCGCTCTTCTCCTTGATGGTCTCGATCAGCTGGCTCTTGCGCATGCGCCCGGTACCGGTGATGCCCAGGTCCGCGGCGAGCTTCTGCAGCTCGGCCAGGACCATGCCGTCCAGGCCCGCGGCGGCGGTACGACGGCGCCGCGCCGGGGCCGCGGGGGCGGCGGCGGCGTCCGACGCCTCGGCGTCCGGGCGCGCGCCCATCAGATCGGTGGTGTCGCTCACTAAGGGTCCTTCCCTGGAGCGGACGTCGGCCTGTCTGGCTCGGCGACCGGTTGTGCTGTCCTGACCAACGCTCGACTGCGTCGGTCCGAGGCGGTGATCCCCCGAATGGCGCTGGGTGCCGTTCGGGAGAGAGCTGCGAGGTGCGGTGCTTGAAGCACGGTGGTGCTGAGTGGCGTGGTGGGACGGTCGAGTGTCGACCCTCCCCCGGCCGCCGGCCGGGAGGTGCCCCCACGCTGCCTGCGAATCCCGGGCCCCCGTCGCGTGACGGTGACCCGCGCTCCGCCCGTCCTGGCCTCGAGGTGGGAGGCCGCGGGTGGGAGTCAGGTGCCGTCACGGCTTCGGGATGCGGCCGCAAGTCGCGCAGGCAGGCTGCGTACGCGCTGCGGTGGGCTCCCGGAGAATCGTCGCCCCGTGCATCGCCGGGACTCCGCTGGTGCGGAGTGCTGGGATCGGGACGCGGCGCACCGAGCCCCGGAGGGCACCTGGTGCAGCAATGAGGTTAACACTACCGACCCCCTCAGACATTCCCCAGCCTTGCGCTTGCCAATCGTGTCCGGACGGTCCGGCCCGGACGGCGTGCTCAGACGCCGAGCGGGAGCACCGCAGCGCCGGTCCGGTCGAGTTCGAGCCGGTGCGCGGCGAACGCCGGGCCGTCGGCGCCGTGGCCGTCGGCGAAGCCCAGGACCTTCTGCACGCCCGCCTCGTCGGTGAGCGCGAGCACGGTCGGGCCTGCGCCGGAGATCACCGCGGGCACGCCCTCGGCGCGCAGCGCGGCCACCAGCGCGGCGCTGTCCGGCATCGCGGAGGACCGGTAGTCCTGGTGGATCCGGTCCTCGGTGGCGGTCAGCAGCAGGTCCGGCCGCCGGGTCAGCGCCTCGACCAGCAGCGCGGACCGGCCGGCGTTGGCGGCGGCGTCGGCCAGCGGGACGGTCTTCGGCAGCAGGCCGCGGGCGGTCTCGGTGAGCACCTCGGTGCCCGGCACGAACACCACCGGGACGACCTCGGCGGACGGCGCCAGGGCGATCGCCCTGGCGGTGTCCTCCTCGGTCCACGCCACGGTGAAGTTGCCGCGCAGGCAGGCCGCCACGTTGTCCGGGTGGCCCTCCAGCTCGGAGGCGAGCGCCAGCAGCGCGTCGTCGTCCAGGGCGGACGGGCCGCCGATGGTGACGGCGCGGGCGGCGACGATGCCGGCGCAGATGGCGGCGGACGAGGAGCCCAGGCCGCGGCCGTGCGGTATCCGGTTGGCGCAGACCACTTCGAGGCCGCGCGGCTGGCCGCCGAGGCGGTCGAAGGCGGCGCGCATCGAGCGGACCAGCAGATGGCGCTCGTCGCGCGGGAGCGTGTCGGCGCCCTCGCCGGCGATGTCGACGGAGAGCCCGGAGTCGGCGACCCGGACGACCACGTCGTCGTACAGACCCAGCGCGAGTCCGAAGGCGTCGAAACCCGGGCCGAGGTTGGCACTGGTCGCGGGAACCCGGACCCGGACGGCGGCGGCACGGAACGCAGGACCGGCCATGCGGTGGACTCTCCTGGGGAAATCGGGCGGCGCGAAGCGCGTCGGTGCGAGGGTGGGGAGCGGGCCTCGGGCCCCGGCCGGGGCGAACGGTCACAGTCGGTGGTGCGGCCCGTGAAGGGGCCGGACCCGGGGCATGTGCCACACGGCCGGACCCAGAGTATCGAAGAGAGGTTCCACAGCGGTACACCCCGTGGGCCTTCGATCTGGTGTGTTGCCGGTTCTGGCCGGAATGCATGCGGGAATCGGATCGGAATGCGCCGGTAAATTGACACAAAAGTGTCAGTCGAGAACGTAAACCGGGCCGACCCCCGAAAGGGTCGGCCCGGGTGGGGGCCTGGCCCCCGTGGCGGTGGGGGGCTAGTCGAGCAGGCCCAGACGCCGGGCGGCGGCCTCGGGGTCGACCGGGACGATCTGCGGCTGCGGCGCGCCGGCCACCGCCCAGTCCGGGTCCTTGAGGCCGTTGCCGGTCACGGTGCAGACGATCCGCTGGCCCGGGTCGACCAGGCCGGCCTCCGCCTTGGCCAGCAGTCCGGCCACCGAGGCAGCCGAGGCGGGCTCCACGAAGACGCCCTCCTGGGAGGCCAACAGCCGGTACGCGGAGAGGATCTGACGGTCGGTCACCTTGTCGATCAGGCCGCCCGACTCGTCCCGCGCGGCAAGCGCGTGGTCCCAGGAGGCCGGGTTGCCGATCCGGATCGCGGTGGCGATGGTCTGCGGCTGCAGCACCGGGGCGCCGTCGACGATCGGGGCCGAGCCGGAGGCCTGGAAGCCCCACATCCGCGGGGTGCGGGTGGCCAGGCCGTCCGCCGCATACTCGCGGTAGCCCTTCCAGTACGCGGTGATGTTGCCCGCGTTCCCGACCGGCAGCACGTGAATGTCCGGAGCGTCGCCGAGCATGTCGACGATCTCGAAGGCGGCGGTCTTCTGGCCCTCGATCCGGACCGGGTTCACCGAGTTGACCAGCGCCACCGGGTACTTCTCGGACAGTTCACGCGCAAGGGTGAGGCAGTCGTCGAAGTTCCCGTCCACCTGGAGGATCTTCGCGCCGTGCACCAGCGCCTGGCCCATCTTGCCCAGGGCGATCTTGCCCTGCGGGACAAGCACCGCCGACACCATCCGCGCCCGCACCGCGTACGCGGCGGCGGAGGCCGAGGTGTTGCCGGTGGAGGCGCAGATGACGGCCTGGGCGCCGTCCTCCTTCGCCTTGGAGATGGCCATCGTCATGCCGCGGTCCTTGAAGGACCCGGTCGGGTTGGCACCCTCGACCTTGAGGTAGACCTCGCAGCCGGTGCGTTCGGAGAGCACCTGGGCGGGGACCAGCGGGGTGCCGCCCTCCAGCAGGGTGACCACCGGGGTGGCCGCGCTGACCGGCAGGCGGTCCCGGTACTCCTCGATCAGGCCACGCCACTGGTGGGCGTGGGTGCCACGGGCGGCGTTCTCGGCAACGCTGCTCATCATCTGTTCCTATTCCCCTTCGACCCGCATGATGCTGGCCACGTCGCGCACGCTGTCGAGTGCGCGGAGCTTGTCCACCGTCGCCGACAGCGCGGCGTCGGTGGCGCGGTGGGTGACCACGACGAGCGAGGCGTCGCCGTCGCGGCCCTGCTGGCGCACGGTGTCGATGGAGACGCCGTGCTCGGCGAAGACGGAGGCGACCTGGGCGAGCACGCCCGCGCGGTCGTCGACGTCCAGGCTGACGTGGTAGCGGGTGACGACCTCGTCCATCGGCTTGGCCGGCAGCCGGGTGTACACCGAGTCGCCGGGGCCGGTGGCACCGGCGAGCTTGTTGCGGCACACCGCGACGAGGTCGCCGAGGACCGCGGAGGCGGTCGGCGCGCCGCCCGCGCCCGGGCCGTAGAACATCAGTCGGCCGGCCGCCTCGGCCTCCACGAACACCGCGTTGTACGCCTCGCGGACCGAGGCCAGCGGGTGCGACAGCGGGATCATCGCCGGGTGGACGCGCGCGGTGACCGACTCGCCGTCGGCGGCCCGCTCGCAGATCGCCAGCAGCTTCACCACACAGCCCATCGCCTTGGCGGAGGCGATGTCGGCGGCGGTCACCTCGGTGAGGCCCTCGCGGTAGACGTCCGCCGCGGTCACCTTGGTGTGGAAGGCGATGCCGGCCAGGATCGCGGCCTTGGCGGCGGCGTCGAAGCCCTCCACGTCGGCGGTCGGGTCGGCCTCGGCGTAACCGAGCGCGGTGGCCTCCTCCAGCGCCTCCGAGTACCCGGCGCCGGTGGTGTCCATCTTGTCGAGGATGAAGTTGGTGGTGCCGTTGACGATGCCCAGCACCCGGTTGACCCGGTCGCCGGCCAGCGACTCGCGCAGCGGGCGCAGCAGCGGGATCGCGCCGGCCACCGCGGCCTCGTAGTAGAGGTCCACCCCGGCCTCGGCGGCCGCCGCGTGCAGCTCGGTGCCGTCCTTGGCCAGCAGCGCCTTGTTGGCGCTGACCACCGAGGCGCCCTGCCGGAACGCCGACAGGATGAGGTGTTTGGACGGCTCGATGCCGCCCACGACCTCGATCACCACGTCGATGTCGCCCCGGTTGACCAGGGCCTCGGCATCGGTGGTGAGCAGGTGCTCGGGCACCCCCGGGCGGGGACGGCCCGCCCGGCGGACCGCGATACCGGCGAGCTCGACCGGCGCGCCGATGCGCGCGGCGAGGTCGGCGGCGTCTGTCGTCATGATGCGCGCCACCTCGGAGCCCACCACACCACAGCCCAGCAACGCCACCTTCAGCGGCCGCGTACGCATCATCCGACTCCGCTCATTCATCGTGCTTCGGTCGTTCCGGCGGGATTTGCGGGGCCCCGCCGGACTTTCGGTTCCTACCAGTCTCCGGGACTTTCCGTACGGATCTACGGTCGTTCCATGATCTGAGACAAGGATTTCGTCATCCGATATCGAGACGCAGGAGATCCTCCTCCGTCTCGCGCCGGACGATCACCCGGGCCGCACCGTCCTGGACGGCGAGCACGGGGGGCTTGAGGGCGTGGTTGTAGTTGCTCGCCATGGAGCGGCAGTACGCGCCGGTGGCGGGCACCGCGAGGAGGTCGCCGGGGGCGAGGTCGGCCGGCAGGAAGGCGTCCCGGACGACGATGTCGCCGGACTCGCAGTGCTTGCCGACCACCCGGACCAGCATCGGCTCGGCCTCGCTGGTGCGCGACACCAGGGCCACCGAGTACTCGGCGTCGTACAGCGCGGTGCGGATGTTGTCGGACATCCCGCCGTCCACGCTGACGTAGGTGCGCAGGCCCTCCAGCGGCTTGACGGTGCCGACCTCGTACAGGGTGAACGCGGTCGGGCCGACGATCGCCCGGCCGGGCTCCACGCTCAGCCGGGGGGCGGTGAGGTTCGCGGCGGCGCACTCGCGGCGCACGATCTCGGCCAGCGCGGCGGCGATCTCGGCCGGCTCGCGCGGGTCGTCCTCGCTGGTGTAGGCGATGCCCAGGCCGCCGCCGAGGTCGATCTCGGGCAGCTCGACGCCGTGCTCGTCGCGGATCGACGCCAGCAGGCCGACCACCCGGCGGGCGGCCACCTCGAAGCCGGCGGTGTCGAAGATCTGCGAGCCGATGTGCGAGTGGATGCCGCGCAGTTCCAGGCTCGCGCCGTGCGCCAGCACCCGGCGGACCGCCTCGGCGGCCGATCCCCCGGTCAGCGACAGGCCGAACTTCTGGTCCTCGTGCGCGGTGGCGATGAACTCGTGGGTGTGTGCCTCGACGCCGACGGTGACCCGGATCAGCACCGGCTGGCGCACGCCCTGGTGGCCCGCGATGGCCGCCAGGCGCTCGATCTCCTCGTAGGAGTCGACCACGATGTGCCCGACCCCGGTCTTCACCGCGTGCTCGAGCTCGTCCACCGACTTGTTGTTGCCGTGCAGCGCGATCCGCTCCGGCGGCATCCCGGCGGCCAGCGCCACCGCCAGCTCGCCCGGGCTGCAGACGTCGAGGTTGAGGCCCTCCTCGTGCAGCCAGCGCACGACCGCCTTGGAGAGGAAGGCCTTGCCCGCGTAGAAGACGTCGGCGTCCGCGCCGAACGCCTCGCGCCAGGCCCGCGCCCGGGCCCGGAAGTCGGCCTCGTCCATGACGTACGCCGGGGTGCCGAACTCGGCGGCCAGCCGCTTGACGTCGACGCCGCCGACGGTGACCACGCCCTCGGCGTCACGGGCGACGGTCCGGGACCAGACCTTGGGGTCGAGTGCGTTCAGGTCGCTCGGCGGCGCCTGGTAGTGGCCCTCGGGCAGCACGTCGCCGTGCCGGGGGCCTGCGGGGTGTGCGGAGCGAGACATGTCGTTGGTTTCCTCGACCTATGGCGAGGGGCGGCGACGGTCCCCGTTGACCGTCCGCCGCCCCCGCTGTGCACATGGGGGTGGTGCCTACATCCGCTCGGGCGCCGAGACGCCCAGCAGCGTCAGGCCGTTGGCGACGACCGTGCGTGTCGCGTCGGCGAGCCAGAGCCGGGCACGCGTGAGGTCGGTGACCTCCTCGTCGCCCCGCGGCAGGATGCGGCAGTTGTCGTAGAAGCGGTGGTACTTGGCCGCGAGGTCCTCCAGGTACGTCGCGACGCGGTGCGGCTCGCGCAGCTCGCCGGCCGAGGCCAGCACGCGCGGGAACTCACCGAGGTGGCCGAGCAGGTCGGACTCCCACTCGGTGGCCAGCAGCTCCGGTTTGAAGTCCTCGGCCGCGCCGCGCGAGATGCCGTGCTCGTCGGCGTTGCGCTGGACCGCGCACATCCGCGAGTGGGCGTACTGGACGTAGTACACCCGGTTCTCGTTGGTCTGGCTGGTCAGGATGTTGATGTCGAGCGTGATGGTGGAGTCGGTGGAGGAGCGCGCCAGGGTGTAGCGGGCCGCGTCCACGCCGATCCACTCGACGACGTCGTCGATCGTGATGATGTTGCCGGCCCGCTTGGACATGCGGACCTCTTCGCCGTCGCGAAGCATCTTCACGAACTGGCCGATCTTCACCTCGATGTTGTGGTTCATGTCGTCGCCCGCGCAGGCCGCGATGGCCTTGAGGCGGTTGACGTAGCCGTGGTGGTCGGCGCCCAGCATGTAGAGCGCGACCTCGGTGCCGCGGTCCCGCTTGGACAGGTAGTAGGCGGCGTCGGCGGCGAAGTAGGTGGTGTCGCCGTCGGCCTTGACCAGGACGCGGTCCTTGTCGTCGCCGAAGTCAGTGGTGCGCAGCCAGACGGCGCCGTCCTGCTCGAAGACGTGGCCCTGCTCGCGCAGCCGCTCGATGGCCGTGCCGACGGCGCCCGAGTCGTGCAGCGACTTCTCCGAGAACCAGACGTCGAAGTGGGTGCCGAACTCGTCCATCGAGCGCTTGATCTCGGCGACCATGAGCTTCAGGCCCTCGGCGCGGAAGACCTGGAGCTGCTCGTCCTCGGACTTCTCCAACAGGCCCGGGACGGCCTCGGTGATCGCCTTGGCGATGTCGACGATGTACTCGCCGACGTAGCCGCCCTCCGGTACCTCGCGGCCGTTCGCGGCGGCCTGCAGCGAGCCGGCGAACTTGCTGATCTGCACGCCGGCGTCGTTGAGGTAGTACTCGGTGGTGACGTCGGCGCCGCAGGCCCGCAGCACGCGCGCCAGCGAGTCGCCGACGGCCGCCCAGCGCACGCCGCCGATGTGGATCGGGCCGGTCGGGTTGGCGGAGACGAACTCCAGGTTGATCTTCAGACCGGCGAGGTCCCCGTTGCGGCCGTAGGCCTCGCCCGCCTCGACGATGGTGCGCGCCAGCGCGCCCGCGGTGGCGGTGTCCAGGGTGATGTTCAGGAAGCCCGGGCCGGCGATGTCGACCTTGGCGACGCCGGTAATCCCTCGCAGGCGGTCGGCCAGCACCTCGGCAACGGCTCGCGGCGGCCGGCCGGCCGACTTCGCGAGCTGGAGGGCCACGTTGGTCGCGTAGTCGCCGTGGTCCCTGTTCTTGGGCCGCTCGACCGTCACGTGCTCGGGCACGGCGACGGCCAGCTCGCCCGCCTCGACGGCGGCGCTCACTGCGGCCTGGACTGCCTGGGAAAGCTCTGCGGGGGTCACGACGCCAAGCGTAGGCGAGAGGGGGAGTGCGCCCGCCACTCGGTTTACCGGTTGAGACGTCCGGCCCCGGCGCTCAGCCCCGATCGCTCGGATCTGTTCGCTGAGGGCGAAACCCGTCCAGCGCCTCGTCGGCCGTCGTGTCCCCCCGGCCGAGTTCGACCAGTCGGCGCACCAGCGCCACCAGGTCCGCCGGGTCGAAGGGCTTGCCCAGGTAGCCGTCCACCCCGACCGACTCCCCCAGGTCCAGATCGGCCGGGGTGCAGGCGCTCACGATCGCGATCGGCAGCAGCCTGGTCCCCGGCGCCGCCCGCAGCCGGGCCGCCGTCCGCAGGCCGTCCAGTCGCGGCATCATCACGTCCAGCGTCACCACGTCGGGCTTCACCCGGCGGACCACCTCCAGGCACTCGGCGCCGTCGGCGGCGGTCACCACCTCGAAGCCCTCGAGCTCCAGGTTGACCCTGATCAGCTGGCGGATCACCTCGCTGTCGTCCACCACGAGGACCCGCCCGGACACTCCCGACACCTCACCGAGGGTATCGGCGGCCCCGCCGCCCCGTCCGGCCTTTCCGCACTTCCGCCGGACCGCCCGCCCGGCCCCCGCGCGAAACCCGTGCACGGAGCACGCTCCGGGCCTGGTAGTGTTCTCCACGTCGAAGCGAACGCGACGACAACACCGAGCAAGCCCCCGTAGCTCAGGGGATAGAGCACCGCCCTCCGGAGGCGGGTGCGTAGGTTCGAATCCTACCGGGGGCACTTCGCGAGAAGTGCCGAAGAGGCCCAGGCCAGTGGCGAGTTGCCACCGGACTGGGCCTGATTCGTTTTCCGGCCGCGCCGGGGCGCGCCAACCGGCGCCCGGGGCGGCGGAGTTGCCCCGGGCGCCGGAGCCATGGGTTGTCAGTCGGCGACGGGGCCGGGCGCGTCGAAGGTCTCGGCGGGGCCGAAGTCGCCGAAGACCAGCTCGAGCACGTCCTTCCGACCGTCGACGACCATCGCCTGCTCGACGCGGCGGGTGCGGCCCTGCGCGTCGATCCACTGGTCGAGGTCGATGCCCGTGACGCCCGCCGCGGTCAGCGCGCGGTGGGCCGACGGGAGGGGCCCGGCGAGCCGGTCCACACCGAGGTGGCCGGCGAGGTGGTAGGTCGGCACGCCGTCCGTGGTCTCCATGCCCTTGCGGGCGGACGCTCCCTGGGCGAGCAGCAGCTTGGCGTAGCCGCCGTAGTCGAAGTCCGAGACCTCGCGGCTCCGCGGGGTCTTCAGCCAGGTACCGGTGGCATCGTGCCCCCGCAGGTAGTCGGCGTCCGCGGTGGTGACGGTCTCCTGGACGCTTCCGTCCCCGGCCTTCATCTCCCAGCGGCCGGTGAACGCGGTGTTGAGGTTGAGCCGTGCCGTGCCGCCGGACGCGTCCAGGGCGTGGGTCGCCTTCACGGTGACCGCGTACGGCTCCTTGCCCCCCTTCGCCACGGCCTCCGCCGGGTCGAAGGCGCCCGCCGTGGCGGGCCCGTCGTCCCCCTGGCAGCCGGTGAGGAGGGTGAGGACGGTGGCGGTGACGGCGAGAACGGCGGTTCGGCGCACGGTGGAAGAGCCCCCCAAGGCATCACGGATGATCTGTGCACGGAGAGCCTCCCACGGGGCCGCCCACCGGGTCGAACCGGATTTCGCGCGGGTGGGAGCGGTCAGGACGCCGCGGCGACGGCCTCGGCGTAGAGCGCGGCGACGGTGTGGTCGAAGTAGGCGCCGTAGGAGGTGTCGTCGGTGTCGCCGCCCTGCTGGTAGCCGCCGATGACACCGACCACATGGCCGGTGGCGGTGGAGATCCAGGGCCCCCCGCTGGTACCGCCCGGGTAGTCGGGACAGTCGACGACACGCTGGAAGGCGCTCTGCCGGCCGGTGGTGTTGGTGCACAGCAGGGGCTGCTCGCCGGTGGCGGGGTAGCCGTAGAGACGGACGTCGGCGCCGAACGGCTCGTCGGTGCCGAGCGTGTTGCCGCCGACCACGTCCTCGATCCGGCGGCCGGCGGCGTCGGGGGCGGTCTCCAGGACGGCGAAGTCCTCGTCCTGGTCGCCGCCGTGGGACCAGCCGGTGGTGGTGTGCACGGCGGTGACCCGCCAGGTGCCGTACGGGGCGCGGCCGTCCCGGTAGCCGGGGGCGAAGGTGACGCCGCTCGGGTCGTCGACGCAGTGGGCGGCGGTGAGCAGCAGGTTGCCGGTGGCGCTGTGCAGCACGCTGGCGGTGCAGAAGTGGTCGCCGGCGCGCACGGCGCCGCTGAACAGGGCTCCGACGGTGGCCGCCTCGGGGGTGGCCCCGGCGGTGTCGGTGGTGCCCGGCGGGTTGCTCGGCGTGGGGGTCGGCGTGGGGGTCGGGGTGGGGGTCACGGTGACGGTGGGGGCGGGGGTCGGGGTGACGGTGGGCATCGCCACCGGAGCCACCGGAGCCGTCCGGGTCGCCGGAGCCGTCGGGGCGGTGGCCGCCGCGGTCTCCGGGGAGGCCACGGCGGTGGACCGGGGGGTCACGCTGTGGGTGCCGACGACGGCGGCCGCCAGGGTGAGCGCGGAGAGCGTCGCGGCGCCCAGGGTCGGGGCCAGGAGACGTCGTCGGGAGGTGCGGCGGCGGTGCTGGCCCATGCGTGGTCGACTCCTGCCTGGTCGGCGGCGGTACGGGAACCGACTATGGCGCCCTGAGCTGGGAGGGTCGTGATGCGTCGCTGGGAACGCGATGAGAATTCAGCCGGTCGACGGCGCGGCGCAGTGCGGCGGTCGGCGTGTCCGCCGGTTGCGGAGGCGCCGACCGCCGAGCAGGCCTCATCGGGCCCGCTGTCGCTGGTGGGCCGGGGACTGCGCCGGGGACTGCGGCGCCCGCGCGCCGGCTTCGGCCTCCGCCGGACCGCCGGCCGCCCCGACCGTCCCCGCCGTCCCGATGGCCGCCGCGGCCTCGGTGGCCTCGGTGACCTCGGCGGCCCCGGTCGCTCCGGCGGCCTCGCCGGTTCCGGTGGCCTCCCCCGGCGCCGGCCGGTGGTTGATCATCAGGAACGCGATCAGTGCGGCGACCAGCAGGATGCCCATCGCCACCCAGGTCGCCACCACGTAGCCGTGCACGGAGCCCTCGGCCCGGACCGCGGGGTTCGCGGCACCGAGGCCCCGGGCGGCCAGCCAGCTCGCGGTGGCGCTGGCCGCGATGGTGTTCAGCAGGGCCGTGCCGAAGGAGCCGCCGACCTGCTGGGCCGAGTTGATGGTGGCCGAGGCCGCGCCCGCCTCGTGCGGGGCGACGCCCAGGGTGGCCAGGCTCATCGAGGGCATGAAGACCAGGCCCATGCCGAAGCCCAGCAGCAGCTCGGCCGGCAGCACCATGCCGGCCCAGGGGCTGTCCACCCGCATCTGGGTCAGCCAGGCCATGCCGGAGGCGGCCAGCAGCAGCCCGGGGCCGATCAGGTTGCGGGACGGCACCCGGGTCATCAGCCGGGCCGCGAAGCCGGTCGAGCTGATGACGATGGCGGCGGTCATCGGCAGGAAGGAGACGCCGGACATCACCGGCGAGAAGTGCTTGATCACCTGGAGGTAGTAGGTCAGGAACAGGAACAGGCCGAACATCCCGATCATCGCCAGGCCGATCGAGAGGGCGCCGCCGCCCCGGTTCCGGTTGGCGACGATGTGCGTCGGCAGCAGTGCGTGCGGCGTCCGCTTCTCGACCAGCACGAACACCGCCAGCAGCAGCACGCCGAACACCAGCGAGCCGAGCACCAGGGCGTCGGCCCAGCCCCGGGTGACCGCCTCGGACATGCCGAACACGATGGCCAGCAGACCGCCGCAGCCGAGCAGCGCGCCGGGCAGGTCGAGCCTGATCCGGGTGCCCTTGCCGATGTGGTCGCGGGTGAGCACCGAGTACGCGGCAAAAGCGGCCGCCACCGCGATCGGGGTGTTCACGAACAGGCACCAGCGCCAGTTCAGGTACTCGGTGAGCACACCGCCGAGCAGCAGGCCGATGGCGGCGCCGCCGCCGGCGATCGCGCCGAAGATGCCGAAGGCCGTGCTCCGCTCCCTGGGATCGGAGAAGGTCGTGGAGAGCAGCCCCAGTGCGGAGGGGGCGAGCAGCGCGCCGAAGGCGCCCTGCAGGGCGCGCGCCGCGAAGAGCATGGTCGGGCCGCTCGCGCTGCCGCCGATCGCGGAGGCGAGGGCGAAGCCGAGCAGGCCGATGATGAAGACGCGCTTGCGGCCGAAGAGGTCCCCGAGCCGGCCGCCGAGCAGCAGCAGACCGCCGAAGGCCAGCGTGTAGGCGGTGATCACCCATTGCCGGTCGGCGTCCGAGATGCCCAGGTCCTTCTGGGCCGACGGAAGGGCGATGTTCACGATGGTGATGTCCAGCACGATCATCAGCTGGGCGATGGCGATGACCGCCAACGCCCACCAGCGGCGGGAGTCCGCCGCCGTTCCGTGACCGGTGGTGGCTTGGGCTTGGGCAGACACTGGGGGAGCCTTTCCGGAGGGGTACGGAGAGGTCACGCAGTCGCCTTCCAGCCAAACGCGCGGGGCGTCGAATGGCAAGGAAAAACCTGGACAAATCAATGGAACCGGGACCAAATGACCAGAGGACCCGGGACCACGGTCCGGGGCCCCCGGGACCGGTCCGTCCCGGGGGCCCCGCCGTCGCGACTAGAGCGCCGAGAGCTCCGCGACCAGGTCGTCCAGGCCCAGCGAGCCCTGCGACAGGGCCGCCATGTGCCAGGCCTTGAGGTCGAACACCTCGCCGCGCGCCTCGTGCGCGGCCCGGGCCGCCGCCCGGCCGCGCAGCCAGGCCCGCTCGCCCAGCTTGTAGCCGATCGCCTGCCCGGGCAGGCCCAGGTAGCGGACCAGCTCGCTGTCCAGGAAGTCGGCGGACAGCCCGCAGTACAGGCCGAAGAACTCCCGCGCGGCGTCCGGCGTGACCGGCTCCCCCGCGCGGTACGGCGAGTCCGCCGGGAACTCCAGGCCGGCGTGCATGCCGATGTCCACGATCACCCGCAGCGCCCGCATCATCTGCGCGTTGAGGTAGCCCAGCCGGTGGCCGGGGTCGGTGAGGTAGCCGAGCTCGTCCATCAGGCGCTCGGCGTACAGCGCCCAGCCCTCCAGGTTGGCGCTCACCCCGCCGAGGCTCACCTGGTAGGTGGAGAGCCGGTCGGCGACGTAGTTCCACTGCGCGATCTGCAGGTGGTGGCCGGGGACGCCCTCGTGGTACCAGGTCGAGACCAGGTCCCACTCGGGGAACCGCTCGCGGCCCAGGACCGGCAGCCAGGTCCGGCCGGGGCGGCTGAAGTCCAGCGACGGGGCGGTGTAGTACGGCGCGGCGGCGCTGCCGGCCGGGGCGATCCGCGACTCGACCCGGGTGATCGGCTCGGCCAGGTCGAAGTGGGTGCCCTGGAGATCGGCGATCGCCGAGTCCATCAGGCCCTGGAGGAACTCACGGGCGGCCTCGACGCCGACCCGCGCGGGGCCGTCGGTCTCCAGCCACTTCATCGCCTCCATCGGTTCGGCGCCGGGCCGCACCTTCCCGGCCTCGGTGCGCATCTGGGCGAGCAGGTCGTGGAACTCCTGCCAGGCCCAGGCGTAGGCCTCGTCGAGGTCGAGGTCGGCGCCGGTCCAGTAGCGCACCCAGCGGCCGTAGCGCTCGCGGCCGGCGGTGTCGGGGGCGTCGGCGGCGGCCGGCCCGTAGACGTCGCGCAGCCAGTCGCGCAGGGCGGCGAGCGCCTCGGCGGCGGCCACCGCGTGCCCGGCCAGTTCCCCGCGCAGCGCCTCGGGGGCCTCCTGGACCAGTTCGCCGAACCAGCCGCCCGGGACCTCCCCGGCGAGCCATTCGCCGAGCTGACCGGTCACCGTGGTGACCTGGCGGGGTCCGGAGAGCAGGCCGCGCTCGATGCCCTCGGTGAGGGTGGCGCGGTACTCGGTGAGCGCCTGGGGCACCCGGGCCAGGCGGCGGCCGAGGATCCGCCACTGCTCCTCGGTGTCGGTGGGCATCAGGGTGAAGACGTCGCGGACCAGGTGTACCGGGGAGCCCAGGTTGTGGACGGCCCGGTAGCGCTCGCCGGCGTCGTGGACGGCGAGTTCGGCGTCGAGCCGCTCGCGCAGCAGGCGGGCGCAGCGACGCTCGGCCTCGTCCCGGGGGGAACCGGCCGCCTCGGCCGCGTCGAGCGCCGCCTCGGCCTCGTCGAGCCGGGCCAGGGTGGCGCGGCCGAGGTCCGCGATCGCCTCGGCGCCGGCCGGCGAGAGGTCGGGAAGACGGTCGTCCTCGGGGTTCAGGCCCAGGTACACCGCGGTCAGCGGGTCGAGCTCGGCGAGGTCCCGCACATAGGCGTCGGCGACACTGCGGGGTGTGGTGCCGTCGGAGCTGATCAGTTCAACCATCCGGACATCATTTCGTGACCCGCGCCGTTTGCAAGCCCCTTCTCCCTGGCATGGGCCGGCCAAATCGCGCGGGGGCCGGCCGGGTCAGCCGAGCGGGCGGCGCGGCCACCCGCGCCGCAGCACCCGGCCCGGGTCCCAGAGGGGCCGTCCGTGGGCGAAGGGGAAGAAGGCGAGGCCGATCAGCGCGGCGGTGAAGTGCCCGAGGTCCGTGAAGGTGTGCGAGGCCACCAGCGGCACCAGGTAGAAGACCACCACCGCGCCGCCGTACAGCCACCGCCAGCCGCCGGCGAACCGGTAGGTGAGCACCGCCACCACCCCGGCCAGCGCGTAGGAGACGCCGACGTCCACCGTCTCGGCCATGCTCCGCCGCAGGGTGCCCTGGACGATCCCCCAGGCCACCACTCCCTCGCTCACCAGGGTCGCCAGCACGTGCGAGGTCGCGGCCACCGTGAACCAGCGCGCGGTGCCCAGCCAGCGCTCGGCGTTGGCGTGGAACAGGGTGAACAGGACGGCGTAGAGCGGCCAGCTCGACGTCTCGGTCCACAGCGCGCTGGCGACCAGGGCGTGCACCGGGCGCGAGCGCAGGTGCTCCAGGTTGGTCGAGCGGGCGGCCAGGAACCAGTCCAGGGTGCGCTGGTCCATCCGCGCCACGACGAAGCTGGTGACCGCCAGCAGGAGCAGCCACAGATACGTGCCGGGCGCCGAGCGGACCCACGCCAGGAGCGCGCGCGAGGCCCCGCGCAGCCGGCGCGCGCGGGGCGGCCGTTCCAGCGTCCGGGCCATCCGGCGGGCCTCCTCGGTGCGGTGGCGTGGTGCGTCCCATCCTCGGACGGCGCCCGGCGGGCCGCCTCCCGGAGCGGGCCCCGGGCGGGCCGCGGGGCGGCACAAACGCCCGTTCGGAAGATCGGTGCAGACCCGCCTCCCATCCGGCCCGGGGCCGTTACGCTGACCGCCATGGAAGCCAGCTCAGCGCCCGTCCCGCCGGACCCCGAACCGGCCGCCCGGCCGCGGCGCGCCGGATACCGGCGCCTGCCGGTGCAGCAGCGGCGCGAGCAGCTGATCGCGGTGGCACTGGAGCTGTTCGCCCACCGGCCGCCCGAGGACGTCGGGCTGGACGACGTGGCGGAGGCCGCCGGAGCCTCCCGGCCGCTGGTCTACCGCTACTTCGCGGGCGGTAAACAGCAGCTGTACGAGGCGGCGCTGCGCAGCGCCGCCGAGGAGCTCACCGACCGCTTCACGGTGCCGCCGGCCGGGACCCCGACCCAGCAGCTGTCCGCCGTCCTGGAGCGCTACTTCTCCTTCGTCGCGGAGCACGACGCCGGCTACTCGGCGCTGCTGCGCGGCGGCTCGGTGGTGGAGACGGCCCGCACCTCGGCGATCGTGGACGACGTCCGGCGGGCGGCCCTGCGGCGGACGCTGCGCCACCTCGGGGTGCGGCAGGCCGGGCCGCGGCTGACGCTGCTGGTGCGCTCGTGGATCGCGGTGGTCGAGGGGGCCTCGCTCAGCTGGCTCGACGAGGGCCGGGCGCTGCCGGTGGACGAGCTGCGCGAGTGGCTGGTGGACCAGTTCGTGGCGATGGCGGCGGCGACGGCGCTGCACGACCCGCAGACCGCCGAGGTGCTGGCCGTGCTGCTCCTGCTGGAGGGCCCGGACTCGCCGCGGACGGCGCGGCTGCGGGCGGTGCTGGGAGCCTCCGGCGGGTAGCGCGGTCCGGTCGCCGCGGCCCCCGGCCCCCGCGCGGAGGGCCGGGACCGCGGCCCGCCCTACGCCTTGCCGAGGACCTGGCGCTGCCGGCCGAGGCCGTCGATCTCGATCTCGACGACGTCGCCGGGCGCGAGGTAGGGCGTGCCCGGGCGGCCGAGGGTGACCCCGGCCGGGGTGCCGGTGATGATCACGTCGCCCGGTTCCAGCACCATGAAGTGGCTCGTATAGCGGACCAGCTCCAGCACCGGGAAGATCATCCGCTCGGTGGAGCCGTCCTGGCGCTGCTCCCCGTTCACCCACAGCCGCAGCGGCAGCCGCTGCGGGTCCGCCACCTCCTCCGCGGTGACCAGCCAGGGCCCGAGCGGGGTGAAGGTCTCCGCCGACTTGCCCTTGTCCCACTGGCCGCCGCGCTCGAACTGGAAGGCGCGCTCGGTGACGTCGTTGGCGATGGTGTAGCCGGCGATCACCCCGGCCGCCGCCGCGTGGTCCTCCAGGTAGCGGGCGGTGCGGCCGATCACCACGGCCAGTTCGGCCTCGTAGTCGGTCTTCTCGCCGCCGCGCGGCACCAGCACCTCGTCGTACGGGCCGACCACCGTCGAACTCGGCTTGAGGAAGATCACCGGCTCGTCCGGGATCGCCGCGCCCGCCTCGGCCGCGTGGTCCCGGTAGTTGAGGCCGATGCCGACCACCTTGCCGGGCCGGGCCACCGGCGGGCCGATCCGCTGGCCGGCGAGGTCGGCCACCGGCAGCCGCCCGGCCGCCACCCGGGCGGCCAGCTCGGCCAGGCCGGAGCCGTCCAGCCCGGCGAGGAAGCCGCCGGTGATGTCCGCGGTCACCCCGGAGAGGTCGTACGCGGTGCCGTCCTGGGCCAGCGCGACCGGGCGCTCGGCGCCCGGCGGGCCGACACGGAGGAGCTTCATCCGATCCCCACCTCCTGATTCGTCGATCGCCGGGGCGGTGAGGGCCCGCGCCCGGCTGCTGCCTGCGAGGTATATCAACGGCCCGCCGCGGCGGGCCAGGCCGGCCCGGCCCGCGCCGTCCCCCCGGGGCCGTCACGCCCGGGGCGAACAGGGGCGTGAACCGGCGCCGCGCGGTACAGGATCCGCTCATGGAGATCACCCGCATACGCCCCGAACTGACCGCCATCACCCTGGAGTTCGGCACCGCCTACCTCTGGCGCGACGAGGACGGCACGCTCACCCTGGTCGACACCGGCATCGCCGGGCAGGCCGACGCCGTCGAGGAGGCGATCCGTGCCGTCGGCGCCGAGCCGGCCGCGCTGCGCGCCATCGTGCTCACCCACTACCACGAGGACCACACCGGCTCGGCCGCCGAGCTCGCCCGGCGGCTGGGCGCCGAGGTGGTCGCCCACCGGCTGGAGGCCCCGGTGGTCCGCGGCGAGCAGGAGCCGAAGCCGTTCGCGCTGAGCCCCTTCGAGCAGGAGCTGTGGGACGCGCTGCCGGCGCTGCCGCCCGCCCCGCCGTGCCGGGTGGACCGCGAGGTGGCGGACGGCGAGGTGCTGGGCTTCGGCGGCGGCGCCGTGGTGGTGCACGTGCCCGGCCACACCGACGGGTCGATCGCCCTGCACCTGCCGGAGCCGGGCGTGCTGTTCACCGGGGACCTCGCGGCCAACGTCGCGCACCGGACCACGCCCGGGGTCTTCAACACCGATCCGGCGGCGGCGCTGGAGTCCTTCCGCCGGCTGGCGGCGCTGGACGCCGGGACCGTCGTGTTCGGGCACGGCGAGCCGATCGCCGAGGGCGGCTCAGCCGCTCTGCGCCGGGCCGTCGAGCAGCTGGGCGAGCACTAGCGGCCGGTCCTGCTCCGGCGCGGCGGCGGCGCCCTCCCGCTCCCAGCGCTCCAGGTCGCGCCCGACGTCCTCACGGGCCCGCGGGTGGCCGTCCAGCACCGGCAGCAGCTCGCGCAGCAGCGCGACGGCCGCCCTCGGCCGCCCGGAGCGGGCCAGCCACAGCGCCAGGTCGTGGCAGGTCCGCAGGGTCCGCGGGTCACCCGGCCCGAAGGCCCGGGCGAACTGCGGTATCAGCGCGATCAGCTGCTCGACGGCCCGCTCGGGCGAGCCGGCCGCGCCGCGCCGCCAGGCGTCGTCGGCCTTCTGCCGCAGCGCGTCCGGGTCGGTGCCGAACTTGACGTCGCGCAGCCGGCGGCGGACCTCGGCTGCGTCGGCGGGCCGGTCCGCCGGGTCCTTGGCGAGCAGTTGGAGGATCAGCCGGTCCAGCGCCGGGTCGGGCGTACCGGGGGCCGGCGGCTGTTCGTTGAGGTGCTTGTACATCATGGTCACCGGCGTATTGGCGCTGAACGGGCGACGGCCGGTGCACAGCTGGTAGAGCAGCACGCCAAGCGCGTACAGGTCGGCCCGGCCGTCGATGTCCTCGCCGGACCAGCACTCGGGGGCCAGGTACGCCGGGGTGCCGATGACCACGCCGGTGGAGGTGAGCCCGCCGCCCTGCTGGGTGAGCAGGCGGGCGATGCCGAAGTCCAGCACCTTGGCCTCACCGGTGTCGGTGATCATGATGTTCTCGGGCTTGATGTCCCGGTGCACCACGCCGCTGCGGTGCGCGGAGTCCAGCGCCTTGCAGACCTGCCGCACCCAGCGCAGGGCGGCCGAGGACTCCGGCCGGGCCCCGCCGGCCAGCAGCGCGGAGAGCGGCCGGCCCCGGACCAGTTCCATCACCAGGTAGTGGGTCGAGCGCGCGCCGTCCTGCACCCGTCCGTAGTCGTACAGGATGACGATGTGCGGATGGGAGAGGCCGCCGACGGTCCTGGCCTCGCGGATGAACCGGCCGACCGCCTCCTCGTCGCCGGCCTTCTCCTCGGACAGCACCTTGACCGCGACCGCCCGCCCGATGGTCTCGTCGTGGGCGGCCCAGACCACACCGAACCCGCCGTGGCCGAGCTCGCGCTCCAGCCGGTAGCGGCCGCCCACGACATCGCCCGCCTTCATGCCTTCCCCCACAAGTCCGCCGGAACCGAGCCCCGTTCAACCTGACCGGGTCAGGGTAGCGGCGGCCGACGGTGTTCGGGTGAACCACCCCGGGCCCGGACCGGGACCGGCCCCGGGGCCGCGGCCGGGACTACGTCTTCGGGAGGCCGACCGGGTTGATCTCGGAGGTCGGCACGGCCTCGGCGTCCAGGCCCCAGCGCTTCAGCACCTGGGCGTAGGTACCGTTCTTGATCACCTCGTTGAGCGCCCCGTTCAGCGCCTTGACCAGGCCGTTGTCCTTCTTGGTGGTGGCCCCGATCTTGCCGAGCACGTCGGCGCCGCCGCCCGAGTAGGTGCCGATCACCTCGGTGTCACCGCTCTGCACGGCGTGGAAGGCCGCCATCGGGTTGGGGCCGACGTACATGTCGATCCGGCCGGAGGCGAGTGCCAGGTAGTAGTCCGAGGCGTTCTGGAAGTACTTGATGTCGGCCGGCTTGAGGCCGTTGCGCACGTTCTCCTCGTTCCAGGCGACGAGCAGCTTCTCCTGGTTGGTGCCGGAGCTGACGGCGACGGTCCGCCCGGCGATGTCCTTGGGGCCGGCGACCTTCCAGCCGCTGCCCTTCTTCGCCTCGAAGCCGAGGATGTCCAGGCGGTAGGTGGCGAAGTCGTACTTCTCCTTGCGGGCCTCGGTGACGGTGATGTTGGAGACGCCGACGTCGTACTTGCCGCTGTCCAGGCCGACGAAGATGTTCTCCCAGGAGACCGGGTTGAACTCGATGTCGAGGCCGAGCACATTGCCGATCAGCGAGGCGATGTCCGGGTCGACGCCGATGACCGTCTTGTCGTCGTCGGCGTAGAAGTCCAGCGGCGGCGTGGTGCCGAGCGAGTCGGCCACGGTCAGTTTTCCGCGCTTTCTGATCTCCTCCGGGACCAGCGCCGCGAGGGCGTCGACCTTGGGCGTGGTCACCCGGTTCTGCTTCGCCGTCAGGTTCACCGTGGTGCCGTTCGGCGCGGTGCTGCCCTGGGCCGGGGCGGCGAGGTCGGCCGACGCGTCCGAGGAACTGCCGCAGGCGGCCAGGGTGAGGGCGGCGGCGAGCGCGGCGGCGGCGGTCACGAGGGCGCGACGGGGTAGGGACATGGCGGGGCTCCTGCCGGTGAGGGGGGTTCGGTGGGTCAGAGGACCTTGGCCAGGAAGGCCTTGGTCCGGTCGTGCTGCGGCTCGTCGAGGACCGCCTGCGGCGGGCCCTGCTCGACCACGACGCCGCCATCCATGAAGACCACGGTGTCGGCGACCTCGCGGGCGAAGCCGATCTCATGGGTCACCACGATCATCGTGGTGCCGCTGCGGGCGAGGTCCTTGACGACGTCCAGCACCTCGCCGACCAGCTCCGGGTCCAGCGCCGAGGTCGGCTCGTCGAACAGCAGCACCTTCGGGTCCAGCGCCAGCGCCCGGGCGATCGCCACCCGCTGCTGCTGGCCGCCGGAGAGCTGGCGCGGGTAGGCCGCCGCCTTCTCGGCCAGGCCGACCCGTTCGAGCAGCTCCAGCGCGCGGGCCCGGGCCTCGGCCTTCGGCCGGCCGAGGGCGCTGACCGGCGCCTCGGTGAGGTTCTCCAGCACGGTCAGGTGCGGGAAGAGGTTGAAGTTCTGGAAGACGAAGCCGATGCCGGTCCGCTGCCGCAGCACCTCGCGCTCCTTGAGCTCGTGCAGCTTGTCCCCGGAACGCCGGTAGCCGATCAGCTCGCCGTCGATCGCCACGAAGCCGCGGTCCACCTTCTCCAGGTGGTTGATCGAGCGCAGCAGGGTGGACTTGCCGGAGCCGGACGGCCCCAGCACCACGGTCACCGAGCCGGCCGGCACGTCGAGGTCGACGCCGCGCAGCACCGCGTTCGGGCCGAAGCTCTTCCACAGGCCGCGGACCTGGACCATGGGCGGCGCCGCCGGCTCGGCCTCTTCGGCGGCGGGGTCCTTGGCGACGGTGGTCACGAGCGTCCTCCGGTGGCGGGGGCGGTGGCGGTGCGGGCGCGCAGGCCCCGGACGAACGCCCGGGCCCGCTGGAGCGGGGTGGGCGGCGGGGTTCGGTCGGCGCCGCGGGCGAAGTAGCGCTCGACGTAGTACTGGCCGATCGACAGCACGGTGGTGAGCAGCACGTACCAGACGGTGGCGACCATCAGCATCGGCACCACCCGGCCGGTCCGGCCGTACACCACCTGCACCTGGTAGAAGAGCTCGCCGATGGCCATCACGTAGACCACCGAGGTGCCCTTGAACAGCGAGATCACCTCGTTGGCGGCGGCCGGCAGGATGCCGCGCATGGCCTGCGGCAGGACGATCCGCCAGGCCTGCCGCAGCCGCGGCACGCCGAGCGCGGCGGCGGCCTCGCGCTGGCCGGGGTCGACGGCGATCACGCCGCCGCGGATGATCTCGGCGGCGAACGCGGCCTGGTGCAGCCCGAGGCCGAGCACCGCCGCGCCGAGCGCGCCCAGCACGCCGACCGTCTCGAAGTCCCCGAAGGTCGGGCCGAACGGGATGCCGAAGCCGAACCGCTTGTAGAGGTAGGAGAGGTTGAACCAGAAGACCAGCTGGACGATCAGCGGGATCGAGCGGAACACCCAGACGTAGGCCCAGGCGACGGACTGCAGGACCACGCTGCGGGAGAGCCGCATCGCGGCGACGACGGCACCCAGCAGGAAGCCCAGCACGGTGCCGTAGGCGGTGAGCTCCACGGTCCGGCCGACCGCCTGCAGGATGGTCTCGGCGGAGAAGAACAGCCGGAAGGTCGCCCAGTCCCAGGCGGGGTTGGTGGCCAGGCCGTGGGCGAACTGGGCCAGCACGACGAGGGTGGCGACGCCGGCCGCCCAGCGCCAGGGGTGCCGGGCGCGGACGGTGGTCAGCCCGGTCAGCTCGGCGAGGTCGAGCGGGGCGGTCGCACCGGCGCCGGCGGCCTTGCCGGCTCCGGGTCTGCCGCCGGGTTTCGCGAGCGGTTCGGTGGTGGTGGTACTCATGGGGGGACTCCTCCCAACGGGCCCTGGACAGGGGGTCACGCGTGCTCGGGCGGGCTGATCAGCGATTCCTTGACGGCCGAGTCCGTCACCCCCCACTTCTTGAGGATCCGCTCGTACGTCCCGTCCTTGATCAGCTCGTTGACGGCCGCCTGGAACGCGGCGGTGAGCGGGGAGCCCTTCTTGAACGCGAAGCCGACGTCGAGGCGGTGGAACTCGCCGAGGAACCGGGTGCCCGAGGCCTCCTGGGAGGCCTGGTAGCGCAGGCCGTTGATGGTGGACATCTCGATGTCCACCCGGCCCTGCTGGAGGCTGGTCAGGAGGGCGCCGTTGTCGCTGAACGCCTTGACCTCGTAGGGCTGCTTGCCGGCGTCGGTGCAGACGTTCTTCTTCGCGTTGAGCGTGGTCTCGAAGGTGGTGCCGGCGCTGGTGCCGACGGTCAGCCCGCAGAGCTGGACGAGGTCGGTGACCGGCTGGATCGAGGTGTTGTCCTTCTTGACCGCGAAGCCCTGGCCGTCGTCGATGTAGGTGACGAAGTCGATCGTCTTCAGCCGGGCCGTGGTGACGCCGAAGTTGCCGGTGCCGACGTCGTACTTGCCGCTGCCGAGCGCGGGCAGGATGGTCTCGAACGCCGCGTCCTCGCGCTGCACGCTCAGGCCGAGCAGCTTGGCCACCGCGTCGGCGAAGTCGACGTCCAGGCCGGCGGCCTTCTTGCTCGCCTGGTCGGCGTAGAAGGAGGACGGCGGGGCGCCGATCGAGGACCCGAACTTCACCGTCCCGGCGGCCCGGATGTCGGCGGGCAGCAGCGCGGCGGCGGTGTCCGACTTCTTCAGGCCGGAGACGACGTCCTCCGCGGCGGCGGAAACGGCCGGCTGCCCGGCGCCCGCCCCCGCCGGCTTCGGGTCCGAGCCGCACGCGGCCAGCGCCAGGACCGGGAGCAGGGCGGCGGTCGCGAGCAGGCGGCGGCGGACGGTGGTGGTTCTCACGGGTACGGGTGCCTTTCGGGGTGTGCGGGGTGTGCGGGGTGGGCCGTGGCGGGCCGGGTCAGCGCAGGTGCTTCTCGAACGGCAGCGGGCCGATCGTCAGCGGGTCGGCGGCGACGTCGAACAGCGGGGTGTAGCCGTTGGCCAGGTAGAGCCCCCGGGCCTCGGGCTGGAGCGGGCCGGTGGTGAGGTAGAGCCGCTGGTAGCCGACCGCGGCGGCGGCCCGCTCCAGTTCGGCCAGCACCCGGGTGGCCAGGCCCCGGCGGCGGTGCGCCGAGTGCGTCCACATCCGCTTCAGCTCGGCCGTGCGCGGGTCGTACCGCCGGTAGGCGCCGCCGGCCACCGGCTCGCCGCCCTCCAGCAGGAGCAGCAGGACGCCGTGCGGCTCGGCCCACTCCTCCGTCGGGTAGCGGGTCATCTCCTCGTACGCCCCGGGGCCGTAGCGGCGGACGTACTCCTCGGTCAGCTCGCGCACCAGCGGCTCGGCGAGCGGGTCGTCGATGCGCACCCGGCGCACCTCGACGTCGAGGGCCGGGCCGCCGGGCAGGGCCGTCACGCCTGGGCCGCGATCAGCTGGTGCCGGTCGCGCTCGCTCTGCTCGGCGCGGTCGGCCTCGGCGGCGGCCGTCTTGGCCGCGTCCCGCTTGGCGACCTCCTCGCGCACGATCGGGATCACGTACCGGCCGAAGTCGATCGCGTCGTCCACCAGGTGGTAGCCGCGGGCGGAGAGGATGTCCACGCCCAGGTCGTAGTAGTCGAGCAGGGCCTGGGCGACCGTCTCCGGGGTGCCGACCAGCGCGTTGGAGTTGCCCGCGCCGCCGGTGGCCGCGGCGGTCGGCGTCCACAGCGCGCGGTCGTAGCGCTCGCCCGCCTCGGCGATCTCCAGCAGCCGCTGCGAGCCGGCGTTCTCGGGGGCCTCCCCGGCCGGGCGTCCCCGGCGGATCAGCTCGCCGCCCTCCCGGCGGGCCCGGATCGCGTCCACCGTCCGGTGCGCCTTCTCCCAGGCCAGTTCCTCGGTCGGGGCGATGATCGGCCGGAACGCCACCTGGATCCGCGGCGCGTCCGCGCGCCCGGCGGCCCGCGCCGCCTCCTTCACCCGCTCGATCTGCTCGGCGGTGCGCGCCAGCGGCTCGCCCCACAGGCCGTAGACGTCCGCCTCGGCGCCGCCGGCCGCGTACGCCGCCGCCGAGGAGCCGCCGAAGGAGACGCCCGGCCGCGGCTGCTGCACCGGGAAGACGTCGGCGACGAAGTCCTTGAAGCGGTAGTGGACGCCCTCGTGGTCGAAGGGCTCGCGGCTGGTCCAGGCCTTCTTGACGATCCCGATGTACTCCCGGGTCCGCTCGTACCGCTCGTCCTTGGTGAGGAAGTCGCCCTCGCGCTGCTGCTCGTGGTCGTTGCCGCCGGTGATGAAGTGGACGGTGAGCCGGCCCTCGCTGATGTGGTCCAGGGTGGCGAAGGTCTTGGCGGCGAAGGTCGGGTACGAGACGTTCGGGCGGTGGGCGAGCAGGATCTGCAGCGTGTCGAGGCGGGAGGCGAGGAACGCGGCGGCGGGGGCCGGGTCGGGGGCGCCGGAGCCGTAGGCGAACAGCACCCGGTCCCAGCCGTTGTCCTCGTGGGCACGGGCCAGCCGCAGGGTGTAGTCGCGGTCGAACGCGGCCGTGGTGCGAGCGGTGGTCTCGGTACCGTCGGCGGTGGCGGCGATGCCGAGGAATTCGACGGGCATGGTGGCGGAACCTTTCGGGTCGTGCGCAGTCCGGTGGGCTGCGGGTGGGCAGACCGGATCGGGGCCCGGCGGCATGGCGGGCCGTGGTGCGGTGAGGGCGGCGGGCACGTGACGGCCCGCGCGCAGAACGGGGTACAGCCGGAGCGCAACGCGGTGAGGAGGAGAAGGGGGCGGCGGCAGCGCGCGATTGACGAACCGTCAGGAAACGACGGCTCTCCCGGCCCGGGACGGGGCACCGAGGGAGGTCCCTGCGAGGGAGGAACAGGCCGGACGAACGGCCCGCTGCCGGGTCAGCCGCGACACGCCGCGGACCACACCCGACCGAAGTCGATGTGGTCGCGGGTGACCAGTGGCTGCTCGGCGTACATGGCCTCAAGTTGAGCAGCGAACCGCGCACGGCGTCAACCATCCACCATTACCGCTCTGTTGCGATCTCCTGTCGCCCCGCGAAGCATCCCCGGCCCCGCCCCGGAGCGGGTCTCCCACCCTTGACACCCGCCTCTCGCTCACGCGTACGATCCAAGCGGAGTGCAACGCATCGCCGGCCGTGTTGAGGGACGCGGGCCGGCCGCAACGGCCGTACGGGACCACGCCGTACCCCGCCCGCGCGCCCGCGCGCGTCTCCGCCCTCCCGCCTGGAGCCTGAACATGGCCGCCCCGTCGGACGTCCTGCCCGCCCGCGCCCTCACCGAGCCCACCGCCCCGCCGCCCGCGACCGTCCTCGACGGCGCGGCCGCCACCGCCCGGATCGTCCCCCGCCGCCGCCCCGGCCAGTGGGTCGCCGCCGCCGTCGCCCTGCTGCTCTTCGTGATGGTCGTCAACTCACTCGCCCGCAACCGCGCGTTCCAGTGGGACGTGGTGGCCGACTGGTTCACCGCCGCCTCGGTCATGAACGGCCTCACCCTGACCCTCTGGCTGACCGCCGTCACCCTCGGCCTCGGCTTCCTGCTCGGCACCGTCCTCGCCACCATGCGGCTGTCCGGCAACCCGGTGCTGCGCACGCTCAGCTGGGTCTACATCTGGATCTTCCGCTCCACCCCCGCCCTGGTGCAGCTGCTGCTCTTCTTCAACATCGGCGCCCTCTACCCGACGCTCGGCCTCGGCATCCCGTTCGGGCCGGAGTTCCTCACCGTCCGCACCGTCAACCTGTTCGGCCCGACGCTCACCGCCGTCGTCGGCCTGACCCTGCTGGAGGCCGCGTACGCCGCCGAGGTGGTGCGCGGCGGCATCCTCGCCGTCGACCGGGGCCAGCTGGAGGCCGCCTCCGCGCTCGGCCTCGGCCGGTGGCGGGTGCTGCGCCGGATCGTCGTGCCGCAGGCGATGCGCTCGATCGTGCCGACCGCCGGCAACATGCTGATCAGCGCGCTCAAGGGGACCAGCATCATCAGCGTGCTGGCCGTCTCGGACCTGCTCTACTCGGTCCAGCTGGTCTACCTGCAGTCCTACCAGGTCATCCCGATGCTGATGGTCGCCACCATCTGGTACATCGTGATCACCACGGTGCTGTCGATCGGCCAGTACTACGTCGAACGGCACTACGCGAAGGGCGCCACCCGCGAGGGGCTGCCGCCCACCCCGCTGCAGAAGGCCCGCGCCGGGTACCGCCGGCTGCGCGCCGCCGCCTCGGCCGACCTGCCCGGGGAGGCCGGCCGATGAGCGCCGTCCTGGTCATCGTCGGCGCCGGGCCGCGCGGCACCGGCGTCCTGGAGCGGATCGCCGCCAACGCGCCCGAACTGCTGCCCGCCGACCGCCCGTTGCACATCCACCTGGTCGACCCGCACCCGCCCGGCGGGGGCCGGATCTGGCGCCACGAGCAGTCCCCGCTGCTGCGGATGAACTCGATGGCCGAGGACGTCACGATGTTCACCGACGAGCGCTCCACCATCGACGGGCCGGTCCGCCCCGGCCCCTCGCTCGCCGAATGGGCCTCCGACCCCCGGGCCTTCGCCCCCCACCAGGAGATCACCGACCCGGCCGTGCGGGCCGAGCTGCGCACCCTCGCGCCCACCGACTTCCCCACCCGCCGGGCCCAGAGCGCCTACCTGGACTGGGTGTTCCGGCGCGCCGTCGCCGACCTGCCGCCGCACGTCACGGTCACCGTCCACCGGGACACCGCGCACCGCGTCGAGGGCCCGGCCGACGGGCCGCAGCACGTCCACCTCACCGACCGGGTGCTCACCGCCGACCACGTCGTGCTCACCCTCGGCCACCTCGACTCCGCCCCCGACCCCCGCTACGCCGCCGACACCGCCTTCGCCACCCGGCACGGCCGCTTCCACCTGCCGCCCGCCTACTCCGCCGACGCGGCCGACGACCTCGACCGGATCGCCCCCGGCGAGCACACCGTGCTGCGCGGCTTCGGCCTCGCCTTCGTCGACCTCGTCTCCCTGCTCACCGAGGGCCGCGGCGGCCGCTTCGAGCCGGACGGCGCCGACGGCCTGGTCTACCGCCCCTCCGGCCGCGAACCCGTCCTGCACGTCGGCTCCCGGCGCGGCGTCCCCTACCACTCCAAGACCGACTACCGCCTGCAGGGACCGCCCGCACCACTCCCCCGCTACTTCGACGCCGCCGCCGTCGACGCCCTGCTCGACCGGCCCGGCCCGCTCGAACTGCGGCGCGACGCCTGGCCGCTGATGGCCAAGGACATCGGCTTCGGCCACTACCACGAACTGTTCCACGCCCACCCGGAGCGCACCGCCCTGCCCTGGGCCGAGTTCCTGGCCGGCTACGACGCCCACCCCTGGGCGTCCCCCGGGCTGCGCGCCCTGGTCGAACGGGCCGTCCCCGACCCGGCCGACCGGCTCGACCTCGAACGCCTGGACTTCCCGCTCGCCGGGCTCGAACTCGGCTCCGCCGAGGAACTCCAGCGGCACCTGCGCCGCTACGTCACCGAGGACGCCGACCGCCGCGCCGACCCCGCCCACAGCGCCGACCTCGGCGCCTTCCTCGCCCTGCTCTCGCTCTTCGGCCAGCTGCCCCGGCTGCTCGGCTCCGGCCGGCTCACCGCGCGCTCGGTGGCCGAGGAGATCGACGAGTGGTTCTTCGGCTACTTCAGCTACCTGGCGTCCGGCCCGCCCGGCTTCCGGCTGCGCCAGCTGCTCGCGCTCTCCGAGGCCGGGGTGGTCCGCTTCCTCGGCGCCGGCATCCGGGTCGACCGGGACGAGGCCACCGGCACCTGGCGGGCGTCCGGTGCCACCGTGCCCGGCCACACGGTCACCGCCACCGCGCTCGTCGAGGCGTACCTGCCCAAGCACGCGCTGGCCCGCACCCGCGACGCGCTGCTGCGCGACCTGCACCGCACCGGACGGATCACCGAGGAGGTCGTCGCCGACCCCGAGTACACCCACCGCTCCGGCCTGCTCACCATCCGCCCCGGGGACAGCCGCGTCCTCGACCCGGCCCTCGACCCCGCCGCCGACGGCGGCGCGCACCCGCGCCGCACCGCGCTCGGCCCGCACACCAGCCTGCGCGCGGCGGCGGCCTTCGCCCGCCCGCGCACCGACTCGCCCGGCTTCCGGCAGAACGACGCGGCGGTCCGGGCCCTGCTGCGCGCGCTCGCCCGCGAGGACTCGGCGGTGCCGGTGTAGGGCGCCGGGTATGACGCGCCCCGCCGCGTCACGGGCCGTAGATCTCCTCCACCAGGTCCTCGGCCGTGACGTGGTCCGGCGCGGAGAGCACCCAGTCGCCGACCCGCTGGATCCCGGTGCCGCGCTCCAGCGCGGTCAGGCAGGCGTTGGCCTCCTGGTCCGAGGCGAAGTCCCGGGCCAGCAGGCGGCGGACGAGCAGCAGCGCCTCACCCGGGTGCATCCGCGGCTGCCGCCCCGGCCGCGCCCGCCCGGCCGGGGCCGCCGCCGGTAGCCGCCGGTAGCCGACGAGGTCCTGCCGGGCCTGGACGGTGGCCGGGTGCTGCTCGCCGAGCGCCCGGGCGAGCTCCGGCAGCAGGGTGCGCAGCTGGAGCACCGCGCCGTCCAGGTCGCCCCGGTCGGCCGTGTACACCGCCAGGTCGTGCCGCGCCCTGAGCACCCGCGGGTCGTGACCGCCCCAGGCCTCGTGCAGGTCCGGCAGCAGCTGGACGAGCCCGCGCAGCGCGGTGACCGTCTCGCCGCTCTCGCCGATGCACCACACCAGGTGGTAGCGGGCGGCGAGGGTGTCCGGGTCGCCCTGGCCGAGGGCGAGCCGCATGTCCTCGGTCACCGTGGAGAGCAGCCGGATCGCGCCGTCGAGGTCGCCGGCCCGGCTGAGGAACCAGGTGAAGTCGCGCCAGGCGACGAGGGTCTCGCGGTCGGCGGCGCCGAGCGCGGCCACGGCCTCCTGGGCCACCGCCTGGAGCTGGAGGGCGGACTCGCCGGCCGTCGGCGCCCGGAAGGCGGCGTTGCGGCGCTCGCGCAGCGCGGCCCGGACGTCCTCCGCCCGGCCCTCCGACCGGCCCTCCGGCCCGCTCCGTCCCGCCGTCCGCCGCTCCGCCAGCTCCGCCAGCCGCCGCTCCACCGTGCGGGCGTCCGCCGGTCGCCGCTCCGGGTCCTTCGCCAGCAGCTCCGCGACCAGCCCCGCCAGTTCCGCGGGCAGCCCGAACGGCGCCGGGTCCAGCGCCGGCGGCGGCTCGTTGAGGTGCTGGTACATCAGCACCGGCGTCGAGTCCCCGCTGAACGGCCGCGCCCCGGTGCAGAGTTCGACCAGCACGCAGCCGAACGCGTAGAGGTCCGCCCGGCCGTCCACCCGGCCCCCGGTCCAGCGCTCCGGCGCCATGTACGCCGGGCTGCCGATGACCGTGCCGGTGGTGGTCAGCCCGCCCGTCCCGATGTCCAGCTGGGCGATGCCGAAGTCCAGCACCTTCACCGCCCCGGCCTCGGTGACCATGATGTTCTCGGGCTTGATGTCCCGGTGCACCATCCCCGCGTCGTGCGCGGCGGCCAGCGCGGAGCAGATCTGCCGCCCCCAGCGCAGGCTCCGCACCGGGTCCACCGGTCCGTCCCGCAGCACGGCGGTCAGGGTGCGGCCGAGGAGCAGCTCCATCACGAGGTACGTCACCGTCCGGCCGGCCAGCTCTCCCTCGCCGAGGTCGTGCACGGTGACGATGTGCGGGTGCGAGAGGTTCCCGGCCGCACAGGCCTCCCGGACGAACCGCAGCGCGGCCTTCTGCTGGTCCTCGCCGTGGTGGTTGATGACCTTGACCGCCACCGGCCGCCGCATCCGGGTGTCGAAGGCCCGCCACACCACGCCGAACCCGCCCTGCCCCAGCCGCTCGACCAGCTGGTACCGCCCGTCGAGCACGTCGCCGACCATCACCCGCCACCCCCGGACCTGTCGAAGCATCTGCACTCTATCCGCGCCGCCGTCCCGGCCGCCCTCCCCCGTTCCCGCCCCTGCCGCCCCCGGCCACCGGGTGCGAGGATGAGTCAGGCGCCGCGACGAGACGGCGGCCCGACGCACAGCCGAGGAGCGCAGTCATGGCCAAGCAGGCCCCGCAGAGCGACCCGGCGCAGGACGCCCCCCAGGTGTCGGCGCCCCAGCACGCGGCCGCCGGGCTGCCCGCCGTCGGCCACACCCTGCGGATGGCCACCGAGCAGATGGGCGCCCGTCGCACCCTCAGCACCCTGCGGAAGATCAACCAGCCCGACGGCTTCGACTGCCCCGGCTGCGCCTGGCCGGAGCCCGGGAAGACCCACACCGCCGAGTTCTGCGAGAACGGCGCCAAGGCCGTCGCCGAGGAGGCCACCGAGCGCCGGATCCGCGCCGAGTTCTTCGCCGCCCACCCGGTCGCCGAGCTGGCCGAGCGCTCCGGCTACTGGCTCGGCCAGCAGGGCCGGCTGACCCGGCCGATGCTCCTCGACGAGGGCGCCACCCACTACACGCCGATCTCCTGGGACGACGCCTTCGCGCTGATCGCCGAGGAGCTGCGCGCCCTGGACACCCCGGACGGTGCCGCGTTCTACACCTCCGGCCGGACCAGCAACGAGGCCGCGTTCGCCTACCAGCTGTTCGCCCGCCGGCTCGGCACCAACAACCTGCCGGACTGCTCCAACATGTGCCACGAGTCCTCCGGCTCCGCGCTCACCGAGACGCTCGGTGTCGGCAAGGGCAGCGTCAGCCTCAAGGACCTCTACCAGGCCGATCTGATCATCGTGGCGGGCCAGAACCCGGGCACCAACCACCCCCGGATGCTCTCCGCCCTGGAGCGGGCCAAGCGCGCCGGCGCGACCATCGTCAGCGTCAACCCGCTGCCCGAGGCCGGGCTGGAGCGCTTCAAGAACCCGCAGCAGGCGCGCGGCCTGGTCGGCCACGGCACCAAGCTGACCGACCTCTTCCTGCAGATCCGGCTCGGCGGCGACCTCGCCCTGTTCCGCGCCCTCAACCAGCTGCTGCTGGAGCAGGACGCCGTCGACCACGCCTTCGTCGAGGAGCACTGCCACGGCTTCGAGGAGTTCGCCGCCGAGGCCGCGTCGACCTCCCGCGAGGAGGTGCTCGCCGCCACCGGCCTGCCCTGGGCGCACATCGAGGAGCTCGCCCGGCTCGTCCTCGCCTCCGAGAAGGTCATCGTCTGCTGGGCGATGGGCCTCACCCAGCACAAGCACGCCGTGCCGACCATCCGCGAGGTCGTCAACTTCCTGCTGCTGCGCGGCAACGTGGGCCGCCCGGGCGCGGGCGTCTGCCCGGTGCGCGGGCACAGCAACGTCCAGGGCGACCGGACGATGGGCATCTTCGAACGCCCCACCACCGCCTTCCTGGACGCCCTCGGCCGCGAGTTCTCCTTCGAACCGCCGCGCGAGCACGGCCTGGACTCCGTCGACACCATCCGCGCGATGCGCGACGGCCGGATCGGCGTCTTCTTCGCGATGGGCGGCAACTTCGTCGCCGCCACCCCGGACACCGAGGTCACCGAGGCCGCGATGCGCCGCTGCCGGCTCACCGTGCACGTCTCCACCAAGCTCAACCGCTCCCACGTGGTCACCGGCGCCCGCGCCCTGATCCTCCCCACCCTCGGCCGCACCGACCGGGACGTCACCGCCGGCGGCGCCCAGTTCGTCAGCGTCGAGGACTCGATGGGCCAGGTCCACTCCTCGCGCGGCGGCCTGCGCCCGCCGGCCCCCGGCCTGCTCTCCGAGACCGCCATCGTCTGCCGCCTCGCCCGCGCTGTCCTCGGCCCGCAGGACACCGTGCCGTGGGAGGACTTCGCCGCCGACTACGACACCCTGCGCGACCGGATCGCCCGGGTCGTGCCCGGCTTCGAGGACTACAACGACAAGGTCCGCCGCCCCGGCGGCTTCACCCTCCCGCACGGCCCGCGCGACTCCCGCACCTTCCCCACCGCGAACGGGAAGGCCAACTTCACGGTCAACCCGCTGACGGCGCCGGAGGTCCCCGAGGGCCGCCTGCTGTTGCAGACGCTGCGCTCGCACGACCAGTACAACACCACCGTCTACGGCCTGGACGACCGCTACCGCGGCATCAAGGGCGGCCGGCGGGTCGTCCTGGTCGACCCGGCGGACGCCATCGAGCTGGGGCTCTCCGACGGCCAGTACGTCGACCTGGTCAGCGAGTGGAAGGACGGCGTCGAGCGCCGCGCCCCGCACTTCCGCGTCGTCCACTACCCGGTCGCCCGGGGCGGCGCTGCGGCGTACTACCCCGAGACCAACGTCCTGGTCCCGCTCGACTCCACCGCCGACATCAGCAACACCCCCACCTCCAAGGCCGTCGTCATCCGCTTCGAGCCCGACAGCGGCGCCGATGCCTGACCCCGCCGCCCTCCACCCGATGCCGGAACAGCCCCGCGTGGTGCTGCTCCGGCCGCTGGTGACGTCCCCGCTGATCGAGGTCGGGGAGTTCACGTACTACGACGACCCGGACGACCCCACCGCGTTCGAGACCCGCAACGTGCTGTACCACTACGGCCCGGAGCGGCTGGTCATCGGCGGGTACTGCGCCCTGGGAACGGGCGTCCGGTTCATCATGAACGGCGCCAACCACCGTACGGACGGCCCGTCGACCTTCCCGTTCCCCATCATGGGCGGGGAGTGGGCCGCCCACTTCGACCTGCTCACCGACCTGCCGAACCGGGGTGACACGGTGGTGGGCAGCGACGTCTGGCTCGGCAACGGCGTGACGGTCATGCCGGGTGTCCGCATCGGCCACGGCGCCGTCGTCGCCACCGGCTCCGTGGTCACCGCCGACGTCCCCGCCTACGCCGTCGCCGGCGGCAACCCCGCCCGCGTCATCCGCCACCGCTACGACGAGGACGACATCGCCCGCCTCCTGGCCGTCTCCTGGTGGAACTGGCCCACCGACCACATCACCGCCCACGTCCGCACGATCATGTCCGGCACCGTGGACGAGTTGGAAGCCGCCGCCCCGGAGTAGGAAGTCGGCCGAGCCGACTTCCTACTCCGGAGGGGGTCACCGCCGCCCGAGCGGACAGGGCGGAGGTGCTTCCGAGGTCGGGCTGCGGGTGCGGGGGCAGGACACCGCGGCGACCGAACGGAGCTGCCGGGCAGGCGTCCAGTACGTCCACGCCACATCGTGGGGGTAGGCGGCCAGGAACTCGCGGGCGTGGTCGAGCCGGAGCGCTGCTGGAAGGTCGGTCTCCAGTGCGGGCACGTCGGCGAGTTGCTTACCGAGCCACTTCACCGCATCCGCCGGGTCGTCGGTGGTCAGGCTGATCCGGTCGGCCGGCTTGGCCAGCCAGTGCATGACTTCGAGCGGCGGGGTGGGGCTGTTCCAGACCGGACGCCTCCCGTTCTCCGGCTGGGGCGGCCGCCGTTCGGCGTCCTCCGGCCGCTTGCCGCCCACCCAGGCGTAGCAGTGCCAGTGGAGCGCGGGCCTGTCCCAGTGATCCATGCGCGCCTACCCTCGCTGGAAGGGCCGGCCCCGCTCCCCCTTGGCCGGGGAGCGGGGCCGGTTCGTGCCGGGCTTGTCAGACCGCCGTGCTGAAGAGCGTCGGGTCGATACCCGCCGCGGCCAACTCGGCCGTGCTGAACCTCAGCTCGGCACCCGGACGCTTGGTGTCACCCATCACCCACAGCCCGCCCACGACGCCGGGCACCTCCCGCAGGGTCGCGCAGGTCTCGTGCTCCGACTGCGGGTTGCCCCCGCACGCCCGGTACGCGGTCACCCCGGCCGGAACCTCGATCTCGTACAGGTCGATGTGCTTCGACACGTCCACCTCCTGTGGATCGACGGGAGCCACAGCGGTTCCCGTCGAGTGGCCACCAACGTAGAGGCGTGGAGTCGGCACTACGAGGCGGTTTCCTGTTCCCTCAAGAAGTCGTCCCGGATGCCTTCGGCCAGGCGGCGCATACCTTCCCCGGCCAAGGCTCCGGCCGCGAATCCGTCGAACTTTCGAACATAGGCCTCGACGTCCCGCGGATCGGTGACCGTCAGCTCGGCGTGAACGGTCTCGACCGTGACCATGCGGTCGTCCCGGATGACGAAGGAGTGTGCCGGTACGTCGGACTGTCGTGCGTCGAGCGGTACGACCCGAACGTCCACGTGGGACATGCGGGAGGCGGAAACGACGCGGTCCAACTGCGCGGCCATCATGGCCGCCGGAACGAGGCGCCATCGGAGGACAGGCTCGGTGATCACGATTCGCAGAGTCTTGGTGGTGTCGTAGAGGGTCGACTGCCGCGCCAACCGCGCTGCCACGGCGCGTGACAGCTGATCCTCGCCGAGGCCCTTCCGGCCGAACACCGCCCGAACGTATTCCGGCGTCTGCAGCAGTCCAGGGACGATGGAGGGCTGGAAAACCCTGAGTAGCCCGGTCGTCTCGTCCAACGCTTTGATCTGCTGCTGCTTGCGATGGTGTCCGAGGCGCCGGACCAGTCGCCATGCCGTCGCTTCGGTGGCCTCCGCCCGGGCGACAGCCATGTACTCGGCCTTGACCTCGTCCGACACTCCTATGGCGGTGAGGATGCGCTCCACGTCCACGACGGTGGGAGCCACCTTGCCGGTCTCGATCTTGCTCAGCTTGCTCGCGGACATGACGGCGCCACGGGCGACGGCCTTGGCCTCCCTGCCGGAGACCTGCCGAAGCGCCCGCAGCGCCGTGCCGAGCTGTGTTCTGTTCACTCGCCGTGCAGAGCCCACCATTCCGTGAAGGGAATCGAGTGCGCCATCGCGGTGTCGCGGTACGCCCTGAACTCGTCGAGCCGTGCGGGGGCGAGGAAGTCGGCGCCGAGGTACTTGCCGTTGCCGTCGTAGTTCATCGCGGCCACGGTCTCGTCGTCGAAGAGCCAGAAGTCCGGCGCCTGCGGGACAGGGTTCTGCTGGTCGGTGGTGTCCAGGATGAAGAACTCCTCGCCGGCCGCCGTGTTGCGGTGGTACCCACACGCGAGTTCGAACCGGAGGTAGTCGGTGAGCGGGCGGGAGAGGACGTGAACCCGGTACATGCGCTTCCCCGAACGGGTGGCCTCGGCCACCGTCCCGACCCAGCCGGCGGTCCGGTAGTCCTCCGGCTGCTCCTCCCCTGCGAGGAACGCGTGATAGGCGTCCACCCCGCCGGACTGGCTGTAGTCGTCCAGCGTCTCCAGCCGGAAGGCCGTCCGTTCGAACGCCGAGAACCAGTCCCCCAGCGTCCTGGATGAGGTTGCCATTGTCGGCCTTTCGGATGAGTTCGACAGGAATTTCGACCAGGGTCTCGCGAGCCGGGATCCGGAGACCGTGCTCGGTGATGGCCCTCACGTTCCCAACACTGGAAACCACCGCGACTGCGAACCGATGGGCGCTACTCCCAGCGGTCGAACTCTCCGGCCTTTATGGAGTTGAGAAGGCCAGTGAAGGCGAAGAGTGGCGGGCGGACTATGACGCCAGGGTCATCGGACTCACGCAGTTCGACCAGCCCACTTGCTGCGCGGACCTCGATGCAGTCGTTGTTGGCGCCTGAGTAGCTGGACTTCTGCCAGGTGTGGCTAGCCATGCCTTCCGGTTTCCTTCTTGATCGACTGGATGAGGTCGCGGGACTCCCCCTCGGAGAGGGAGTTCGACTCCATCTGCACGAGAACGGCCCGGAACTTCGCCACATGAGCCGGGGCATCGAACATCTGACAGCCGAGACCCGTGTCGATCTGTACGGTGTCCAGCTCAGGGATCGGCCCTTCGGCATAGGTGAAGTTCTCGCTGGGGCTTGGCAGGCCATCCACGGCAAACGGGACAACCCGAACAGAGGTTGCCGACCTCTCGGAGCTCTCGACGAGTGCATCAAGTTGATCGGTGAAGACCTTTGCTCCGCTGAACCGCATCCTCAGAGCCGCCTCATGGATGTATGCGGTGTACGGAACGGCGCCGGAACGAACCACTTGCTGTCGCCGCATGCGAAAGGCCGTTCGCAGGTCGACCTCGTGGCACGGCAATGGCGGGATGGAGTTGCCGAACACAGCGGATGCATAGGCGTCGGTCTGGAGCAGCCCGGGAACAAAAGTCACGGTGTAGGTGACGAGCCGCTTCGCGTGGCCTTCGAGTTCGGCGTTCTCCAGGAAGTCCGTCGCCAGGGCGTCTCGGTACTCCTCCCACCAACCGGGCCTACCGCGCTCAGTGATGATCTCCGCGAGGGCGTCGATCAGTGACTCATTGACGCACATGCACGTCGCGGCGATCGTGCGCAGGCGCTCGACGCTGATGCCGGTCCGGCCGGCTTCCATCTGCGTGATCTGAGCTGGGGTGGCGCCAATCGCTCGGGCGAGCTGGCTACCTCCGAAGCCCGCCTGCTCCCGCATTCTCCGCAGCTCAACTCCCAGTCGACGCTGACGGAGGGTGGGATTCGATCGAAGGGCCATGACGTCCTCTCTGCGGGCGTGGGATCAGTCTGCCGCGCGGACGCCATGCGGGGCCATTCGGGGTGCGAGCCACGTTAGGGGGAACTTCCGTCGGCTCGCCACAAATTTGTGGCGAGCTGCGCTATGGTCGATCTCACAACGATCCGACGGATCGTCAGTAACGCCTGTTCGCCGGGGCAGTAGGCGCATGCTGCCCATTTCGCACCGCAGAGCAGCCAGGTCCGGGCTGGCCTCGTTCACGGTGACGCATCCGTTGGCACTTTCCTCCCCTTCTTGCCTCTTCCCCTGGAGGTCTCTCATGCGTGCCCTCAACCCGCCCGACTGCACCACCGTCCGCGCTGAACTGCGCGCCCTCCTCCACACCGCCGGCTGGCCGCCGGACACCATCTCCGACGCCGAACTCGCCTTCCAGGAGCTCTTCGTCAACGCCTGGCAGCACGGCCGCTCCCCCGCCCCCGGCGTGCTGGTCTCCCTCCTGTCGACCACCCTGCGCGTGGCGGTCTGCGACAACTGCCCCCTCCTCCCCGATCCCCCCACGCCCACCGACCCCTACGCGACCTCCGGGCGCGGCCTCCACCTCGTCCGCGCCCTCACCCACCGCTTCGGCGCCCACCCCACCAAGACCGGCAAGGTCACCTGGTTCGAGCTGGACGTCGCCGCGTGAACCTCCCCCTCACCCCGCACGACCCGTACCTCCGCACCTACACCGAACCCGAGATCGCCTCCCTCCTCCGCGAACTCCACGAGCGCGGCGAGCCCTTCGGCATCCGGTGGGGCTCCGCCACCGTCGACGGCACCACCGTCCACCTCGGCGACACCACCCTCGCCACCTTCCTCAACCTCCTCGAACTCCTCCGCCGAGCGAGCCAGAAGTGACCGACTTCCTCATCGGCGCCGCCTTCGCCACCCTCCTCGCCCTCGCCCTCACCACCGTCATCACCGGCGTCATCACCGCCCTCAAGGTCGGCCCGCCCCCACCGCCCATCACCCGCCATGGACGCTGGGAACTCCGCGCCTCCCCCGACGGCACCCCCGAATACACCTGGATCGCCCGCCAGTCCGGCCACTTCAGCCCCGAAACCAACCCCGACAACCGCCGCCGCGCGCCCTGATGCCTCCGGAGTGGGAAGTCGGCTCCACCGACTTCCCACTCCACCCCCTCAACCGAGGAGCCCCGGCTCTTCCCTCGGGCGGCCCCCTTGCGAAGAGCAAGGGGGCCGCCCGCCAATCTCGCGCAGCTCCCACCGTGCGGGGCCAGGAGTAGGAAGTCGGCCTCGCCGACTTCCTACTCCGCATCCGCCGCCGGCCCCTTGCGCAGAGCAAGGGGCCGGCGGAAACCGTGCTCAGTTCGGCTGCGCTGTCCCAACCACCACGCACAGGAAGTCGGTCCCGCCGACTTCCCAGCGCGGGCAAAGGTGACAGACCGGACCCGCCCCACGCCTCCGGAACAGCGGGGACCCGTCGATGTCGGCGGGCCTCAGGCAGCCAGATGGCAGCCCTCGGAGTGGGAAGTCGGCCTCATCGACTTCCCACTCCGCCTTGCTCTGGTGGGGAACGGTTGCTGTCGGCGGCAATCACTCGGGCCGAGCGATCGCCGCCGAGGTCTTCGCGCATGGCGGTGAAGGTGGGGGCTGAAGGCGCGGAGTGGGAAGTCGGACCGGCCGACTCCCTACTCCGCTTCCACCGGTGGCCGCTTGCACGGAGCAAAGGGCCGCCCGATGCCATGCTCGGGTTGGCTGTGCGGTCCCTGCCGTCAGGAGCAGGAAGTCGAAGGGGCCGACTTCCTGCTCCAAGCACCCATCCGTCTACGACAGCCGCAACGTGTGGCCGCCGGTCCCTACTCGGATTGAGCGAGTACCGGCCGGAGCAGGTGTGATGATCAAGGGACGGGCTCTGCAGGTGGAGTGAGAAGTCAGAATGGCCGACTTCCCACTCCACACCGAGCATTCCGCAGCCAAGACATGCAGCGGCGAGGCGCAGCCGAAGCCGCCAAGGCGAAGCCCCCGGCCAGCGGCGAGGCGCAGCCGAAGCCGCCAAGGCGAAGCCCCCGGCCAGCGGCGAGGCGCAGCCGAAGCCGCTGGCCGGGGGCCAGGAGTGGGAAGTCGGCCCCGTCGACTTCCCACTCCCAAGCACCCATCCGTCTACGACGGACGCAAGGTGTGGCCCCGGTTCTCGCTCGGATCGAGCGGGGCCGCCGGGAGCAGGTGCGGAGTGCGAAGTCGGAATGGCCGACTTCCTACTCCGCAGCGGCAAGGCGCAGCGACGGAGCGGCCGGGGGCGGGCGAGGGGGGGGGGAAGGCACGCCGC
>NZ_JBHVRK010000005.1:312074-343361 GCF_042885845.1 Kitasatospora sp. NPDC058032 | reverse complement strand
AGGTCTGGGCGTACGTCACCTCGGTGGCGACATTCCCGATCACCGTCACCTGGGTCTCGTTCACAACACGCTCCGCTCAGTTCTGGGTGGGCGAGAGGGTGCCGGACGTGGTGGCGGAGGCGGTGCCGGAGGCCGTGGCGGCGTTGGAGCCGGTGGCGGTGGGCGAGCCGGTGCCGGTGCCGGTGGAGGCGGGGGTGCCCGAGGGGGTCTCGGTGGGCGTGCCCGTCGGCGTTCCGGTCGGGGTACCCGTGGGCGTTCCGGTCGGGGTGCCGGTCGGCGTGGACGTCGGCGTCTCGGTGGGCGTGCCCGTCGGCGTACCGGTCGGGGTCTCGGTCGGAGTGCCGGTCGGCGTGCCCGTCGGGGTGCCCGTGGGCGTACCGGTCGGGGTCCCCGTCGGCGTACCGGTCGGCGTGGAGGGGTCCGGGGTGCCCGTCGGCGTGGCGGTGGGCTCGGGGGTGCCCGGGGCCGCCGGGGTGACGGGCGGCGGGACCGGGGTGCCCGGGGGGATCGGCGGCTGGTTGAGCGGGCTGGGCGCGATCGGGGTCACCGAGTCCCAGCCGGCCGGCAGGTCGGGGACCTTCCAGGCGCCGCCCGCCTCGTCGGCCGCCCCGTCCGGGTCCGGCCGGACGGCGCCGAGGATCGGGTTGGCCCCGATCGGCCCGACCTTGACGTACGAGCCCGGCCGCGGCGCGTGCACGACGAGCCCGCCGCCGATGTACATCGCGACGTGCGTGGCGCCCTCGAAGTAGATGATCAGATCACCCGGCCGCAGCTGGTCGAGCGGGATGCGCCGGAGCTGCGCCCACTGCTCCTGGCTGGTGCGCGGGATCGGCTTGCCGGCGTGCAGCCAGGCCTGCGAGGTGAGCCCGGAGCAGTCGAAGACGTCCGGCCCGGCGCCGCCCCACACGTACGGCTTGCCCAGCTGGGCGAGCGCGTAGGCGACCGCGGCGCGGCCGGCCAGCGACGGGGTGCGCTCGCCCTTGCCGAGCACGCCGGTGGCGAGGAAGGCGAGCTGGGCCTCGTCGGCCTTGGCCTTCTCGACCTGCTCCAGCTCGGCGCGCTGGGCACCGGTGAGCGAGGAGACCAGCTGCTCGACGCCGGCGAGGTCGGCGGCGACCTTGGCCTTGGCGGCGTCCTGCTGGGTGACCAGGGTCTGCGAGGTGGCGAGCGCCTCCTCGTTCTGCTTCTGCAGCCCGCCGAGCGCGTCGCGGTCGGCGGTCAGCTTGTTGAGGAAGTCGTTCTGCGAGCGGCTGGCGGCGGCGAGCAGCTCGGCGATGGTGACGGCCTCGTACGGGTCCTTGGAGAGCAGCAGCTCCGCGTAGGCGGACGCGGCGCCGTTGCGGTACTGGGCGGCGGCGAGCTGGGCGGCGATGTCGGTGCCCGCGTCGACCTGCTTCTGCTGGCGCTCCAGCTTGGCCTTGAGTTCGGTGAGCGCGGCCTGCTGCACGGCGACCCGGTCGACGGCCGCGTTGTACTGCTCGGTGGCGGCCTCGGCGCCCTGGTAGAGCGCGTGCAGCTGGTCGAGCAGCGGGCCGAGGGTGGCCTTGGCGGCGGCGAGCGGGTCGGCACCGGCGGGATCGGCGACGGGTGCTCCGGGTGCGGTGGTGGCCGGCGGGACCGGGTCGGCCCAGGCCGCGCCGGAGGCCAGCGGCAGCGACAGGGCGGCTGCCGCGAGCACGGCGCCGCAGCGCAGCGCGGCCCGGACCCAGGCCGGTCGTCTGCCGCCCGCTCCGCCCGCCGGTCGTCCGTCCGTCAGCTCCGCGCGCCGTACCGCCCCGCCCATGGGTCTCGTCCTCCCCGTCCGCCCGCGCTCCGGGGTACCCGGACCTCCGGCAGATCCTGCCACGGGTTACTCGCCGGAAACAGGCCGCGCCCGTACGACGCGATGAATTTTTCACCCTTCCTGTGAGGCAACTCTCAGCAAAACGGGCGAAGCGGGCGGATCTCCACTAATGTCCAGCTCAGCGCGGCGGGCGCAACTCTTCGGAAAGGTCCCGGCAACCCCTACGACACTGTCGGAACCTTGATTCAGACGCCAGTTCACCTTCCGTTCACCAAGCGTCCCTAGCGTCGCGCACGACACCAACGTCAGTGCGACAACTACGACGATTGTTTGGGTATGGAACACATCTCGTTCCTGGTGGCCGTTGTGATCATCACGGCGCTCGCCTTCGACTTCACCAACGGGTTCCACGACACCGCCAACGCGATGGCCACCTCCATCGCGACGGGAGCCCTCCGGCCGAAGATCGCAGTCACCATCGCGGCCCTCCTCAACTTCGCGGGCGCGTTCCTCTCCGTGAAGGTCGCCACCACCATCTCCGGCGGCATCGTCAACGAGAAGGCCGGTATCCATCCGGAGATCATCTTCGCCGCACTGGCCGGCGCCATCCTCTGGAACCTGCTGACCTGGCTGCGCGGCCTGCCGTCGAGCTCTTCGCACGCGCTCTACGGCGGTCTGATCGGCGCCACCGTGGTCGGTGTCGGTGCCAACGGCGTCAACTTCGACACCGTGGTCAGCAAGATCCTCATCCCGGCGATCGCCTCCCCGCTGGTGGCCGGCCTGGCCTCCTGGGGCGCCACCAAGCTGGCCTTCGCGATCACCCGCAAGAGCGACGAGAAGACCGTCGGCAAGGGCTTCCGCACCGGCCAGATCTTCTCCTCCTCGCTGATCTCGCTGGCGCACGGCACCAACGACGCCCAGAAGACGATGGGCATCATCACCCTGACCCTGGTCTCGGTCGGCGCCCTGCCGAAGGGCGCGCTGCCCCCCACCTGGGTCATCATCTCGGCCGGCGCCGCGATCGCGCTCGGCACCTACATGGGCGGCTGGCGGATCATCCGCTCGATGGGCAGCGGCCTGGCGGACATCACCCCGCGCCAGGGCTTCGCCTCCGAGTCGGCCTCCGCGACGGTCATCCTGACCTCGTCCAGCATGGGCTTCGGCCTCTCCACCACCCAGGTCTGCTCCGGCGGCATCATGGGCGCCGGCCTCGGCGGCCCGAAGGCCGAGCTGCGCTGGGGCATGGTCCGCCGCATGGTCTACACCTGGGGCCTGACCCTGCCCGCCGCCGCCACCGTGGGCGGACTCGCCGCCTACCTGGCCGAGCGGGGCAACTGGGGCGTCGCCCTGGTCGGTGCCGCCCTGGTGGCCGGCTCGGGCGCGATGTGGGTCATCTCCCGCCGCCAGCCGGTCCACGCGGACAACGTCAACGACGCCTCCGACGTCACCCCGGTCGAGGTCGGCCCGGCCGAGGCCGACCCCGCCGCCGTGCCCGCCTCCCCGACCCCGTCCTCGACCACGGTCGCGGCCTGACCGCCGCCGGCTGAGGAGCTCGAATCACCATGCACATCAAGTGGAACGCCCTGGCCCAGACCGCCGGTGTCAGCTTCGGCATCACCGTCGCCGTGGTCGCCGTCTTCGCTCTCGGCATCCTCGCCCTGTCCCGCCGCGAGGCCGCGCTCACCGCGCGCCGCGAGACGGCCGGTGCCGGCGCCGCCCCGGTGACCGGCGGCCGGCTGGCCCTGGCCGGCGCGTACGCCTGCTTCGCCGTCTGCGGCGCGGTGGTCCTCTACGGGCTGAGCCTGATCGCCCACAAGTAGCGGCACGCGGTACGCCGGAGGGCCGGGAGCGGCAGCACCGCTCCCGGCCCTCCGGCGTTCCACGACGCGCCGGCCAGGACGCGACGCGGCCGGTCACGGCCTGGCCGGCGCACGGGGCCGCCCCTCGCACCGACGGCACGCCGGCCCGCACCCGGCCCTTCGGTGATCGACGGCAACGCGGCATGGGGGTACCTCCCGGCCGTCGGGCCGGGGATGCGTCGCCCGGCAGGCGGGAGTTCGCGGACCGCCGCCGCAGCCCGGCCTCCCGAACGCACCGCCCCGCACGACGACCATGGCCGGCGCGACAGCACGCCGGAGGGCCGGGAGTGGTGGTCCACTCCCGGCCCTCCGGCGGTGCCGTCCCCGGCGGGTGTCACTCCTGACCGGTGCGCAGCACGGTCTCCCGGATGAACAGCACGGTGACGAAGGCCAGCAGCGCGAACGGCGCCGCCACCAGGAAGATCATGCCGACGCCGTGTCCGAAGGCATCGGTGACCAGCGGCACCACCTGCGCGGGCAGCTTGTGCAGGTCCGGGATGCCGCCGCCGAGCGAGCCGCCGCCCGCCGGGACGCCCGCGTTGGCCAGGTTCTCGGCGAGGTAGTGGCCGACCCGGTTGTTCATCAGCGCGCCGAGCGCCGAGACGCCCATCGCGCCGCCCATGGTGCGGAAGAAGGTGACCACCGAGCTGGCCGAGCCGAGCTCCGCGCGCGGCACGGTGTTCTGGACGGCGAGGACGAGGTTCTGCATGGTGAGGCCGAGGCCGATGCCGGTGACCGCCATGTAGACGGAGAGCAGGCCGTAGTTGGTGTCGGCCCGGGCGGTGCCGAGCAGGCCGAAGCCGATGGCCAGCAGCAGCGTTCCGCTGACCAGGTAGACCTTCCACTTGCCGTACTTGGTGATCAGCTTGCCGGCGACGGTGGAGGAGACGGCCAGGCCGAGGATCATCGGCAGGGTCATCAGGCCGGCCACCGTCGGGGACTTGTCCCGGGCGAGCTGGAAGTACTGGCTGAGGAAGGTGGTCGCGCCGTACATCCCGATGCCGACCAGCACGCTGGCCAGCGCGGCCAGGGTGACCGTCCGGTGCTTGAACAGGTGCGGCGGGATGATCGGCTCGGCCGCGCGGCGCTCGACGACGACGGCGAGGGCGCCGAGCAGCAGGCCGCCGCCGACCATGACCGCGGTCTGCCAGGAGAGCCAGGCGTAGTTCTTGCCCGCCAGGGTGATCCAGATCATCAGCAGGCTGACCGCGCCGGTGATCACCAGGGCGCCGAGGTAGTCGATCTTCACCTTGCGCTTGACCACGGGCAGCTTCAGGGTGCGCTGCAGCACCAGGATCGCGGCCAGCGCGAACGGGATGCCGACGTAGAAGCACCAGCGCCAGCCGAGCCAGGAGGTGTCCACGATGACGCCGCCGATCAGCGGGCCGCCGATGGTGGCCAGCGCGAAGACGGCGCCGAAGTAGCCGCTGTACCGGCCGCGCTCACGCGGCGGGACCATCGCGGCCAGGCAGATCTGGGCGAGGGCGGTGACACCGCCGGCGCCGATGCCCTGGAGGGCGCGGCAGGCGATCAGCTCGCCGGTGTTCTGGGAGAGGCCGGCCAGCGCGGAGGAGGCGATGTAGATCACCAGCGCGATCTGCAGCAGCAGCTTCTTGCTGGCGAGGTCGGAGAGCTTGCCCCAGATCGGGGTGGAGGCGGTGAGGGTGAGCAGGGTCGCGGTGATCACCCAGGTGTAGGCGGACTGGCCGCCGTGCAGGTCGGTGAGGATCCGCGGCAGCGCGTTGGAGACGACGGTCGACGAGAGCACGGCGACGAAGAGGCCGAGCAGCAGGCCGGAGAGTGCCTCCATCACCTGCCGGTGCGTCATCGGTTGGTCGGTCGTGTCGGCGGCTCCGGTCGCGGCAGGCGTGGCGGTGACGGTCATCGAGGTCCTTCGGAATAGTTGCCTGTGGCAACCATAAGGCCGATGGTTGACCTAGGCAACATTCGTCAAGAACAAGTAAAGCCCGGACCGATCCCGGCCCGGGCCCCTTGCGTCCCCCCTGCCCCGCACGTCGGCTCCCGCCCCGCGCGTCCGCCGCTCAGCCGGCCGGTGCGGCCGCCGCCTCGCCGACCACGTCGTTGAAGCGGTGCAGCAGCTCGGCGAAGCGCGCCACGTCCTCCTCCGGCCAGCCGCCGATCAGCTCCCGCACCCGGGTCATCCGGGCGGCCCTGGCCGCCAGGAAGCGCCGCCGGCCGTCCTCGGTGAGCGAGACCCGGGCGGAGCGGCGATCCTGCGGGTCCACCTCCCGGGCCAGCAGGCCCAGCTCCTCCAGCGCCCGGATCTGCCGGCTGATCGTCGCCTTGCCGACCGCGAAGTGCACGCCGACGTCGGTCACCCGCACCGACCCGGCCTGCTCGACGTAGCTCAGCAGGCTGTACGCCATGCCCTCCAGCTGCGGGTGGACCCGCCGGGAGAGCTCGGACATCCGGGCCCGGCCGCGCCGGAACAGCACCCCCACCTCGCGCTCGACCGCCAGCAGCGGGTCCTCGTCCTGCGGGGCCTCGTCGCGGCCCTCGTCCTGCGTACTCACCGCGTCAGTATCCCGCAGCCCGTCCGGAGCGCCCCGGCGCGGGAGAAACCTCAACGAAACTAGTTCATGCTATTAAGTACCCGGTTTCCCCCGATACGCAAGGAGATGTGCATGACCGCCCCAGGGCAGCAGGGACCCGAGCCCACCGAGGCACCGGAGCGCACGGCCGAACCGGCACCGAAGAAGGGCTTCGCCGCCGAACTGAAGGGCGCGGTCACCCCGCGGGCGGCGCTGCTGGTCATCGGCGTGCTGCTCCTCCAGCTGGGCTTCGTCACCTCGTACGTCGGCGCGCTGCACCAGCCGAAGCCGCACGAGCTGTCGATCGCGGTGGTCGCCCCGCCGCAGGTCGCCCCCAAGCTGGTCCAGGGCCTGGAGTCGGTCCCGGACGAGGCCGTGAAGGCCGTCACGGCGCCGGACGCGGAGGCCGCCACCCAGCAGATCAAGGACCAGAAGATCTACGCCGCGCTGGTGGTGAACCCGGCGTCCACGGAGGACGTGCTGCTGGTCGCCAACGCGCGCGGGCCGTCCGCGGCCCGGGCCGCCGAGTCCATCGTCACCGGCCTGGAGAACAGCCAGGGCCGCACGGTCGTCGTCCAGGACGTCGTGCCGCTCGCCACGGGCGACGCCAACGGGCTCTCCTCCTTCTACCTGGTGATCGGCTGGTGCGTCGGCGGCTACCTGGTCGCCTCGATCCTCGGCGTCAGCGCCGGCGCCAAGCCGTCCAACACCCACCGGGCGCTGATCCGGCTCGGCACCCTGGCGGTGTACTCGGTCGCGGCCGGCATCGGCGGTGCGATCATCGTCCAGACGGTCCTGGACGCGCTGCCCGGCTCGTTCTGGGCGATGTCCGCCCTCGGCGCGCTGGTGGTCTTCGCGGTCGGCGCGTTCACCATGGCCCTGCAGTGCCTGTTCGACATCATCGGCATCGGCATCGCGGTGCTGATCTTCGTGGTGCTCGGCAACCCGAGCGCGGGCGGCGTCTTCCCGCCGCCGCTGATGCCGCCGTTCTGGCGGGCGATCGGCGCCTGGTTCCCGAACGGCGCCGGCACCGACGCGGCCCGCTCGATCGCCTACTTCGACGCCACCAACCTGACCCAGCCGCTGCTGGTCCTGCTGGCCTGGGCGCTGGTCGGCATCGGCATCACCTTCGCCGCCGTCCTCGGCAAGCCCTCGCGGCTGAGCCGCGAGCTGGTCAAGGACTGACGGCCGGGCCGCTAGGGCGTGTCTGTCAGACACGCCCTAAGGCTCCTCCAGCCGGCCCGGGTCGGCGAGCAGCGACCGGACCACGCCGACCGCGGCCCCCAGCAGGGGGCCGCGGCGGCCCAGCCGGGAGACCGTCAGCCGCTCCTCCGACCAGGGCCGGACGGTCACCCGGGCGGTCAGCTCGGCCCGCATCGCGGGCAGCAGCCAGGGCGCCAGCTGGGCGTAGCCGCCGCCCAGCACCACCTCGGCCGGGTCCAGCAGGTTGACCGCCCCGGCCGCGGCGATGCCCAGCGCGGCACCGGCGCCGTCGAGCGCCGTCCGCACCTCCTCGTCCCCGGCCCCGGCCCGCTCCGCGAGCAGCGCCACCCAGTCGCCCCGGACCCCCTCCAGCCCGGCCGCGCGCAGCACCGCCGACTCCCCCGCGTACTGCTCCAGGCAACCGTGCGCCCCGCACGCGCAGCGCGGCCCCTCCGGGTGCACCGGGACGTGGCCCAGCTCGCCCGCGTAGCCGCGCGCGCCGCGCAGCAGCCGGCCGTCGACGACGATCGCCGAGCCGACCCCCGCCTCGGCGGAGACGTGCAGGAAGTGCTCCGGACCGTCGCCCAGCCAGAGCTCGGCCAGCCCGCCGAGGTTGGCCTCGTTGTCGGCCCGCAGCGGGAGTTCGGCCAGTTCCTCGGCGTTGGCGGCGCGCAGCGCCAGCCGCAGCTCGGCGACGGCCGCGACGTCCCGCCAGTCCAGGTTGGCGGCCCGCCGGAGCAGCGCGCCGTCGGCGCCGACCAGTCCGGGCACGGCCAGCGCCAGCCCGGCCGGGCGCAGCCCGGCGTCCGCGACGGCCCGGCGGAGCAGCTCGGCGAGGTCGGCCATGACGGCGGCGGGCTGCCGCCCCCGGTTGCGGATCTCCTGGCGGCGCCAGGCGCGGACCTCGCCGCGCAGGTCGACCACGCAGGCACCCAGGTGCTCCACCCCGATCTCGGCGCCGAGGCCGGCCGGGCCGTCCGGGTTGAGCCCGAGCGCGGTGCCGGGGCGGCCGACCTTGCCGCTGGGCGTGGCCGGGCCCTCCTCGACCAGCAGTCCGGCCGCGATCAGCTCCTCGGCGAGCGAGGAGACGGCGGCCCTGGTCAGCCCGCTCTCGGCGGCCACCTCGGCGCGGGAGCGCGGGGTGCGGGAGACGATCCGCAGCACCAGCGCCAGATTGGCCCGGCGCATGCCCTGCTGGCTCGCGGGCCCGGCCCCACGCGGACCGTCCGGCTCACGCATCGCCCTCACCCGCTCCGGCCTCCGCCGACCGCACCGAAGGGCCCAGGGCGCGCCGGCCCTCGGGGCCCGGGTCGGCGAAGACCCCGGCGGCGTCCGCGACGGGCTGCTCCATCCGCGTGAAGACCCAGCGCCGCATGGCCCAGAAGCGGAACAGCATCGCCGCGAAGGTGCCCAGCACCATCCCGCTCAGGAAGTCGGCCACCTCCCGGGTGACCGGGCTGACCCGTGGCTCGCGCAGCTCGAACAGGTAGCGCGAGGCGATCAGCGGCAGCACGTTGACGGCGATGGCGACGGCGCTCACCAGCAGGAACAGCAGCGGTTCGCGCCGCCGCCAGGAGGAGCGGAAGCTCCACCGCCGGTTGAGCACGTAGGAGACGGCGGTGCCGGCCACCGTCGCCACGGTCAGCGCCAGCACGGGCTTGCGCTCCAGCACGGTCAGCCGCAGCGCGTAGTTGATCAGCAGCGTCAGGGCGAAGCAGCCGCTGCCGACCAGCAGGAACTTCACCAGGCTCCGGTGCCGGACCAGGAAGGGGCGCACCCCCTCCGGGACCCGGGCCAGGGCGCGCTGGGTCAAGGACGGCACCCTCGCAGTCTGGCACGCGTCCCGCGGCCCGTCCCGTCCGGCGATCCACCGGACGGGACGGGCCGCGACGCGCCTCGCGGCGGGCCCTACGGGTCGGTCAGGCCGCCGCCACCAGCACGCCGGCCGGCTCCAGAGCCAGCTCCAGCACCTCCCGGACGTCCGCGACCGGGTGGACGCTCAGCCGCTCCAGCACCTCGGCGGGGACGTCGTCCAGGTCGGCCTCGTTGCGCTTGGGGATGATCACCGTGGTGATCCCGGCCCGGTCGGCGGCGAGCAGCTTCTGCTTCACCCCGCCGATCGGCAGCACCCGCCCGGTCAGCGACACCTCACCGGTCATCGCCACGTCGGTGCGCACCTTGCGCCCGGAGAGCAGCGAGGCCAGCGCCGTGGTCATGGTGATGCCGGCGCTCGGCCCGTCCTTGGGCACGGCCCCGGCCGGGACGTGCAGGTGCACGCCGCGGTCACGCAGCGAGGTGACCGGCAGCTCCAGCTCGGCGCCGCGCGAGCGCAGGTAGGAGAGCGCGATGTGCGCGGACTCCTTCATGACGTCGCCCAGCTGGCCGGTCAGGGTCAGCCCGGTGCCGCCGGTCTCGGCGTCGGCGAGCGAGGCCTCGATGTAGAGCACGTCGCCGCCGGCCCCGGTGACCGCCAGTCCGGTGGCCACGCCGGGCACCGCGGTGCGCCGCTCGGCGGGCTCCTGGGCCGCCTCCGGGACGTGGTGCGGCCGGCCGATCAGGGCGCGCAGGTCGTCGGCGCCGATCGCGGCGGGCAGCTCGCGCTCGCCCAGCTCGTGCTGCGCGGCGACCTTGCGCAGCACCCGGGCGATGGCCCGTTCGAGGTTGCGGACGCCGGCCTCCCGGGTGTACTCGCCGGCCAGGCTGCGCAGCGCCGGCTCGTCGACCACGACCTCCTCGCCCTTCAGCCCGGCCTTCTCCAGCTGGCGCGGGAGCAGGTGGTCGCGGGCGATGACGACCTTCTCGTCCTCGGTGTAGCCGTCCAGGCGGACCAGCTCCATCCGGTCGAGCAGCGGCTCGGGGATGGCCTCCAGCACATTGGCGGTGGCGAGGAAGACCACGTCGGAGAGGTCCAGCTCGACCTCCAGGTAGTGGTCCCGGAAGGTGTGGTTCTGCGCCGGGTCGAGCACCTCCAGCAGGGCGGCGGCCGGGTCGCCCCGGTAGTCGGAGCCGACCTTGTCGATCTCGTCGAGCAGGACGACCGGGTTCATCGAGCCGGCCTCCTTGATGGCGCGGACCAGCCGGCCGGGCAGCGCGCCGACGTAGGTGCGCCGGTGGCCGCGGATCTCCGCCTCGTCCCGGACGCCGCCGAGCGCGACCCGGACGAACTTGCGGCCCATGGCGTGGGCCACCGAGGAACCGAGCGAGGTCTTTCCGACCCCGGGCGGGCCGACCAGGGCCAGCACCGCGCCTCCGCGGCGGCCTCCCACCAGTCCGAGCCCCTGGTCGGCCCGGCGCTTGCGGACGGCCAGGTACTCGACGATCCGCTCCTTCACGTCGGCCAGGCCGGCGTGGTCGGCGTCCAGCACCGCGCGGGCGCCGGCGATGTCGTAGGAGTCCTCGGTGCGCTCGTTCCAGGGCAGCTCCAGGACGGTGTCCAGCCAGGTGCGGATCCACGAGCCCTCGGGCGACTGGTCGCTGGAGCGCTCCAGCTTGTCGACCTCCTTGAGCGCGGCCTCGCGGACCTTCTCCGGCAGGTCGGCGGCCTCCACCCGGGCGCGGTAGTCCTCCTCCTCGTCGGCCGGGTCGCCGTTCAGCTCGGCCAGCTCCTTGCGGACGGCCTCCAGCTGGCGGCGGAGCAGGAACTCCTTCTGCTGCTTGGCCACGCCCTCCTCGACGTCCTTGCGGATGGTGTCGTTGACCTCCTCCTCGGCGAGGTGGTCGCGGAGCAGGCCGAGCGCGTACTCCAGTCGCGCGACCTGGTCGGCCTCCAGCAGCACCTTGAGCTTCTGCTCGGCGGTGACGAAGGAGGCGTAGCCGATGTTGTCGGCGAGTTCGCCGACACCCTCGATGGCGGCCACCCGGTCGACGATCTGCCAGGCGCCGCGCTTGCGCAGCCACTGGGTGGACAGGTTCTTGTACTCCTTGACCAGTTCGGCGGCCCGCCCGGCCACCGGGGTGCCGACCGAGGACTCCCGGAACGGCGTGGTCTCCACCCAGAGCGCGGCGCCGGGCCCGGTGGTGCCGACGCCGATCCGCACCCGGCGCACCGCGCGCACCAGCGCGGCCGGCTGCCCGATCGAATTGGGGCCGTCAGCGAGCCTGCCGACCTGCTCGACGGTGGCGAGGGTGCCGACCGCCGCGTACGAGCCGTCCACCCGCGGCACCAGCAGGACCTGGGGCTTGCCGGTGCTGCCGGGGGCGGCGGCGCGCGCGGCCTCGACGGCGGCGCGGACCTCGGTGTCCTTCAGGTCCAGCGGAACGACCATGCCCGGCAGGACGACCTCGTCGTCGAGCGGCAGCACGGGCAGGGTGAGCGGTGTGGACGTCGATGCCATGATCTCTCCCCAGTCAGCGAACTTGAGTCGACCTGACTAAGGCTTCGCGGCGGCCGGATGTTCCCCGGGCTGCGTTCGCCGTGAGCGAACGGCGGAGGAGTCCCGGCCGGGCCGTCAAAACCAGGACCGGACCCGGCTCAGAGCCGCTCCAGCACCGCGGCCCGACCCGCCGCGGAAGCCGCCGTGACAGCCGGCGCAGAGGCCGGCGCGGGCGCCGACCGGGGGCGCCCGGCGAGCACCCCGAGCCGGGTACGGCGCGGCCGGTACCCGTCCCGGCGGCGCAGCCACCGCCACAGCACCACCCCGGCCAGCAGCGCCGCCGGGTGGCCGACCCCGGTGACGAGGTCCCGGTCCTCGGCGATCTGCCCGGCGATCAGCGCGGCGGCCAGTCCGAGCGCGACCACCCGTCCGCCCGGCCGCAGCAGCCCGGCCAGCGCGCCGAGACTGGCCAGCACGCCGTAGCTGACGCCGATGTCCAGGTAGTCCATCGCGGCCGGCTCCAGCCGCCCGGCCTCCACCCCGACGACGACCACGCCCTGGGAGAGCAGGGTGGCGCCGATGTGCCCGGCGGCGAAGACGGCCGCCGCCCGGGCCGGGCCGACCCGGCGCTCCAGCGGCGCGACGGTGAGGGCGAAGGCCCACAGGTAGGGCACCCAGTTCGGGCCGGCCACCCAGAAGCCGCTCAGCAGCAGCGCGCGCAGCGGGTGCTGGAGCAGGTTGTGCCCGTCCGAGCTGGACGCCTCCTGGAGCCGCAGCACGAGGTCGGGGTCGGCGAGCTGGGCGAAGGTGGTGGTGGCGCCGACCACGGCGAGGTAGCCCAGCGCGAAGGGATTGCGCCGCGGGGTCGGCACCCGGGCCAGCAGCCAGTCGGCCGCCCCGGCCCGCAGACCGTGCCGGAGCATCCCGTACGGCGGACCGCCGCGCCCGGCGCGCACCTGTCGCTCCGTCATGCCGCCTCCGCTCCGCCGCTCGTGACCGCCGCCCCCGCGCGTGTCCAACGTTCCGGCGCGTACCGGAAATCCCACCCCCCGCAAATTTGTCGTGGCCACGGTACGGCCGGCGGCTGGGAGCCCGCTGGGAGAACGCTGGGCGCGGGGGGATCGAGGGGTGGCCGAATTGGTCCATACCTTCTCCCCCCATACCCACGCCCGTCCCCGCTGACCGGCGGCTTGGTGTCGATCGATGTGCATACGTACCGTTACGGAGTGAAAAAACGCCGGGTAAGGTATCGGCCCGTGCCCACTTCCGAGTGGGCCCGACGGCCGGCCCGGCAAGCCGGCCCGCGGGCCGGAAATGTCCGGTCCACCTGCCGGGAATCACCCGCTGTCCGTACGCTGCGAGGTGTGCGGGAGAAGTGAGCGGCGCACGCCCGCTCGCCGGCACCGCGCACGCGACGGGACGGCGGACCCGGCACAGTCCACGACGGAACAAGACTACGAGCGGAGCCTTCGCCATCCCCACAGGTGGCCGGCCCGCAGCCCTGGGGGCGGTGGCGTGACCGTGACAGAAATTCAGCAGGACAACCAGAACGCCGGCGGCACGGTGAGCAGTCAGCGCAGAGTGCTGGTGGTCGAGGACGAGCCCACGATCGCCGAGTCCATCGCGGCCCGGCTGGGCGCGGAGGGCTTCAAGGTCGCCGTGGCCCACGACGGCCCGGGCGCCGTCGACGGCTTCCACACCTGGCAGCCCGACCTCGTCGTCCTCGACATCATGCTGCCCGGCTTCGACGGCCTGGAGGTGTGCCGCCGGATCCAGGCCCAGCGCCCGGTACCGGTCCTGATGCTCACCGCGCGGGACGACGAGACGGACCTGCTGGTCGGCCTCGGCGTCGGCGCCGACGACTACATGACCAAGCCCTTCTCCATGCGCGAACTGGCCGCCCGGGTCAATGTGCTGCTGCGCCGCGTCGAGCGCGCCCAGCAGGCCGCCCGCACGCCCGCACTGGGCAGCCTGCGCTTCGGCGAGCTGGAGATCGACCACGTGCAGCGCCGGGTCCGGCTGGCCTCGGGCGACGTCCACCTGACGCCGACCGAGTTCGACCTGCTCGCCTGCCTGGCCGCCCAGCCGCGCGCCGTGCTCACCCGCGAGCAGCTGCTGGCCGAGGTCTGGGACTGGACCGACGCGTCCGGCACCCGCACCGTCGACAGCCACGTCAAGGCGCTGCGCCGGAAGATCGGCGCCAGCTGGATCCGCACCGTGCACGGCGTCGGATACGCGTTGGAGGCCCCGCTCTCGTAGCGGCGCACCCTCGGACAACGGGCCGCCGGGGGGCCCGTGTCACGGACGCCGTGCGACCCACGCGGGGGATCACAGGGGACCAATGACCTTTCCACAGCAACGCAACGGGGACCTCGCCGGCAGCCGGCCGCCCACCCTGGCCGCCCGCGCCGCGAGAAGGGTCTGGGCCGACATCCGGCCACTCGACCCGGTCCGCTCGATCAAGGGCAAACTCGCCCTCCTGGTGATCGTGTCGGTCTTCCTGGCCACCGGCATGGTGGTCGTGGCGATCCGGTCCGAGACCCAGATCCGGATCATCATGATCTTCTCGATGATCGCCTCGCTGCTCTTCATGCAGTTCCTCGCGCACGGGCTGACCGCCCCGCTGCGCGACATGACCGCCGCCGCCCGCGCGATGGCCTCCGGCGACTACAGCCGCCGGGTCGAGGTGAACTCGCGCGACGAGATCGGCGAGCTCGCCGCCACCTTCAACCAGATGGCGGCCGACCTGGAGGCCGCCGACCGGCACCGCCGCGAACTGGTCGCCAACGTCTCGCACGAACTGCGCACGCCGATCGCCGCGCTGCACGCCGTGCTGGAGAACGTGGTCGACGGCGTCGTCCAGCCCAACCCGGCGACCCTGGGTGCCGCGCTGGAGCAGACCGAGCGGCTCGGCCGGCTGGTCGCCCATCTGCTGGACCTCTCCAAGATCGACGACGGCGTGGTCGACCTGGACGCCCGCCCCTTCGAGGTGCGCGAGTTCCTGGACGGCGTGCTGCGCGGGGTCACCGTGGACGGCGCCACGGCGGGCGGCGCGTTCTCCCGGCGCGGCGACGTCCGGCTCGCGCTGGAGGTGAGCCCGACGGGCCTGACCGGCGTCGCCGATCCGGAGCGGCTCCACCAGGTGGTCGCCAACCTGGTCGACAACGCCTGCAAGCACTCCCCGCCCGGCGGCACCGTGACGGTCCGCGCCCGGCCCGGCGAGGGGCCCGGCGCGCTGCTGCTGGAGGTCGAGGACGAGGGTCCCGGCATCCCCGCGGCGGACCGGACCCGGGTCTTCGAGCGGTTCGGGCGCAGCGGCACCGCGACCGCCGCCGGCCCGGGCGCCGACGGCGGGACCGGCCTCGGCCTGGCCATCGCCCGCTGGGCGGTGGACCTGCACGGCGGGCGGATCGAGGTCGCCGAGGCCGCCCGCGGCTGCCGGATCGAGGTCCGGCTGCCCGGCCCGCGCTGAGCACCGCGCGCGGGCCGGGCGGCCGGGCCGTCCAGCCGACCGGACGACGGCCGGACGACGGCCGGACGACGGCCGGACGACACTCGGACGACGGCCCGGCCCGGGGAAAGAGGACAAATGTCACAGAACCGACACAGACCCGACCCTGGGACTCTTACCCCACCTTGTCCGCTTTTGCCACCATTTGGGTGGCGATCAGAACCGGTCGGTTCCCCTCCGCTGCGGGTTTCTAACGCACATTTCCAGCCAAACAGCAGGTCAGGACTGTGATCTGGGCGACGCCTGCCCCCCGGGGACTGCGCGATCACTGGTCGGAGGCGTAGCCTTAATCCCCGCTGTCCAAACATCCCAAAAGGAAGCGGAAGAGGGCGGTTGCCGCCGTGTCGCCACAGTCCCCTGAACACCCCAACAGCTCGGCAAGCTCCACTGGCTTCGGCCCCAATGAGTGGCTCGTCGACGAGATCTACCAGCAGTACCTCCAGGACCCGAACTCGGTCGACCGAGCCTGGTGGGACTTTTTCGCCGACTACAAGCCCGGTACCGAGGTGACCCCAGTGACCCAGGCCGCGACCCAGGCCGGCGCTACGCCGACCCCCGCCGCCGCCCCCGCGACGCCCGCCGCCGCTCCGGCCGCCCAAGCCCAGGCCCCGGCCCCCGCGCCGGTGCAGCCGGCCCCGGCCGCCCCCGTGGCGCCCGTCGCCGCGCCGGCCCCCGCGCCGCTCGCCGCCGCCCCGGCCGCGCCGCCGGCGCCCAAGGCCGCCGCCCCGGCCCCCGCGCCCGCCGCCGAGGCCACCGGCCCCGCGCTGGTGCAGCTGCGCGGTCCGGCCAAGGCCGTCGCGACCAACATGGACGCCTCGCTGGAGGTGCCGACCGCGACCTCGGTGCGCGCCGTTCCGGCCAAGCTGTTGATCGACAACCGCATCGTCATCAACAACCACCTGCAGCGCGCCCGCGGTGGCAAGGTCTCCTTCACCCACCTGATCGGCTACGCCCTGGTCCAGGCCGTCAAGGCCTCCCCGGGCATGAACCACAGCTACAAGGTGGAGGACGGCAAGTCCTACCTGGTCAAGCCCGAGCACGTGAACCTCGGCCTGGCCATCGACCTGGTCAAGCCGAACGGTGACCGCCAGCTCGTCGTCGCGGCCATCAAGAAGGCCGAGACCCTCGACTTCTTCGGCTTCTGGCAGGCCTACGAGGACATCGTCCGCCGGGCCCGCGCCAACAAGCTGACGATGGACGACTTCACCGGCGTCACGGTCTCGCTGACCAACCCCGGTGGCATCGGCACCGTGCACTCCGTGCCGCGCCTCATGCAGAACCAGGGCACCATCGTCGGCGTCGGCGCCATGGAGTACCCGGCCGAGTTCCAGGGCTCCGCCCCGGAGACCCTGGCCCGCCTCGGCGTCTCCAAGATCATGACGCTGACCTCGACCTACGACCACCGCGTCATCCAGGGCGCGGCGTCCGGCGAGTTCCTGCGCACGATCCACCAGCTGCTGCTCGGCCAGAACGGCTTCTACGACGAGATCTTCGAGTCGCTGCGGATCCCGTACGAGCCGGTCCGCTGGGCCACCGACGTCGCCACCACCCACGACGACGAGGTCAACAAGACCGCCCGCGTCATCGAGCTGATCCACTCCTACCGGGTCCGCGGCCACCTCATGGCCGACACCGACCCGCTGGAGTACAAGCAGCGCAAGCACCCCGACCTGGACGTCACCACCCACGGCCTCACCCTGTGGGACCTGGAGCGCGAGTTCGCGGTCGGCGGCTTCGGCGGCCAGCGGATGATGAAGCTCCGCGACATCCTCGGTCTGCTGCGCAACACCTACTGCCGCACCGTCGGCATCGAGTACATGCACATCCAGGACCCGACGCAGCGCAAGTGGCTGCAGGACCGCCTGGAGAAGCCGTACACCAAGCCCGAGCGCGAGGAGCAGCTGCGCATCCTGCGCCGGCTGAACTCCGCCGAGGCCTTCGAGACCTTCCTGCAGACGAAGTACGTCGGCCAGAAGCGCTTCTCGCTGGAGGGCGGCGAGTCGCTCATCCCGCTGCTCGACGCCACCATCGACGCCGCCGCCGAGCACCGCCTCGACGAGGCCGTCATCGGCATGGCCCACCGCGGCCGCCTCAACGTGCTGGCCAACATCGTCGGCAAGCCGTACGGCAAGATCTTCGGCGAGTTCGAGGGCAACCTCGACCCGAAGTCCATGCACGGCTCCGGCGACGTGAAGTACCACCTCGGCTCCGAGGGCACCTTCACCGGCCTGGACGGCGAGACCATCAAGGTCTCGCTCGCCGCGAACCCCTCCCACCTGGAGGCCGTGGACCCGGTCGTCGAGGGCATCGCCCGCGCCAAGCAGGACATCCTGGACCAGGGCGGCACCACCTTCCCGGTGCTGCCGATCCAGATCCACGGCGACGCGGCCTTCGCCGGCCAGGGCGTCGTCGCGGAGACCCTGAACATGTCGCAGCTGCGCGGCTACCGCACCGGCGGCACCGTGCACGTCGTGGTGAACAACCAGGTCGGCTTCACCGCCGCCCCGGCCTCCAGCCGCTCCTCGATGTACTGCACCGACGTGGCCCGCATGATCGAGGCCCCGATCTTCCACGTGAACGGCGACGACCCGGAGGCCGTGGTCCGCGTCGCGCGGCTCGCCTTCGAGTTCCGCCAGGAGTTCCACAAGGACGTGGTGATCGACCTCATCTGCTACCGCCGCCGCGGTCACAACGAGGCCGACAACCCGTCGTTCACCCAGCCGCTGATGTACGACCTGATCGACAAGAAGCGCTCGGTGCGCAAGCTGTACACCGAGGGCCTGATCGGTCGCGGCGACATCACCATGGAAGAGGCGGAGCAGGCGCTCCAGGACTTCCAGGGCCAGCTGGAGAAGGTCTTCGCCGAGGTCCGCGACGCCGCCCAGGCCCCGGCCGCCGCCACCGGCGGCAAGCCGGTCGCCGACTTCCCGGTCAACATCCAGACCGGCATCTCCCAGGAGATGGTCAAGCGGATCGCCGCCTCGCAGGTCAACCTGCCGGACTGGCTGACCGTTCACCCGCGCCTGCTGCCGCAGCTGCAGCGCCGCGCCGGCTCGGTCGAGGACAACACCATCGACTGGGCGATGGGCGAGACCCTCGCCATCGGCTCGCTGCTCATGGAGGGCCACCCGGTCCGCCTGGCCGGCCAGGACAGCCGCCGCGGCACCTTCGGCCAGCGGCACGCCGTCCTGATCGACCGGAGCACCGGCGAGGACTACACCCCGCTGCAGTACCTCACCGAGGACCAGGCCCGCTACACCGTGTACGACAGCCTGCTGTCCGAGTACGCGGCGATGGGCTTCGAGTACGGCTACTCGCTGACCCGCCCGAACGCGCTGGTCATGTGGGAGGCGCAGTTCGGCGACTTCGTCAACGGCGCGCAGAGCGTGGTGGACGAGTACATCTCCTCCGCCGAGCAGAAGTGGGGCCAGCACTCGGGCGTCACCCTGCTGCTGCCGCACGGCTACGAGGGCCAGGGCCCGGACCACTCGTCCGCCCGCCCGGAGCGCTTCCTCCAGCTGTGCGCGCAGAACAACATGACGGTCGCCATGCCGACCCTGCCGTCGAACTACTTCCACCTGCTCCGCTGGCAGGCGCACAACCCGCACCACAAGCCGCTGGTCGTCTTCACCCCGAAGTCGATGCTGCGTCTGAAGGCCGCGGCGAGCGCCACCGAGGAGTTCCTGTCCGGCTCCTTCCGCCCGGTCATCGGCGACAGCACCGTCGACCCGGCGCAGGTCCGCAAGGTGGTCATCACCGCCGGCAAGTTCTACTACGACCTGGAGGCGGCCCGCACCGAGCGCGGCGTCACCGACACCGCGATCGTCCGGGTCGAGCGGCTCTACCCGCTGCCGGTGGCCGAGCTCCAGGAGGAGCTGGCCCGCTACGGCGACGACGTCCAGTTCGTCTGGGCCCAGGAGGAGCCGGCCAACCAGGGTGCCTGGCCGTTCATCGCCATGAACCTGGTCGACCACCTGCAGGTCGTCATCGGCCGCAGCGCCAACGGCGCCCGGCTGCGTCGCGTCGCCCGCCCGGCCTCCTCGGCCCCGGCGGTCGGCTCGGCCAAGCGGCACGGTGCCGAGCAGCAGGCGCTGATCGAGGAGGTCTTCTCGCTCTGACCCGCCGGCCCCGACCGGCCGGTGGCGAGGCCCCGGCAGTACGGCCCCCCGTTCCCCTGGACTCCAGAGGAACGGGGGGCCGCCGCCGTTCCGGGCCGGGACCGGCCGATGCGCACGGGCCGACGTGCAGCGGCCAACATGCAGGGGCCGACGTGCAGCGGCCGATGTGCACCGGCTGTGTGCGAAGGTCCCAGCTCTGCAACCAAAGCGGCACCGATCCGCGCGGCTTCCTGACGGGTCGATAGGTTATGCCTCGCCAGACCGCCGCCCGGGCAAGCCCGTCGGCGCGCCCCTTCCCGGCGGTCGGTGGACCTCGCCGCTCTCCCAGGGGGATCAACCGCATGACCGCCGACACGCCACGGGACGCCGCCGCCGCGCCGCTCCCGCCGGTCTTCCAACCGCTGCTCCCGGACGATCCCCGGGAGGTCGGCGGCTACCGGCTGTTCGCCCGGCTCGGGGCCGGCGGCATGGGCCGGGTCTACCTCTCGTACACGCCCGGCGGCCGGCCGGTGGCGCTCAAGGTGGTCCGCCCGGAGTTCGCCGAGGACGGCGAGTTCCGCCGCCGGTTCGCCCAGGAGGTCTCCAACGCCCAGCGGATCCACGGCCTCTACACCGCCCAGGTGATCGACTCCGGCGGCCTGGACGGCGACGCCCCGTGGCTCGTCACCGCCTACGTCCCCGGCCCGTCCCTGCAGCAGGTGGTGCGGGAGAACGGCGCGCTGCCGGTGCGCACCGTCCTGCTGCTGATGGGCGGCATCGCCGAGGCCCTGCAGGCGATCCACAGCGTCGAGGTGGTCCACCGCGACCTCAAGCCGGCCAATGTGCTGGTGGCCGGCGACGGTCCGCGGGTGATCGACTTCGGCATCGCCCGGGCCGCCGACGCCACCGCGCTCACCGGCACCGGCTACCGGATCGGCTCGCCCGCGTTCATGTCGCCCGAGCAGGCCCAGGGCAGCCCGGTCACCCCGGCCACCGACGTGTTCGCGCTCGGCGCGCTGGCCGCGTACGTGGCCGGCGGCGCCCCGCCGTTCGGCGACGGCCCGGACACCGCCGTGCTCTACCGGGTGGTGCACGAGCAGCCCGACCTGGACGCCGTCCCGGCCGGACTGCGCGAACTGATCCTGCGCTGCCTGGCGAAGTCCCCCGAGGACCGGCCCCGGCCCGCCGAGATCATCGACGTCGCCCGCAACCACCCGACCGTCGGCGGCCAGCTGCGGTTCTCCGACGACTGGCTGCCCAAGCAGGTCAACACCGAGATCACCCGCCGCTCGGACCTGCCGAAGACCCCGCCCACCCCGCTGCCGGCCGCGCCCGCCGCGCCGCCCGTGCCGCCCCCCGTGCCGCCGACGGCCCCTCCGACGGCTCCCCCGACGGCTCCCCCGGCCGCGCCGGTGGCCGCGCCGGCCCACCGGCCCACCACGCCGTCCTTCGGTCCGCCGCCGCCCGGCTACGGCCCCGCCCGGCCGGACACCCCGCCGCCCGGCTTCGTGCCGCCGCCGCTCGGCGCGTACGGCGCCGCCCAGGTGCCCGCCGACGCCCCGGCCGGCCCGCCGTTCGGCTCCCCGCCGACCGTCCAGCTGCGCCCGGAGCCGCCGTCCTACGACACCCCGCCGCCCGGACCGGTGGTCACCGACACCCCCGCGCCGGAGCCGGCCCGCAAGGGCGGCGTCTCCTGGAAGGTGCTGCTGACCGTCGCCCTGGTGATGGCGCTCGGCGGCACGGCCGGCGGCGTGGTGCTGATGTCCAAGTTCGGCGGGAAGAACGACGACAAGCGGAGCACCGCCGCCGACACCCCGGGGAGCTCCCGGCCCGCCGCACCGCCGGCCACCACCCCGGCCGGTGCGCCGGCCGCCGGCACGCCGCCCGCGACGGGCGGCGACCCGGCCCCGACCGCCGCCGCCTCCCCCTCGAAGTCCTCGCCGACCGCCTCCGCGACCCGCCCCGCGAAGTACGTCGAGGTCTACAAGGACCAGGTGCTGTCCATCCCGCCGAGCGCCAACTACGAGTTCGACCTCAAGAACGGCAAGGTCGTGCCCGCCGGCACGGCGGACTGGAAGGTCGGCACCCTCGGCGCCGAGTTCCGGCTGAGCGAGAAGAGCGACGCCTATGTCGCCAAGGACAACAGCCCGCTCACGCCGGAGTCCTGCGCCGCCGGCATCGACCGCGAGCCGGCCGCCGACTTCAAGTTCGACAACCTGCCGGCGGACCGCCAGTTCTGCGTCCGCCAGCGGGCCTCGGGCTCGATCGTCGTGCTGAAGGTCGTCAAGCTGGGCGACAGCGACGGTGCGGCCACCTGCTCCCTCACCTACTACCGCAACGACGGCTGACCGCGTTCTATCCTGACCAGGTCGAATCCCCATCGGACCGGAGCGAACCGTGTACTTCACCGACCGCGGCATCGAGGAACTGGAGAGCCGGCGCGGCGACGAGGAGGTCACCTTCGAGTGGCTGGCCGAGCGCCTGCGCGAGTTCGTCGACCTCAACCCGGACTTCGAGGTCCCGGTCGAGCGGCTGGCCACCTGGCTGGCGCGGCTCGACGACGAGGACGACGAGTGATCCGCTGACCCGGTGAACGACCGTCGTTCGGGGCCCGGAGCCAACCGCCTCCGGGCCCCTTCGCATGCCCGCCGCGGGGCTCCCCGTAGGGGCTGACGTCCGGGTCCGCTCCGGGTCGGCCTCGGGGTGGGACTCCCTTGACTTCGCCGTTACGCGATATATCGTCTTCAGGAGAGACAACGCGATACATCGCGAGTTCCGAACGGGAGGCGGCAGAGATGAGCCAGTGGACGGTCGAAGGACCCGACAGGATCACCATCGAGGAGACGGTCCGGACCCTGCAGGTGCGCACCGTCGACGGCACGGTCAACGTGGTCGCCGCCGACGGTCCCGCCCGGCTGGAGGTCACCGAGCTCACGGGCGAGCCGCTGCACGTCACCCTGGTCGACGGCGTCCTCACCGTCACCTACAAGGACATCAGCAGCTGGAACGAGTTCGGCGACGTCCTGAAGTCGGTCGACTCGGTGAAGGGCTTCTTCTCCTCCTTCAAGCACAAGCGGACCGCCGCCGTCACCCTGACCGTGCCGGCCGGCACCGAGGTCAAGGTCGGCACCGTCTCCGCCGCGACGACGGTCTCCGGTTTCACCGGCCACGTCTCGACGCAGACCGCCAACGCGGACGTCACCCTGGTCGGCCTGGCCGGGCAGACCGACGCCAAGACCGTCACCGGCGACGTGGACGCCCAGTCGGTGGCCGGCCGGCTGCAGCTGAACACCGTCTCCGGCCGGCTCACCGTGGTCGCCGGCACCGCCGAGAAGGTGTCCGCCAACGCCGTCACCGGCGCGGTGACCCTGGACCTGGCCGGCGCCACCCCGACCGAGATCAAGGTCAAGACGGTCAGCGGCGCGGTCGGCGTCCGGCTCCCCTCGCTGGCCGACACCAAGGTCGAGGCCGGCACCACCAGCGGCGACCTCTCCTCCAGCTTCGACGAGCTCAAGGTCGGCGGCAGCTGGGGCACCAAGCGCCTCTCCGGCCAGCTCGGCGACGGCAGGGGCAGCCTCTCGGTCACCACCGTCTCCGGTGCGGTCACCGTGCTGCAGCGGCCGGACGCCGACGACGACGCCCAGGTGGTCGTCCGGGAGCTGCCCACCTCGGACGGCCCGTCCACCGGCCCCGACCTGACCAAGGAGGCCTGACATGACCCCCGTCTTCGGCCACGGCCGGCTCCGGCTCTACCTGCTGAAGCTGCTCGACGAGGCCCCGCGCCACGGCTACGAGGTGATCCGCCTGCTGGAGGAGCGCTTCCAGGGCCTGTACGCGCCCTCCGCCGGCACCGTCTACCCGCGGCTGGCCAAGCTGGAGCAGGAGGGCCTGGTCGCGCACAGCACCGAGGGCGGCCGCAAGGTCTACCGGCTCACCGACGCGGGCCGCGCCGAACTCGCCGCCCGGCAGGGCGAGCTCGACGAGCTGGAGGTCGAGATCCGCGACTCGGTGGCCCAGCTGGCCGGGGCGATCCGCGAGGACGTCCGGAACAGCGCCCAGGACCTGCGCGAGCAGCTCTGGAGCGACGCCGAGCAGGCCCGGAAGAACGCCCCGCGGCCGGAGGCGGCGGACGGGGACGGGGACGGGGACGGGGGTGCCGGCAGCCCGTGGGCCGGGCCGTGGGGCGAGCAGGCGGCCTGGCAGCGCGCCAAGGAGGAGTTCGCCGAGTTCAAGCGGCAGGCCCGGGAGCAGGCCAAGCGGGCCAAGGAGCAGGAGAAGGCCGCCAAGGCCAAGGCCAAGGCGGCCGAGGAGGAGGCCCGCCGGCTGCGCGAGCAGTCCCGGGCGGCACGGACGGCGGCCCAGCAGGAGGCGCTGCGGATCAAGCGCCGGGTCGAGCAGCAGGTGCGCGAGCACGCGACGCGCGGCGACTGGCCGACCGGGCTGGCCGAGGGGCTCTCCGAGCTGACCAAGGGGCTGGCCGGGCTGGCCGACGCGGCCCGCTGGGGCCACCCGTCGGACGAGAAGGCCGAGAAGGGCGAGAAGGCCGGGACGGCGCGGCCCTCCGCCGGTGCGCCCGGCGCCGAGCGGATCACCGTCACCCGGATCGACCTGGACAAGGACGAGCCGGCCGGCGCGGCCCCGGCCGATCTGCCGCCGTGGACCGCCACCGACCCGGCCGGCGACCCGGCCCGGGAGCTGGAGCGGCTGCTCGACCGCTTCCGCGACCAGGTCCGCGACGCGGCCAGGGACGGCGGGGTGACGCCCGACCGGCTCGCCGAGGCCCGCGGCCTGCTCGGCGAGGCCGGTGAGCGGCTGAAGCGCCTGCTCGGCTGAACCGGAGCCCGGGCGCCCGGCACCCCGCGCGGGTGCCGGGCGCCGACGTGTCAGGGCATCAGGGGGTCAAGTGGTCAGGGGGGGTCAGGGGGTGAGGACGATCTTGCCGAAGACGTCGCCCCCGGCCATCCGGGCGAAGGCCTCCGGCGCCCCGGCCAGCGGCAGCACCGAGTCGATGACCGGCCGGACGCCGGTGGTGGCGCAGAACGAGAGCAGCCCGGCCAGCTCCTCCTTGGTGCCCATGGTCGAGCCGACCACCTTCAGCTCCAGGAAGAAGATCCGGTTCAGCTCGGCCGCCGCCGGGTTGGGCCCCGAGGTGGCGCCGGAGATGACGATCGTGCCGCCCGGGCGCAGCGACTTCACCGAGTGCGACCAGGTGGCCGCGCCGACCGTCTCCAGCACCGCGTCCACCCGCTCGGGCAGCCGGGCCCCGCTCGGGAAGGCCGCGTCGGCGCCCAGCTCCACCGCCCGGGCCCGCTTGGCCTCGTCCCGGCCGGTGACCCAGACCCGCAGGCCCGCCGCCCTGCCGAGGACCACCAGCGCGGTGGACACCCCACCGCCGGCGCCCTGCACCAGGACGGTGTCACCGGGCTTCACCCCGGCGTTGGTGAACAGCATCCGATAGGCCGTCAGCCAGGCGGTGGGCAGGCAGGCGGCCTCCTCGAAGGAGAGCGCGGCGGGCTTGGGCAGCAGGTTCCAGGTGGGGACGGCCACCTGCTGGGCGAAGGTGCCCTGGTAGCGCTCGGTGAGGATCGAGCGGGGCTCGTCCGGCCCGACCCCGTGCCCGCTCTGGCCGATCACGGAGTGCAGCACCACCTCGTTGCCGTGCTCGTCGACACCGGCGGCGTCGCAGCCGAGGATCATCGGCAGCCTCCCGGCGGGCAGGCCGACCCCGCGCAGGGACCAGAGGTCGTGGTGGTTCAGGCTGGCGGCCCTGACCGTGACCACGCTCCACCCGGGGCGGGCCTGCGGTTCGGGGCGCTCGCCGAGCTCCAGCCCGCTCAGCGGGTCGTCGGCGTCGATTCGTGCGGCGTAGGCGGCAAACATGCCCCGGACGATAGCCAGAACGGCCCCGGGCCCGGAACAACGCGAAGCTGTGACGCGTGTCCCGGGCCCGGGCGGAGTGTTCCTGACGTTCTCCCGCCGGCTACCGGCGCGCGACGCCCTCCGCGCGGGCGGCCTCGGCGACGGCCTTGCTGACGGCCGGCGCGACCCGCTCGTCGAACGGCGAGGGGATGACCCTCTGCGGCGTCAGCTCGTCGGCCACCACGCCCGCCAGCGCCTTGGCGGCGGCCAGCTTCATGCCCTCGGTGATCCGGGTGGCCCGGACCTGCAGCGCGCCCGCGAAGATGCCCGGGAAGGCCAGCACGTTGTTGATCTGGTTCGGGAAGTCGCTGCGCCCGGTGGCCACCACGGCCGCGTACTTGTGCGCGACCTCGGGGTGGATCTCCGGGGTGGGGTTGGCCATGGCGAAGACGAACGCGCCCTCGGCCATGGTCGCGACGACCGGCTCCGGCACGGTGCCGCCGGAGACGCCGATGAAGACGTCGGCGCCGGCCATCGCGTCGGCCAGGGTGCCCTTGAGGCCGGTGCGGTTGGTCAGCCCGGCGATCTCCGCCTTGACGTCGGTGAGGTCCTCGCGGCCCTGGTGCACCACGCCCTTGCGGTCGCAGACGGCCACGTCGCCGATGCCGGCGGCGAGCAGCATCTTGGCGATGGCGATGCCGGCCGCGCCGGCGCCGGAGATGACGGCCCGCAGCGAGCCGAGCTCCCGGCCGGTCACCTTGGCGGCGTTCCAGAGCGCGGCGGTGGTGACGATGGCGGTGCCGTGCTGGTCGTCGTGGAAGACCGGGATGTCCAGGGCCTCCTGGAGCCGGCGCTCGATCTCGAAGCAGCGCGGGGCGGAGATGTCCTCCAGGTTGACGCCGCCGAAGGAGGGGGCCAGCCGGACCACGGTCTCGACGATCTCGTCGACCTCGGTGCAGGCCAGCGCGATCGGGACCGCGTCCACGCCGCCGAACTGCTTGAACAGGATCGCCTTGCCCTCCATGACGGGCAGCGAGGCCTCCGGGCCGATGTCGCCCAGGCCCAGCACGGCGGTGCCGTCGGTGACCACGGCCACCGTGTTGGACTTCCAGGTGTAGTCGTTCACGAGCTCGGGCTGCTCGGCGATGGCCGTGCAGACGCGGGCCACACCGGGGGTGTAGGCGAGGGACAGGTCGTCCGCGTCGCGCACCGGGACGGTCGCCCGGACCTCCATCTTGCCGCCGCGGTGGAGCGCGAACACGGCGTCGACCGGATCGTCGGTGTCCTGGGTACTGCTGTGGATGATCTCCGCTGCCACGATGACCTCTTCGTCATTGATCGAGCGAGGACACCCGCCGACGGAGCGGACGACCCGGCCGGTACCGGCTTCCGGCGACCGGTGGCCGGTAACCGGAACCCGGGAACGCCGAAGCGCCCCCGGGGAAGGCTGGGTCGGGGCGCCGCCGTCGGACGAGCGCCCTCGGATGAGGGTTTATGGATTTGTCTGCGTTGGTCCGCGCTGTGCTTCCGGGCCGAGCGTAGGTCGGACGAGGGCATCGCACCCATGCCTTTTCGTCCAAGTCACATGGTTGTCATACGCCTCACAGCCACCCGGCACACCGGGCGCGTGAGAACCGGGCCCCGGCGCGGCAATGGCGGACGCAGCACGCACACCCGCAGGAGTGAACGCAGACGCGGAGGGGAGGCCGGTGCCTCGGATACGGAGTCGTCGTCCTGGACTTCCGTTCCTGCGCACCCCGAGCCTGTTGCGGCCCGGCGGTCTGGTTCGAGCGTCGGGGGTCACCCGGTACCGAATTCTGACACACCCGGCGCCGGGCGCGGCAGGCCGGGATGGGAGGATCCGTTCTTCCGCCATCTCGCGTACACCTCCGCGACGCCGCGGCGCCGTCCCCTCCCTCCCACAGGAGCAACCGATGCACCAGCGTGCCCACTCCCGCCGCCCGGCCGTCGCCGCGCTCGCCCTCGCCACCGCCGGAGCACTGCTGCTGAGCGGCTGCGGTGGGGACGAGGCGGCGGCCAAGGACCCGGTCCAGGAGATCAGGGCGAAGCTGCCGAAGGCCCAGCAGTCGGCGAAGGTGCTCCGGATCGGGATGGACGTCAACTACCCGCCGGTGGAGTTCCGGGGCGCCGACGGCAAGCCGGACGGTCTGGATCCGGACATCACGGCGGCACTCGGCCGGATCCTGGACCTGCGGATCGAGTACGTCGACACGCCCTTCGACAAACTCCTGCCGGATCTCCACACCAAGCAGTTCGACGTGGTGATGTCCGCGCTCAGCGACATCCGCCAGCGCCGCGAGGGCGTGGACGAGGCCGGCAAGCCGGTCGGCCGGCCGGTGGACTTCGTCGACTACTTCATCGCCGGCACCTCGATGGTGGTCGCCAAGGGCAATCCGAAGGGCATCCGCACCCTGGACGACCTCTGCGGCAAGACCGTCGCGGTGCAGTCCGGCACCACCCAGGAGGAGATCCTCACCCGCCAGACCACCGCCTGCACCCGGGCCGGCAAGCCGCTCACCGTGCACAAGTTCGACACCGACCCCAAGGCGCTGGCCGAGGTGGCCGCCGGCACCGCGCACGCGGGCCTGAACGACTTCCCGGTGGCGGCGTACGCGGCGAAGACCACCGACGGCGGCAACCGCCTGGAGGTGGTGACCGGCTCGCAGTCCCGGTCCAACCCGTACGGGATCGCGCTGCGCAAGGAGGACACCGAACTGCGCGACGTGCTGGCGAAGGCGGTCGACCAGCTGATCCGCAGCGGCGAGTACGACAAGATCCTCGCCAAGTGGGACGTGGCCGCGGGCGCGGCCCAGAACGCGGTGGTCAACGGGGGCATCTGAGCGGACCGGGCCGGGCACCGGCGGGGCCCGGCCCGTCGCGCGGGGGACTACGGGGCGATCTGCATACGTATGCACGGAGTGACAGGGACACGGTATTCGTCCGAATAGCGGACGGCATGGCCCCCCGTTATCCGATTTTGATCTGAATCAGGGCCACCCGACCGTCGTCAGATGGCAGGATTCCCCCCATCTCGGATCGAGCCGGCCACTGGTCGAGGCGGCCCGATCGACGCCCACCTCGGCGGACGGTGGCGGAGACGCAGTACCTGGAACCACCCTGCGCAGTTCTCCCAGCCCCACCCGTACAGCGCCGTACGGCCTTTGCTGCCCCGGTACGCCGCTCCCCCGCGGCGCCCCCGCCCGACCTCTCCCTCAGGAGGAGATCCCCCATGATCGTCCGCACCCAGCGCACCCGTCTCCTCGCCACCGCGGCGGTGCTCGCGTCCGCGTCGCTCGTGCTGACCGCCTGCGGCAGCAGCAAGTCCTCCTCCAACGGCGGTGCCGCGGGCGCCAATCCGAGCGCCAGCATCGCCGCGGTGACCGCCGACCCGGCGCTCGCCCCGCTGGTCCCGGCCGACGTCAAGAGCTCGGGCAAGCTCGTCGTCGCCGCCGACGCCTCCTACGCGCCCAACGAGTTCAAGGACGACAAGGGCAACATCATCGGCCTCGACGTCGACCTGGCCGACGCGATCGCCAAGAAGCTCGGCCTGGCCGCCGACGTGCAGAACGCCGACTTCACCTCGATCATCCCGGGCATCACCGCGAAGAAGTACCAGCTCGGCATGAGCTCCTTCACCGACACCAAGGAGCGCGAGCAGACCGTCGACATGGTCAGCTACTTCACCGCCGGCAGCGCCGTCGCGGTCAAGAAGGGCAACCCGGACAAGATCGACCCGAAGGACCTCTGCGGCAAGAAGGTCGCCGTCCAGACCGGCACCACCCAGGCCCAGGAGATCACCGACGTCCGGAACCCGGAGTGCAGCAAGGCGGGCAAGCCGACCATCCCGGACGACGGCAACAAGTTCACCCTGCAGACCGACGTGACCACCGCGCTGGTCTCCGGCCGCGACCAGGTGATGATGGCCGACTCCCCGGTCGTCGACTACGCGGTCAAGCAGACCAACGGCCAGCTGGAGAAGATCGGCGACACCTACGACAGCGCGCCCTACGGCGTCGTCGTCGACAAGGGCTCGCCGCTCACCCCGGCCGTCCAGGGCGCCGTCCAGTCGCTGATCGCCGACGGCACCTACCGGCAGATCCTGGCCAAGTGGGGCGTCGAGGCCGGCGCGATCACCAAGTCCGAGATCAACGCCGCCAAGAGCTGATCCGCGCACCACCACACCCCCTGAGGCCCCAAGGTGAATTCTTCCGAGCAGGGGGCGGTGAAATCGGGACGGCCTGAGACCATCAAGGCCGTCCCGGTGCGCCACCCCGGACGCTGGGCCGGAGCCGCCGTCATCGCCGTTCTCGCGGCGATGCTGCTCCACGCCCTGATCTTCAACCCCGCGTTCCAGTGGGACGTCGTCACGGACACGCTGCAGAACGAGCAGATCCTGCACGGCATCGGCGTGACCCTGGAGCTGACCGTCCTGTCCATGCTGATGGGCGTGGCCGGCGGCGTGCTCCTCGCGATCATGCGGCTCTCGCCGAACCCGCTGCTGTCGGGGACGGCCTGGTTCTACATCTGGATCTTCCGCGGCACCCCCGTCCTGGTGCAGCTGGTGTTCTGGAACTTCCTGGGCGCCCTGTGGCCGAGGCTCTCGCTCGGCATCCCGTTCGGGCCGGAGTTCTGGTCCGAGTCGACCAACACCCTGATCCCCACCTTCACCGCCGCCCTGCTCGGCCTCGGCCTCAACGAGGCGGCGTACATGGCGGAGATCGTCCGCGGCGGCATCCAGTCGGTGGACGAGGGCCAGACCGAGGCCGCCCACGCGCTGGGCATGAGCCGCGCGGCGGCGCTGCGCCGGATCGTGCTCCCGCAGGCGATGCGGGTCATCATCCCGCCGACCGGCAACGAGACCATCTCGATGCTGAAGACCACCTCGCTGGTCCAGGTCATCTCGCTGTCCGAGCTGTTCACCGCCGGCCACGACATCTACTCGCGGACCTTCCAGACCATCCCGGTGCTGGTCGCGGTCAGCATCTACTACCTGATCATGACCTCGATCCTCACGGTGGGGCAGTACTACATCGAGCGGCACTACGCTCGTGGTGCGAACCGGACCCTGCCGCCCACGCCGCTCCAGCGGCTGCGGCTGCTGTTCGGCGGCCGGCCCGCCCCGAAGGCCAAGAACGACGTGGTCCCCGGACTCGAGGGAGGCGGCCACGTATGACCGACCTGACCAAGACCCCCGCCGACGCCGCCGCCGGCACCCCCATGGTGAAGGCCGAGGGCGTCCACAAGTCCTACGGCCAGGTCGAGGTGCTCAAGGGCATCGACCTGGAGGTCCGGCAGAACGAGGTGTTCTGCCTGGTCGGCCCGTCCGGCTCCGGCAAGTCGACCTTCCTGCGCTGCATCAACCACCTGGAGAAGATCAACGGCGGCCGCCTCTGGGTGGACGGCGAGCTGGTCGGCTACCGGCAGCGCGGCGACAAGCTCTACGAGCTCAAGGACCGCGAGGTCGCGCTCAAGCGGCGGGACATCGGCATGGTGTTCCAGCGCTTCAACCTCTTCCCGCACATGACCGCGGTGGAGAACGTCATGGAGGCGCCGGTCCAGGTCAAGCGCGAGTCCAAGGCCGCGGCCAGGGAGAACGCCATGGCCCTGCTGGAGCGGGTCGGCCTGGCCGCCAAGGCCGGGAACTACCCGTCCCAGCTCTCCGGCGGCCAGCAGCAGCGGGTGGCCATAGCGCGGGCGCTCGCCATGAAGCCCAAGCTGATGCTCTTCGACGAGCCGACCTCGGCGCTCGACCCCGAGCTGGTCGGCGAGGTGCTCGACGTCATGCGCGGGCTCGCCGACGAGGGGATGACCATGATCGTGGTCACCCATGAGATGGGCTTCGCCCGCGAGGTCGGCGACGCGCTGGTCTTCATGGACGGCGGCGTGGTCGTCGAGTCCGGCAGCCCCCGCGAGGTGCTCACCGACCCGAAGCACGAGCGCACCCGCGCCTTCCTCTCCAAGGTGCTCTGAGCGCACCGCCCCCGCGGCGCCCGGCAGGCAGGTCCTGCCGCGCCCCGCCCCATTCCCGCATTCCCCCAACGGGGAATAAGCTCGAGGCAAACCCCACCGTACATCCCCTCGTGAAGGAC
>NZ_JBHVRK010000005.1:273995-312064 GCF_042885845.1 Kitasatospora sp. NPDC058032 | reverse complement strand
CTCCCCCCGCCCCCCCCCCCACGACCCCACACTCGCCGCAGCCCCCCCCCCCCCCCCGCGCCCCCCCCCCCCCCCCCCGCCCGCCCCCCCGCCGCTTTCCCGCTTTCCCCCTTCGGGTAATAGGCTGGAGGCAATCAGCCCGTTACCGACCGTCTGGAAGGACCACCGTGGAGCTCGCCTCGTACGCCGATCTGGCCGTCCGGCTGGTGAACACCGAGGAGCCCGAGCGCGGCACCGACTCGCTGACCTCGGTGGACGCGGTGCGCGGGCTGTTCTCCGACGCCGCCCGGGCCCGCGACCTCGCCGACGAGTCCGACCTGCCCCGGCTGCGGGCCGTCCGCACCCGGCTGCGCGGGGTCTTCGAGGCCGCCGCCGACGGCGAGGAGATCCGCAGCGTCGACCTGCTGAACAGCCTGCTGATGGAGTTCCCGGTCAGCCCGCTGGTCTCCGGGCACGACCACCTGGACGAGGCCGGCCGGCCCCGCTGGCACCTGCACCTCGCCGACAACTCCCCCACCGCCACCGCCCACTTCAGCGCCGTCGCCTGCATGGGCCTGGCCGTCCACCTGACCGAGCTGGGCGCCGACCGGCTCGGCATCTGCCAGGCCGCGCCCTGCCGCAACGCCTACCTGGACACCTCCACCAACCGGTCCCGCCGGTACTGCTCGGACCGCTGCGCGACCCGCGCCAACGTCGCCGCCTACCGCGCCCGCAAGCGCCTGGAGGCCGCCGCGGCGGCCGCGGGCACACCCTAGGCTCCGGGCAGCTCCTCCGGGCGGACCCAGACGCCGAGGCGGCGGGCCAGCCCGGGGATCCGGGCCAGCGGGCCGGAGAGCAGCAGCCGCTCCAGCCGGCGGCCGGGGGCCAGCCAGGCCGGGCGCGGGCGCAGCCGCAACAGCACCCGGCCGAGCACCAGTTCGTCCGGCACCGCGCCGTAGCTGCGGCTGTCGCTGTCCACCGGCCGGTTGTCGGAGAGCAGCCACCAGCCCTTGGGCCGCCGGCCGTCGGCCCGCTTGACCACCAGCAGGTTCTGCTGGAACGGGTGGCGGAAGACCACCACCGCGCCGGGCCGGATCCGTGCGCCGTACCGCACCAGCAGCTGATCACCGTCACGCAGGGTCGGCACCATCGAGTCCCCCGCCACGTCGATCAGCCCGAACGGCGCGCCGCCCGCCGGGGATCCGTCCTCCGGTTCCGCGCTCCGTGCCACGACTCCTCCTCCCGGCCGGCGTCCCGCCGAGTCCCGCTGTCGCACACCAGTCTGCCGCACGGACCGTCACCCGCCGATGTCCGGATTCACCCGGTTCCGGCTCCGTCTTTTGCCCTAGGCCCGCCGCCCGACCGAGAAACCACAGGGGCCGAAGGGTAATCTCGGGCCCGGGAAGACGATCTAAGGAAGGACTCCCCATGCTCTCTCGTCTGTTTGCACCGCGCGCCACCGCCCATGCCCACTGCGACCTGCCCTGCGGCGTCTACGACCCGGCCCAGGCCCGCATCGAGGCCGAGTCCGTCAAGGCCACCCAGGAGAAGTACCAGGCCAACGAGGACCCGCACTTCCGCGCCCGCGCCATCATCATCAAGGAGCAGCGCGCCGAGACCGTCAAGCACCACATCTCGGTGCTGTGGAGCGACTACTTCAAGGCCCCGCACTTCGAGAAGTACCCGCAGCTGCACCAGCTGATCAACGACACCCTGAAGGCCGCCTCGGCCGCCAAGGCGTCCACCGACCCGGCCACCGGCCAGGCGCTGCTCGACCTCATCGCCGAGGTCGACAAGATCTTCTGGGAGACCAAGCAGGGCTGATCCCGCCCGCTCCGTCTCCGACCGCCCCCGTCCGCACCCCGGACGGGGGCGGTCGCGCGTTGTGAACGGCCTCACTGTGCCGGTAAGGGTTGCCTGCCCTGAGCGCTTGTTATGCTGCCAGGGCGTCCAGAGGGGGAAGCCGGTGCGAATCCGGCGCTGACCCGCAACGGTAAACGGTGCCCCGCGCCCGTGAGCCCGATCGCCCGAGGACGCCGACCTCCCGACAACTCGCCGTGGACTGCGAGGGGATGGCGCCCCGGCACACCCGCGCCCGGGCGCGCCGCCCCGCGCCGTCCGCGGCCGGACGCAAGGCGCACCACGTGAGCAGCACCGCGATCGCACCGGCCACCGCCGCCGCCCCACCGGGCCCGCGCCGAACACCCGCGGTCCCGCTGGCCGCCGCCCTCGCCGTGGCACTGCTGCTCTCGCTGGTCTGCGCGGTCGCCGTGGGCTCCTCCGGACTCGGCTGGGGCCAGGTCCTGCGGCTGCTGCGGGCCGGGCTGACGGGCGGGCGGCTGGAGGCCGACGAGGCCGCCGCCTACGCGATCGTCTGGGAGATCCGGCTGCCGCGCGCCGTGCTGGCCGCCGTGGTCGGCGCCGGACTCGCCGCCACCGGGGTCGCCGTCCAGGCGATGGTCCGCAACGCGCTCGCCGACCCGTTCGTGCTCGGCATCTCCTCCGGTGCCTCGGTCGGCGCCAACGCCGTGCTGATGCTGGGCGCCTTCGCCTCGCTCGGCGTCTGGGCGATCTCCGTCTCCGCCTTCGCCGCCGCCCTGCTCGCCATGGTGCTGGTCTACCTGACGGCCCGTAGCGCCCACGGGCTCACCCCGCTGCGGCTGGTGCTCACCGGCACCGCGATGTCCTACGGCTTCTCCGCGGTGACGGCGCTGATGGTCTTCGCCGCCGCCCGCGGCGAGGCCGCCCGCTCCGCCATGATGTGGCTGCTCGGCAGCCTCGGCGGCGCCACCTGGGGCTCGGTGCCGATCGCCGCCGTCACCGTGCTGGCCGGGCTGGCCTATCTGGCCTGCGCCGCCGGGCGGTTGGACGCGCTGGCGATGGGCGACGAGACGGCCGCCTCGCTCGGCGTGGACCCGGACCGGCTGCGCCGCGAGCTGTTCGTGGTCACCGCGGCCGTCACCGGCACCGTGGTCGCGGTCAGCGGGGCGATCGGCTTCGTCGGACTGATGATCCCGCACCTGACGCGGATGCTGGTCGGCGCCGGCCACCGCCGGGTGCTGCTGATCGCCCCGCTCGCCGGGGCGCTGCTGCTGGTCTGGGTGGACATCGTCTCCCGCACCCTGCTGGCGCCCGCCGAGCTGCCGGTCGGCGTGGTCACCGCGGCCGTCGGGGTGCCGTGCTTCCTGCTGCTGATGCGCCGCCGCGGCTACTCCTTCGGCGGTGGCCGATGAGCACCGCCACCTCCGCCGCCGGCGCCGCCACCGGCCCCGCCGCGCTGGACCTCGCCGTCGAGCGGGTCTCGGTCGAGCTGGCCGGCGTCCGGCTGGTCCACGACGTCACGCTGACCGCCGCCGCCGGCCAGGTGGTCGGCCTGATCGGCCCCAACGGCAGCGGCAAGTCCACCCTGCTGCGCTGTGTCTACCGGGCGCTGCGGCCCGCCGCCGGCGCCGTCCTGCTGGGCGGGGACGACCTGCACGCGCTGGCCCCGCGCGAGGCCGCCCGGCGGGTGGCGGCGCTGCCGCAGGAGCACTCCGCCGAGTTCGACTTCACCGTGGCCGAGGTGGTCGGCATGGGCCGGCTGCCGCACCGGCGCGGCGCCCTGGCCGGGCCGTCCGGCGACGACGGGGACCGCTGCGCCGGGGCGCTGCGCCGGGTCGGCGCCGCCCACCTGGCCGCCCGGGGCTTCCTGAGCCTGTCCGGCGGCGAGAAGCAGCGGGTGCTGATCGCCCGCGCGCTGGTCCAGGAGCCCCGGGTGCTGGTCCTCGACGAGCCCACCAACCACCTGGACATCGCCCACCAGCTGGAGGTGCTGGCGCTGGTCCGGGAGGCCGGACCGACGGTGCTCACCGCGCTGCACGACCTCAATCTGGCCGCCGGGCACTGCGACCTGCTGTACGTGGTCGTGGACGGCCGGATCGTCGCCTCCGGGCCGCCCGCCGAGGTGCTCGAACCCGGCCTGCTGGCCGAGGTGTTCAAAGTCCGCGCGACGCCCGTGCGGCACCCGGTCACCGGCGCCGTCCAGCTGCTCCTCGACCGCCTGCCCTGACCGCTCCCCGCCCTCCCCCGACCCGCCCTACCGAGGAACCCCATGCGCACCAAGGCCGTTGCCTCCGCCGCCCTGCTCGCCCTCGTGCTCACCGGCTGCGGCGCCGAGATCGCCCCGAGCGGCGACGGCGCCACCGCCTCCGCCCACTACCCGGTGACCGTCAGCAACTGCGGCACCGAGCTCACCTTCAAGGAGAAGCCGGCCCGCACGGTGACCAACGACGTCGGCATCACCGAGCTGATGTTCGCGCTCGGCCTGGAGGACCGGATGGCCGGCTACGTGATGCCGGACGACAAGGGCCAGGTGGACAAGGTCGCCTGGAAGGACGCCTACCAGCGGGCCGAGTGGCTCTCCAAGGACCAGATCACCAAGGAGACCGTCCTGGAGGCCAGGGCCGACCTGGTCTTCGCCGGCTGGCACTACGGCTTCGACGAGGGGAAGGGCTTCACCCCGCAGACGCTGTCCGGCCTGGGCATCGGCTCCTACGTGCTCACCGAGTCCTGCCGCAGCGGCAAGGGCACCGAGCGCGGGGTGATGGGCCCGCTCGACGCGCTGTACACCGACCTCGTCAACCTGGGCGAGATCTTCGACGTCCGGGACCGGGCCGACCGGCTGGTCGCCGACTTCAAGGCGCGGATCGCCGCCGTCCCCGAGCCCGCGCACCGCCCCGACGTCTTCCTGTACGACAGCGGCGAGGACAAGCCGTACACCTCGGGCCGGTTCGCCGCCCCGCAGGAGATCATCGCCAGGGCCGGCGGCCGCAACGTGATGGACGACGTCGCCGACTCCTGGACCACGGTGGGCTGGGAGAGCGTGGTCCAGCGCGCCCCCGAGGTGATCGTGATCAGCAACTACGGCACCCCGGACGCCGAGGCCAAGCGGAAGTTCCTGAAGTCCTTCCCGCCGCTGGCCGGCGTCCCGGCGATCCGCAACGACCGGATCTTCGTGCTCGACTACGTCGACCTGGTCGAGAGCCCGCGCAACCCGGCCGCGATCACCGCCCTGGCGGAGTACCTGCGGACCGTCCCGGCCCGCTGAGCCGGGGCCGTCCGCACCGCCGCCGTCCGGCCCGCCTCCGGCCGGTTCCGACGGGCGTACGCTCAACAGTACGAGCCGACGGAACCGACCGGAGGAGCGAGAACATGACCACCATGGCCGCACCGTCCGCCTTCGACGTCCGGGCCCTTCGCGAGGGCATCGAACGCGCCGACGCCGGAGCCCTGCTGGCGCTCTACGCGGACGACGCCGAACTGCGCGTGGTCGACCGCAAGACCCAGCCCAGCCACCCGCTGGTGATGCACGGGCGGGACGAGATCGGCGCGATGCTGGACGACCTCTACGCCCGTGAGACGAGCCACACCCTGGAACAGGTGGTGGTCCAGGAGGACCGCCTCGCCTTCCTGGAGTCCTGCCGCTACCCGGACGGGGTCCGGGTGCTGGTCAGCTCCACCGCCGAGCTGCGCGACGGCCGGATCACCGACCAGACCTCCGTCCAGGTCTGGGACGAGAACGAACCCGCCCAGTAGGCTCGGAGCATGATCCGCACGGCCCTCCCCTCCGACGTCCCCGTCATCCACGCCATGATCCGCGAGCTCGCGGAGTACGAGAAGGCCGCCCACGAGGCGGTCGCCACCGAGGAGCAGCTGCACGGCGCGCTGTTCGGCACCGACCCCGCGCTGTTCGGCCTGATCGCCGAGGACGACACCACCGGCGAGCCGGTCGGCTTCGCGCTCTGGTTCCTCAACTACTCGACCTGGCGCGGCACCCACGGGGTCTACCTGGAGGACCTCTACGTCCGCCCGGCCTCCCGCGGCGGCGGCCACGGCAAGGCGCTGCTGCTGGAGCTGGCCCGGATCGCCGTCGAGCGCGGCTACTCCCGGATGGAGTGGTCGGTGCTGGACTGGAACACCCCCTCGATCAACTTCTACAAGTCGCTCGGCGCCGTGCCGATGGACGGCTGGACCGTCTACCGCCTGACCGGGGACGCGCTCACCGCCGCCGGCACCCGCTGAGACCGGCGCGCGGACGGCGTGCGCCGGAGGCGTACGGGGACGGCGTTCGAACCACTGCCACCCTGTGTCGCGATGCCTTACCATGAGTGACTCCCGCACCGGGGCAGGAACGCGGTAACGTCTCGGGCGGACGGCGGCGTCCGGCCGCCCCCTGAGGGGTATGACCGGAACGTACCGCACCACCCCTCTGGACAGTTGGGGCGAAGCAGTTGAGCCAAGCAACAGACAGTGCCGCGGCCACCGGCCCGGAAGCACAGCGCGTCACCCAGGAGGTGAGGGTGTCCCAGATCGACGGCGAGCCCGGAGTGCAGGACTTCGTGGAGGTCCGGCTGCCCGCGGCCGGGGCCTACCTCTCGGTCCTGCGGACGGCCACGGCCGGCCTCGCGGCCCGGCTGGACTTCACGCTGGACGAGATCGAGGACCTGCGCATCGCGGTCGACGAGGCCTGCGCCATCCTCCTCCAGCAGGCCGTCCCCGGCTCGGTCCTCTCCTGCGAGTTCCGACTGGTCGGCGACTCCCTGAAGGTGATCGTCTCGGCACCCACCACCGACGGGCGGGCGCCCGAGCGGGACACCTTCGCCTGGACGGTGCTCTCCGCGCTCGCCGGCGAGGTCGAATCGGCGGTCGCCGAGGACAAGACCGTGTCGATCAGCCTGCACAAGAAGCGCGGTGGCAGCACCGCCCACTAGGTCCGCCGCGGCAGCGCGGCAGCAGCACCGAACAAGGGCCGTCCGCCCGGCACCACCGGGCCGGACGGACGGCTCCCGGTACCGCCCCCACCCGGCGGTACGACCAACGAGACGAACCGGGGCCGGCGGTCCCGGTGCTCCCGGAACGGAACGGGGGAATGGCCGTGAGTGATCTGGACCGTACCGGCCTCGCGACGGCGGGCCCTGCCGTACCGACCCAGGCGAGCGTTCCCGGCCTCGCCGCCAACGACGAAGCGCACCCGAAGGACGCCCACCGGATGAGCCAGCCGACCGAGCCGACGCCGCAGCCGTCGCCCGATCAGTCGCCCCCGCCCGTGCCTCCGGCCGCGGACCTCCCGGACACCGGCCGCCCGCACGACGGGCCGGACGGCGACGGCCTGGACACCGAACCGGACGCCGAGGGCGCCGACGACGCCACCGAGAACACCGCCGAGGCGGCACGGACCCTGCGCGCGGCGGTGCCCTCCCAGGGCCCGCAGCGCACCGGCGCGCCGGACCGCGAGGCGGCCCGGGCCCTGTTCGTCCGGCTCTCCGCGCTGCCCGAGGGCTCCCCGGAGCGCGTCGAGCTGCGCAACCAGCTGGTGCGGATGCACATCCCGCTGGTCGAGCACCTGGCCCGGCGGTTCCGCAACCGGGGCGAGCCACTGGACGACCTGACCCAGGTCGCCACCATCGGGCTGATCAAGTCGGTGGACCGGTTCGACCACGAGCGCGGGGTCGAGTTCTCCACCTACGCGACGCCGACCATCGTCGGCGAGATCAAGCGGCACTTCCGGGACAAGGGCTGGGCGGTCCGGGTGCCGCGCCGGCTCCAGGAGCTGCGGCTGTCGCTGACCACGGCGACCAGCGAGCTCTCCCAGCGGCACGGCCGCTCCCCCACGGTGCACGAGCTGGCCGAGCACCTGGGGATCTCCGAGGAGGACGTCCTGGAGGGCCTGGAGTCCGCCAACGCGTACTCCACGCTGTCGCTGGACGTGCCGGACAGCGACGACGAGTCGCCGGCCGTCGCGGACACCCTGGGCGCCACCGACGAGGCGCTGGAGGGCGTCGAGTACCGCGAGTCGCTCAAGCCGCTGCTGGCCCAACTGCCGCCCCGCGAGCAGAAGATCCTGGTGCTGCGGTTCTTCCGGAACATGACGCAGTCGCAGATCGCCGCCGAGGTGGGCATCTCGCAGATGCACGTCTCCCGGCTGCTCGCCCGGACCCTGGCGCAGCTGCGGGAGAAGCTCCTGGTCGAGGAGTAGGAGCCCGCAGACGACTGACGGCCGCTCAGTGGCGGCCGTCGGGTCGTACGGATGCGGTGGCAGGCGGCGGTCCGCCGCGCTCAGGCCTCGTGCGGAGCGTAGAGGGCCGCCGTCGCCTTCGGGCTGAGCAGCGCGCCGATGCCGACCAGGCCGAGCAGGCCGATGCCCACGCCGACCGCGACCATCGCCCCGCCGCTCTGCCACATGTAGTAGGCCACCGGCAGGCAGATCGAGTTGGTCAGCACCGCGGGGCTGCGGCCCCAGCGGCGGGTCCTGAGCAGCGCCCGGGCGGCCAGCAGCGGCGCCACGCCGAGCAGGACGATCACCAGCCCGCCGAACTCGTTCAGGGCGAGCTGCTTGGACTGGCCGGACAGCGCGGCGACCATGTCCCAGACGCCGACGACGGCCAGCGCGGCGCCCTCCACGGCGGTGATGGCGGCGCCCAGGGTGAGGGCGGCCGGCCGGTCGGCGCCGGACGCGGGTACGGGTGCGGAGGATTCTGCGGTCACTCCAGCAGGGTAGCCGCCGGTTGGTCCGTACCGCCCCGTAGGCTGGGCCCATGCGCGCTCTCCTGGTCGTCAATCCGAAAGCGACCACCACCAGCGGTCGCACCAGGGACGTCCTGATCCACGCCCTGCGCAGCGACCTCAAGCTGGAGGTGGCGCAGACCGAGTACCGCGGCCACGCGCGCGACCTGGCCCGGGAGGCGGCGGAGGACGGCACGGTCGACCTGGTGGTGGCGCTGGGCGGGGACGGCACCGTCAACGAGGTGGTCAACGGGCTGCTCTCGCACGGCCCGGGCGACAAGGTCCCGCGGCTGGCCGTGGTCCCCGGCGGCTCGACCAATGTGTTCGCCCGCGCGCTGGGCCTGCCGAACGACCCGGTGGAGGCGACCGGCGCGCTGCTGGACGCGCTGGAGCACCGGCGCGAGCGCGGGATCGGGCTCGGCAAGGCGATGACCGAGGGGCTGCCGGACCGCTGGTTCACCTTCACCGCCGGCCTGGGCTTCGACGCCGGAGTGGTCGGCCGGGTCGAGGAGCAGCGCCGGGCGGGGCGCAGGTCCACGCACGCGCTCTACGTCACCCAGGCGCTGCGCCACTTCGTCACCCAGCGTGAACAGCGCAGGTCGGGCCCGGTCTCGCTGACGATGGCGGGCCGTGAGCCGGTGCCCGGCCTGGTGCTGGCGATAGTCAGCAACACCTCGCCGTGGACGTTCCTGGGCAACCGCCCCGTCTATCCCTCCCCGCGCGCCTCCTTCGACTCGGATCTCGACGTCTTCGGCATCACCCGGATGACCGCGTTCGGCACTGCTCGAACGGTCCGTCAGATCCTGCGGTCGCACGGCCCTTCGAGCGACGGCGGCGCCGGGTCCGGCCCTTCCGGCAAGCACGTCGTCTCCTATCACGACGTCCGCCACTTCACCTTGGTTTCGGAGGAACCGGTCCCGTTCCAGGTCGACGGGGACCACCTTGGATCCAGGAGTCGCGTCAGTTTCACAGGCGTACGGCGGGCACTGCGTGTGATTGTGTGACTAGAAGGGCCATTCCTCCTTCTTCTCGAACGCACAAGCCCCCTTCACTCCATAGAAGTACCGGCTGTGAGCTAGGCGACACCGAAGAATCCAAAATTCCTCCCTGAAGGGGGTTGTATCCGGGCCCGAGGTTTGCGAACCTCTACATGGCGATCGGGACACATCGCAGCGACGGCAACCCTCGAAACCTGGGGGGCCGACCGCGGGGTGTCCCTCGAATCGCGCGAATCCCCCCCAGCACAGACCTCCCGGGCCCGATGGGCCTTTGGTCTCTTTTGCTGTTGCGGGATTCGTGAAAGCGTTCACATTCACAAGGACCATCGATGTGCCGACCGGGCAACCCCCGCCGGCAGGAGGAGTTGGACGACCATGGACTGGCGCCACCGCGCTGTCTGCCGCGAAGAGGACCCGGAGCTGTTCTTCCCGATCGGGAACACCGGTCCTGCTCTGCTGCAGATCGAGGAAGCCAAGGCCGTGTGCCGCCGCTGTCCGGTCATGGAGCAGTGCCTCCAGTGGGCCCTCGAGACCGGCCAGGACGCCGGCGTCTGGGGCGGCATGAGCGAGGACGAGCGCCGCGCCATGAAGCGCCGTGCCGCCCGCAACCGCGCCCGCACCGCCTGATCACACGCCGTAGTACCAGCAGTAACCACAGCACCGATCAACACATGATCACAGGCTTCCCCTGCACCTCCTGGTGAAGCCTTCCGTACAAAGGGCCTTGCTCGACGAGGTCCCGCGACACCGGCCCGCCCAGCCACTTGATACTGTTCACTTAGAGCAATATTGTGGAGCTGTGGCGCTCACCGTGTGCAACGCACCGGTTGGTGTCGCACCACCCAGAGCCCCCGTTCCGGCCGACTCCCCCCGACGGCCGGAACGGGTTGAGAGGCCCTGTCGACCCACCCCCCCCGGTCGACAGGGCCTCGTTTCTGTTTCCCGGCCGGGTTCTCCCCCCGTGCGGCGGAGATGAAGGAGCACGCGACCGGCGCCCGTACCGGACGCGCGCCCCCTGCGCACCTCAGCGCACCGGGATCTCCAGGACCACCTTGGTGCCGCCGTTCGGGCCGGCCACCATGTCGAAGGTGCCGCCGAGCTCCCCGGTGGCCAGGGTCCGCACGATCTGCAGCCCGAGGTTGCCCGCCTGCTGCGGGTCGAAGCCCTCCGGCATGCCCTTGCCGTCGTCCTGCACCGTGATCAGCAGGTACTCCTCCGGCCGGGCCCCACCGGTCCAGCTGTCCGACCAGCCCATGCCGGTGGCCGGCGCCCGTCCGCGCAGCGCGCTCACCTCCAGGTTGCCGGAGGCGGTCGGGCCGAAGGCGTGCTCCAGCGCGTTCTGCAGCAGCTCGGTCAGCACCATCGCGAGCGGGGTGGCCACCTCGGCCGACAGGATCCCGAAGCTGCCGCTGCGCCGGGTCGCCACCCGGCCGTCCTGGGACAGCTCCATCACCATGGCCAGCACCCGGTCGGCGATCTCGTCGAAGGCCACCCGCTCGTCCAGCGCCTGGGAGAGCGTCTCGTGCACGATCGCGATCGAGCCGACCCGGCGCACCGCCTCGTCCAGGGCGGCGCGGCCGGATTCCGACTCCATCCGGCGGGACTGCAGGCGCAGCAGCGCGGCGACGGTCTGCAGGTTGTTCTTCACCCGGTGGTGGATCTCCCGGATGGTGGCGTCCTTGGTCATCAGCTCGCGGTCGCGCCGGCGCAGCTCGGTGACGTCGCGGCAGAGCACCAGGGACCCGGTCAGGGTGCCCTTGGGCTTGAGCGGGATGGCCCGCAGGGTGACCACGCCGCCCTGGGCCTCGATCTCGGTCTGCCGGGGGGCCCAGCCGCTGGCCAGCTTCACCAGGGCCTCGTGCACGGCGGCCCGGGAGGGCGGGGCGAGGTCGGCGGTGGCCCGGCCGAGGTGGCTGCCGACCAGGTCGGTGGTGAGGCCGAGCCGGTGGTAGGCGGAGAGCGCGTTGGGACTGGCGTAGGTGACGATGCCGTCGGCGTCCAGGCGGATGAGGCCGTCGCCGACCCGAGGCGCGGCGTCCATGTCGGCCTGCTCGACGCCGGGGTAGGGGAAGGTGCCGGCGGCGATCATCTGGGCGAGGTCGGAGGCGCTCTGCAGGTAGGTGAGTTCCAGCCGGCTGGGGGTGCGCACGGTCAGCAGGTTGGTGTTGCGGGCGATCACGCCGAGCACCTTGCCCTCGCGCCGCACCGGGATGGACTCGACCCGGACCGGCACCTCCTCGCGCCACTCCGGGTCGCCCTCGCGCACGATCCGCCCCTCGTCGTAGGCGGCGTCCAGCAGCGGGCGCCGGCCGCGCGGGACGAGGTGGCCGACCATGTCGTCCTGGTAGGAGGTGGGGCCGGTGTTGGGGCGCATCTGGGCCACCGAGACGTACCGGATGCCGTCCCAGGTGGGGATCCAGAGCACGAGGTCGGCGAAGGACAGGTCGGAGAGCAGCTGCCACTCCGAGACCAGCATGTGCAGCCACTCCACATCGGCACCGGTCAGGGTGGTGTGGCGGCGGACGAGTTCGTTCAGCGAGGGCACAGGGCGAGCGTAGCCCCAGGGGGGCGCGGCCGGGCCCCGCGCACCCCGGCGACCTGCGCCGCTGGGCTCTCCCCCAGGTTGTCCAGACCAATTTTCGGAGAGGCCTGGACAAGCCAGATTGGTCTAGTCCACAATGAAAGGGCACCAAGGAGAGGCACCCGCGCAACTGCCCTGACCGCGTGAGTCCCCTCCTCGGTCGGACGCCGCCGAACGAGGACCCCGCACAGTTCTCGATCGTCACCGGCGACCGACGACAGCTCCGGGCTGCGGTGCCGCATGGGTTGAGGGTCCCGTGTCGGCGCCGTGGCCCGTAGTGTTTTCCGGACTGCTTCCCGGGCCCCGCCGAGGGGCCGGAAAAGCCCGAGCCCCCGTCCACAGGCTGTGGACGGGGGCTCGGGCTTTTCGGCGGACCCGCGTCAGTGGGTCTCGGTGACCTTGGCGAGCGCGCGCGGGGCGTCCGGGTCCTGGCCGCGGGCGATGGTGACCTCGTAGGCCAGCAGCTGCAGCGGCAGGATCTCCAGGATCGGCTGCACCTCCTCGGGCACGCCGGCCGGCAGCGCGAAGCCCGCCGAGGCGGCCTCGACCTGCGACTGCTGGCCGACCACGACCAGGTCGGCGCCACGGCCGCGCAGGCGGTCCAGGACCGGCTGCAGGGCCTCGCCGCCCTTGCCGTCCGGGACGATCGCGATGACCGGGGAGACGTTGTCGACCATGGCCAGCGGGCCGTGCAGCAGGTCGGCGCCGGAGAACGGGGAGGCCGGGATGTAGGTGGTCTCCATCAGCTTCAGCGCCGCCTCGCGGGCGGTCGGGTAGCCGTAGCCGCGCGAGGTGATGACCAGGCGCTGGGCGAAGCGGTAGCGCTCGGCCAGCGCCTTGACCTCGTCCTGGCGGGCCAGGATGCCCGCGGCCAGCTCGGGCAGGGCCTTGGCGGCCGTGCCGTCGCCACCGCGCAGGCCCTCGATGAGCAGGTACAGCGCGAGCAGTTCGGCGGTGTAGGTCTTGGTGGCGGGCAGCGCCTTCTCCGGCCCGGCCAGCACGTCGATGTGGAACTCGGAGACCTCGGCCAGCGGCGAGCCGGCGTTGTTGGTGACCGCCAGGGTGATGGCACCGGCCTCGCGGGCCGCCTTGGTGGAGGCGACGAGGTCCGGCGAGCCGCCCGACTGGCTGACGGTGATCACCAGCACGTCGGTCAGGTCCGGCTTGGCACCGTAGGCGGTGGTGGTGGACATCGAGGTCAGGCCGGCCGGCTTGCCCAGCAGGATCTCGATCAGGTACTTGGCGTACAGCGCAGCGTTGTCCGAGGTACCGCGCGCGGTCAGGAGGACGAACCGCGGCTTGCGGGCGGCGATCCGGGACGCGATCTCGAAGATCTTGGGGGCGCCCTCGTCAAGGATGCGCTGCAGGACGGCCGGCTGCTCGGCCATCTCCGCCGCCATGATCCGGCCAGGGACGGTCTGCGTGTCGGACATCGTGGGTGTGCCTCCGATGAGATGGTTCCACCCCGACCGGACGGGAATGCCCGGCGGGGACCTCTACGGCGGCGAGTCCGCACACTCGCTGCGATGAATGCTGCCGCAATCCTACGGGGGCCGCCCGCCCGGAGCACATCCGAGGAGGCGGTCACGGCAGGTCGCGGCGGTCCGGCGTGCGCGGAGCCCCTCCCGGCGGTGCGGGGAGGGGCTCCGGCGTCCGGGGCGGCGGCGGCTCAGCCCGCCTTGTTGATGAGCTGGTCGATGGCGGCGTCCGCCTCCTTGGTGGCCTGGTCCACCGGCTTGCCCTTGAGGATGGCGGTCAGCATGTCGGGCAGGATCTTCTGCTTCTCCACCAGGCCCCAGCCGGGGGCCAGCGGGGTGAACCAGGCGTCCGGCACCGCGTTGGCCGCGGCGGCGGTGCTCGGCTTGTTCTTCAGCGGGTTCAGCTGGGTGAGGTTGTTGGGCAGGATGTCCTTGTCGGCCAGCGCCTGCTCGGACTTGGCGCTGGTGAACATCCGGACCCAGTCGGTGGCCAGGGCCGCCGTGGGCGACTTGGCCGTGACGGCGAGGGCCGAGCCGCCGATGAAGGTCGGCAGCGGCTTGCCGCCCGGGCCGGGCATGGTGGCGACCTTGACCGCGTCCTTGAGGCTCGGGTCACCGGTGACCGGCGCGACGACGCTGGACGCCTCGTAGCCGTTGCCGTAGAAGGACGCCGCGTGGCCGCGGGCCATCGCCTCGTACTGGTTCTGCTCGTTGAGCGACTGGTCGCCCTTGTTGTACTTGCGCACCAGGTCGACGAAGTGGTTGATGCCCTGCTGGGACTTGGGGTCGCTCAGGGTGCCGTGCCAGCTGCCGGCGCTGTCGAAGCGGGCGATGCTCCCGCCGTACGCGGACACGTAGCTCATCGCCGCGTACCAGTACTGGCCGGGCAGGTAGAGCGGGGAGAAGGTCCGGTCGGCCTTGTTCCGGTCCGCGATCCTGTCGAGCGCCGCACGCAGCTCGTCCTCGGTCTTCGGGAAGTCGGCACTGCCGGTGGCCTGCTGGAAGGCCGCCGAGTTGTAGATCGCGACCCGGGCGCCCGCGTAGTAGGGCACGCACCAGAGCTTGTCCTGGTAGGTGCAGGTGTTGGCGAGCGCCTTGATCCAGGTGTCGGAGTTGTCGAAGGTGGTGCGCTCCACCGGCGCCAGCGCGCCGGAGAGCACGTACTTCATGGTCTCGGTGTTGCCGAGCTCGACCACGTCCGGGGCGGCGCCGTCGGCGATCGCCTTGTCGAGCTTGGCCACCTTGTCGGCCCAGCCCTGGTAGGCGAGCTTGAGGGTCACGTTCGGGTACTTGGCGGCGAAGTCGTCGTTGACCCGCTGGACGAGGTCGGGCCAGTTCTTCTGGGCGTCGTCCATCAGCCAGACCGTGACGGTGCCGGTCGCGGCCTGCGGGTCCGCCGAGGCGGTCTTGTCGCCGCCCGACGCCGAGCCGCCCGAGGAACACGCCGTCAGTCCGGCGGCCAGCGCCATGATGCCGACCGTCGCCATGAACCGACGCTTTCTCACGCCATCCTCCGAGGGTGTTTTAGTGCTGGTGCCCGCCGGCGGCGCGCCGGCGCCCGACGGGACGGTGTCCGGGGAGGGCGGCGAAGAGCTTAGGGATGGGCCAATACCACATCCGGCCCAATTGAAATTCGAACCGGATGGACTGGACTCTGGCCTAGACCACTGTTGGTGTCAACGCCAAATGGCCTGGCGGTCAAGGCCGTTGCAGACCTGTTGTACCGCGTGGCGATCAGTCGCGCGACGGTCACCCTAGGTAGAACTTAAGGCTGCCTTAAGGGTGATTTGAGGGAACATCGTCAGATCGCGAAGTCGCAGGTCACGGGGTGTCGAACGACCGGAAAACGGAACGGGCCCGCCATGCGACATGCGCATGGCGGGCCCGTTCCGGCAGGTGCCCCCGGCACCCGGTGTCACGGTCCGACGCGGACTCAGCCGATCGCCCCCGACTGGCCGGTGAGCACCTCGACGGCGGCCAGCCCGCAGACCCGGGCCGCGCCGTGGGTGGCGATGTACAGCGCGCCGACCGGCTCGGACTGCGGCAGGCCCATCTCGACCACCGCGGCGTCCGGACGGGCCGCCAGCAGCCGGTTCAGCCCGGCCGACATCCACTCGTGGCGGTGGGCGTCGCGGACCGCCAGCACCAGGCGGCGGTCGGCGGCCCCGGCCAGCACCTCGGACACCACGGCGTCCAGCACCGCGGCCTCGGCGATCTCCGGGCCGATGGCGCGGGTGCGGGTGCCCGGGAAGCGGTCGGCCAGCATGCCGGCCACGCCCCACGGGGTGACGTCGCCGACGGCGATGTTCGGCTCGGCGGAGAACGAGGCCACGAACGGGCGCTCGGTCACCGGCAGGACCTCCCGGCCCGGCGCGCGGACCACCCGCAGCGCCCGGCGGGCCGCCCGCAGGCCGACCGCGAGGTCCGCCTCCGGCCGCTCGCCCTGGGCCGCGATCCGGGCCCAGCTGCCGAGCGAGCGCACCCGGGCGGCCGCGTCGGCGAGCCGCTCCTCCGGGAGCCGGCCGGACCGCACGCCCGCCACGATGGCGTCGCGCAGCATCAGCACGGTGTCCTCGTCGGCCAGGCCGCCGCCCACGCAGATCGCGTCCGCGCCGGCCGCCAGGGCCAGCACGGTGCCCTCGCCCATGCCGAAGGTGTCGGCGATGGCGCCCATCTCGATCGCGTCGCTGACGATCAGGCCCTGGTAGCCGAGGCCGCCCTGCTCGGGGGCCGCGCGCAGCAGGTCGCGCAGCACGGCGGGGCTGAGCGTGGCGGGCAGCTTGGGGTCGAGCGCCGGGACCATGATGTGGGCCGTCATCACGGCCTTGGTCCCGGCGGCGATCGCGGCCCGGAAGGGCACCAGGTCGCGCGAGCTCAGCACGTCCAGGTCGACGTCGATCACCGGCAGGCCGATGTGCGAGTCGACGGCGGTGTCGCCGTGGCCCGGGAAGTGCTTGGAGCAGGCCGCGACGCCGGCCGACTGCAGGCCCTCCACCCAGGCGGCGGTGTGCCGGGCGCACAGCTCCGGGTCGGCGCCGAAGGAGCGCACGCCGATGACCGGGTTGCGCGGGTTGGAGTTGACGTCCGCGGTCGGCGCCCAGTTGTAGTTGACGCCGGCGGCGGCCAGCGCGCGGCCCAGCTCACGGGCGACGTCGCGGGTCAGCGCGGGGTCGTCGATGGCGCCCAGGGCGAGGTTGCCCGGCCAGGACGAGCCGGAGCCCGCCTCCAGCCGGGTGACGTCACCGGACTCCTCGTCGATGGCGATCAGCAGGTCGGGATTCTCGGCCCGCAGCGCGGAGGTGAGCGCGGCCAGCTGGCCGAGGTCGGCCACGTTGCGGTCGAACAGGGCGACCGAGCCGAGGCCGGCCGCCAGGTGGCGGCGCAGCCACTCCGGCGGCTCGGTGCCGACGAAGCCGGGCTGCAGGACGGTCAGCGCGTCGCGATGGAGCTGGTCGGAGGCCGGGAGGGTGGGGACGAGGATGCTCACGGGGGATCAGCCCTTCACGGCGCCGTCGGTGAGGCCACCGACCGCCTTGCGCTGCAGGAAGACGAACAGGACCAGCACCGGGATGGCGAACATCGTGGACGCCGCCATGGTGGCACCCCAGTCGTTGCCGAAGGCCGTCTTGAAGGAGGACAGCCACAGCGGGAGGGTCTGACCCTGCTCCTTGTTGAGGATCAGGACGAGCGGGAACTCGTTCCACGCCGTGATGAAGCCGAACAGCGAGGTCGACATCAGACCGGGGGCCAGCAGCGGGAAGATCACCTTCACGAAGGCCTGGGTGCGGGTGCAGCCGTCCACCATGGCCGACTCCTCCAGCTCCTTGGGCACCGCGGCGATGAAGCTGCGCAGCGTCCAGATCGTGAAGGGCAGCACCATCATCATGTAGAAGAGGGTCAGCGGCACCAGGCTGTTCAGCAGCTCGTTGTCGCGCGAGATCATGTAGACCGCGATGGTCATGACCTCCCACGGCGCCATCTGCGCGGCCATCACGACCAGGACGAAGGCCTTGCGGCCTCGGAAGCGCATCCGGGCGATGGCGAAGGAGGCGAGCGTCGCGATCACCAGCGAGGCCAGGACGGCGCCGACGGTGACGGTGAAGCTGTTGGCGACGTACGTCCAGAAGTTCTTGGCGTTGACCGCGGTGACGTAGTGGTCGAGCGTCCCGTGGAACGGGATGAAGACCGGCGTCTTGCTGATGATGTCGCCGTCCTTCTTGAAGGACGTCGCGACCATCCAGTAGACGGGGAAGATGAAGAAGACGAAGAGGACGACCGCGATGACGTTCGGCCAGCTGCGTCCGATGAGCGAGCGCCTCACAGCTCGTCCTCCTGCTTGAGCATGATGCGGAAGTAGTACGCCATCAGGGCGACCAGCATCAGGATGGTGAGCACGGCGATCGCGGAGCCGACGCCGTAGTGCTGGCCCGAGGAGCCCTCCAGGAAGGCGTGCACGGGCAGGTTCCGGGTCAGGTTCTCGGGCCCGCCGGCGTTGATCGCGTAGACCTGGGTGAAGGCCTTGAACACCCAGATGACCTCGAGGAAGGTGGTCGCCAGGAAGAAGGGCTTCAGGCTGGGGAAGACCACCGAGCCGAAGATCTTGAAGGCGCCGGCGCCGTCCATCCGGGCGGCCTCGTACAGCTCCTTCGGGATCGTGGTCAGGCCCGCGTACATGTTGAACGCGACGAACGGGATCGACTGCCAGACGATCAGCAGGATGATCACGAAGTAGGTCGAGTACTGGTCGCTCATCCAGTTGTAGTCGGCCATCGAGTGCCAACCGAACTTGTCGAGGAACCAGTTGACGACGCCCCACTGCTGGTCGAACAGCCAGGTGTAGACGGTGGTCGCGGCGACCACCGGCATGGCCCAGGCCATCAGCAGCCCGACCGAGAGCACCAGGCGCATCCACTTGCCGAGGCGGTTGAGCAGCAGGCCGACCAGGGTGCCGCCGGCCATGATCAGCACGACGTTCACCAGGGTGAAGGCGACCGTGCGACCGGTGACCGCCCAGAAGTCCGGGTCGGTCAGCTGCTCCTTGTAGTTGTCGAAGCCGTTCCACTCGGTCAGGTGCATCACGAGCTGGCGCCTGTTGAGGTTCTGGAACGACAGCAGGACCGTCTTCAGGAGCGGCCAGCCCAGCAGGGCCAGCGTCGCCACGGTGGCCGGCAGCAGCAGCAGGTAGGGGGCGGCCTTGGCGCCGAAGCTCCGGCCATCCGCCGATCTGGCACTCTTCTTCGGGGTGCCGTTGGCGCCGCCACCAACGGCGCTCGTCTCGATACTGGCCACAGCAGCCTTCCCTGAATCCGGAGACTGTGTGTGCACCCGCTCGGAATGCACAGCCATCGTTCTCACTTCCTCATAACCCGACCACGACGGACAGGCGCCGCCCACCGGCCCCCCGCCGGGAGCCGGTGAGCGACGCCGCTCGATTGCTTACTGCTTCTGGTTGAGCCGCTTCGCGATCTCGTCGTCGTACTTCTTCGCGGTGGCCGCGTAGTCGCCGCCCTGCAGGGCCGCGGTCAGGAACTCCTTGATCGGGTTCGGCTTGTCCTCGACGCTGGCCCAGTTCGGGGTGTTCGGGGTGATGGCACCCTGCTTCGAGGCCGGCACCGCCGCCTTCGCGAAGTCACCGGCGACCTGGCCGCTCAGCGACTCCTTGTTCGGGATGTTGCCGGCGGCCGCGACCAGACCCTCGTTCTTGTCGTTGAGGGCGACCTTCAGGAAGTCCTTGGCCATGTCGGTGTTCTTGCTGTTCTGGGCGATGGCCAGGTTCGAGCCACCGAGGAACACACCGGACGCCTTGTCAGCGGTCTTGCCCGGGAGCGGGAAGAAGCCGATCTTGCTGGCCGACAGCTCCTCCTCCTTCGGCAGCTCCCAGCCGAGGCCGATCATGGCGCCGACGTTGCCCTTGGCGAAGACGTCCTTCTGCTGCGGGGTCGCCTCGTCCTTGTCCTTCGGGGCCTTCGAGTAGCTCTGCAGCTTCTGGTAGGTCTCGAAGGCCTTCTTCGCCTCGGGCGAGGACAGGCCGCCGACCCACTTGTCGCCTTCCTTCTTCGCGATCTTGCCACCCTCGCTGGTGAGCAGACCGAAGTAGACGTACCACTCCTGGCCCGGCATGTAGATCGCGTCGTCGACGCCGGCGGTGCCCTTGAGCTTCTCCAGGTTGCCGTAGAACTCCTCGAGGGTCTTCGGCGCGTCCTTCAGGCCGGCCGCGGCCCACAGGTCCTTGTTGTAGGCGACCACGCGGTTGGAGACCCACCACGGGGCGGCGTACTGCTTGCCGTCGAGGACGGCGGCCTCGTTCTGGTTGGCGGCCCAGTCGCTGCCCCCCAGGTACGCCTTGTCCTTGGTGATGTCGAGCAGGCCGCCCGAGGCCGCGTAGCCCGCGGTCTGGGTGTTACCGACCTCGACCACGTCGACCGAGCCCTCGGAGAGCGCGGCGGTGATCTTCTGGCCGATGCCGTCCCACACCTGCTCCTGGAAGTCGAGCTTCGACCCGGGGTAGGTCGACTCGAACTCGGCCTTGACGGAGTCGGTCCAGCCCTTGGGGGCCGAGCCGGTCATGAGCCAGACCTTGAGCGTCTTGCCGTTGTAGTCCTTCTTGCCCGAGGAGGCCGCGGTCGAGCTGCCCGAGTCGCCGCCCTCCTTCTTGGCGTCCGAGCCACAGGCCGCGAGACCAACAACCATGGCCGCGACGCCGACCGCCGCGATGAGCTGACGCTTCACGCCATCCTCCTGAGGGATGCCTGGTTACCCCCGTCGGGTGGCAGCGGCATACCCACGCGAAGTGGGAGGAATGGTGCCGCGGACTCCAGCGAACGGGTGGGGGGATTCATAGTGACTGGCCTAGTGGTGTAGACCAGATGCCTGGAGCTTGGCCTAGACCAATGGGCCTGTCAACGGCTGTTCGACCGATCCGGACCACCCGTTATCAAGCCGACACCGCACATCGTTCATCGCGTGATGAGGTATTCGTTCCGTAGCCATACATGCAACGATGTGAGCCGTTAATGATGCGGCGGGGCTTCGCGAGAGCTCTGCGGGAAGCGGGAGACAGGTCCGATGAGCAGCGACGGGGGCAGCACGGCCCAGGTCAACGACCCCCTGGTGAAGAATCCCGCCCCTCAGAGCGGCGCGGACCCGACCGCCCGGGTACCGAAGTACTACGGCCTCAAGCGCCACCTGCTGCAGCTCACCGAGACCCAGCCCGCCGGCACCCCGGTTCCTCCCGAACGGGCACTGGCCGCGCAGTTCGACACCTCCCGCACCACCGTCCGGCAGGCCCTGCAGGAGCTGGTCGTCGAGGGCCGGCTGGAGCGCATCCAGGGCAAGGGCACCTTCGTCGCCAAGCCCAAGGTCGCCCAGGCCCTGCAGCTCACCTCCTACACCGAGGACATGCGCGCCCAGGGCCTGGAGCCCACCTCCCGGCTGATCGAGATCGGCTACATCTCCGCCGACGAGCGGCTGGCCCCGCTGCTGGACATCAAGCCCGGCGGCCGGGTGCTGCGGATCGAGCGCCTGCGGCTGGCCAACGGCGACCCGATGGCCATCGAGGTGGCCCACCTGTCCGCCAAGCGCTTCCCCGCCCTGCGCCGCAACCTGGCCAAGCACAACTCGCTCTACACCGCCCTGCGCGAGGTCTACGGGGTGACCGTGGCCGAGGCCGAGGAGACCATCGAGACCACCCTCGCCGACCCCCGCGAGGCCGGCCTGCTCGGCTCCGACCTCGGCCTGCCGATGCTCCAGCTCTCCCGGCACTCCTTCGACCCGGAGGGCGACCCGGTCGAGTGGGTGCGCTCCATCTACCGCGGCGACCGCTACAAGTTCATCACCCGCCTCAAGCGGCCGGAGTAGTCCGGCCCGGCGCCCGCGCACGTCCGGGCCCCGGCGCGCACCCCCTGCGCGCCGGGGCCCGTCGCGTCTCCCCGGCGCGCGGGAAGCCCGGATGGCGGGAAGTTGTCGTGAATCCGGTGACACGGATCACGTGATGCTCTAGATTCCGCATCCGTACTGACTGCCGATCACCAGTGGTGCTGCTCGGCGGACCAACGGGGGCGTGCGGCTTCCCGGGGGTTGCGGCGCCGGCGAGGTGAACCCTCCGAAGCGGAGCCGAACCATGTCGTCAGACCTCACCGACCGATCTGTCATGCCCGAGCCAGAGGAGCCGGACGAGCCCGGGGGGCCCGACCTCCCGGCGGTCACCCCCGAGCGGGTGCTGGCCGGCCTCGCCCTGCTGGTACCGGTCGTCGCGCTGCTCTGGGTGGGCTCGTACGACAAGCCCGACCCCGATGTGGGCGGCGTCCCCTTCTTCTACTGGTACCAGCTGCTCTGGGTGCCGGTCTCGGCCGTCTTCACGGTCGCCGCCTACCTGCTGGTCAACCGGGACGAGAAGGCCCGCCGGGCCGCCCGGACGGCGCGCAAGGCGGGTGGCGCCCGATGAACGGGGTCAACGTGCCCGCGCTGGCGGTGTTCGTCCTCTTCTTCCTGCTGGTCACCGTGATGGGCTTCCTCGCCTCCCGGTGGCGGCGCGCCGACAACGCGCTGCACCTCGACGAGTGGGGCCTCGGCGGGCGCAGCTTCGGGACCTGGATCACCTGGTTCCTGCTCGGCGGCGACCTCTACACCGCGTACACCTTCGTCGCCGTGCCCGCCGCCGTCTACGCGACCGGCGCCGCGGGCTTCTTCGCCGTCCCCTACACGATCATCGCCTACCCGCTGGTCTTCCTCTTCCTCCCCCGGCTCTGGTCGGTCTCCCGGGTGCACGGCTACGTCACCCCCGCGGACTTCGTGCGCGGGCGCTACGGCTCCCGGCCGCTGTCCCTGATGGTCGCGCTGACCGGCATCCTCGCCACCATGCCGTACATCGCGCTCCAGCTGGTCGGCATCCAGGCGGTGCTGGACGTGCTGGGCGTCGGCGGCGGCGAGAGCGCCAACTGGTTCGTCAAGGACCTGCCGCTGTTCATCGCCTTCGGCGTGCTCGCCGCGTACACCTACTCCTCGGGGCTGCGGGCGCCGGCCCTGATCGCCTTCGTCAAGGACGCCCTGGTCTACCTGGTGATCATCGTCGCGGTGATCTACATCCCGATCCGGCTCGGCGGCTACGGCCACATCTTCGACGCGGTCGGCGAGAAGTTCGCCGCCCCCAGGTCGGGCGGCTCGCTCACCGTGCCGGAGAACAAGCAGTGGACGTACGCGACGCTCGCGCTCGGCTCGGCGATGGCGCTGTTCATGTACCCGCACTCGGTGACCGGCGTGCTGGCGAGCAAGTCCCGCAACACGGTGCGCCGGAACATGGCGATCATGCCCGCGTACTCGCTGATGCTGGGGCTGCTGGCGCTGCTCGGCTACATGGCCGTCGCGGCCGGGGTCGGCAAGGGCGACAAGGACTTCAACACCCAGCTCTCGGTGCCGCAGCTGTTCGAGAACATGTTCCCCGACTGGTTCACCGGCGTCGCCTTCGCGGCGATCGGCATCGGCGCGCTCGTCCCGGCGGCGATCATGTCCATCGCGGCGGCGAACCTGTTCACCCGCAACGTCTACAAGGAGTACCTGAGGCCCTCCGCCACCCCGGCCGACGAGACCCGGATCGCCAAGCTGGTCTCGCTGCTGGTGAAGGTCGGCGCGCTGGTCTTCGTGCTCGGCATGGACAAGCAGGCGGCGATCAACCTCCAGCTGCTCGGCGGCCTGTGGATCCTGCAGACCTTCGTCTCGATCGTCGGCGGCCTGTTCACCCGCTGGTTCCACCACTGGGCGCTGCTCGCCGGCTGGGCGGCCGGCATGGTCTACGGCACCTGGAAGGCCTACGGGATCGCCACCCCCAAGACCAGGCACTTCGGCGGGAACGCCGCCGAGATCCCCGGCATCGGCGAGATCGGCTACATCGGGCTCACCGCCTTCGTCCTCAACCTGCTGGTCTCGGTGGCGCTCACCCTGGTGCTGCGCGCCGCCAAGGCGCCGGACGGGCCGGACGAGACCCGGCCGGGCGACTACAGCGCCGAGGGCGGCGAGGAGGAGCCCCTGGACGCGCCGGAGCCCGTGGCGGCGCACTGATACGCCCCGCGCGCCCTGTGGTCGCGCCGTCTCCTCCGCCAACACTGGAGGGGGCGGCGCGATCATATGTATGAACAGCCGGATGCATGGGGCACCACACTCAGGGCACCAACCAGACCGGACCGGCAACCGGCCGGCAACTGATCGACCCACGGGGAGCGGCGGCAATGGCAGAACTCGGCACCACCCTCAACGGCCAGCACCACACCGACGGACGGCACCGGCCCGTCCCGCACCGGACCGCGGGCGCCGCCGCGGCCACCGCGGCCACCGGGCTGCCCCCCGTCCCCTCCGTCCTGATCGCCACCCGCCACGGGGAGTCCACCGCCAACGTCGAGTTCCAGCTCGCCGAGGCGGTCGGCGCGCTCAGCGTGCCGATCAGCAGCCGGGACGCGGACATCCCGCTCTCCCTGCACGGCCAGCAGCAGGCCCACGCGCTCGGCCGCTGGTGGGCCGCCCTGCCCAGCGCCGACCGGCCGCGCAGCGTCTGGTGCTCGCCCTACGTGCGCACCGCCGAGACCGCCCGGATCGCCCTCGCCCAGGCCGCCGGCCTCGGCGCCGTCCCGGTCTCGCTCGCCGTGCGCTACGACGAGCGGCTGCGCGACCGCGAGCTCGGCGTCCTGGAGATGCTGCCCAAGGCCGCCATCGAGACCGACCACCCCGGGGAGGCGGCCCGGCGGCGGAAGATGGGCGAGCTGTACTACCGCCCGCCCGGCGGCGAGTCCTGGGCCGACGTGGCGCTGCGGGTGCGCAGCGTGCTGCGCGACATCTGCGCGGAGGAGGCCGGGCGGCCGGTGCTGCTGGTCGCGCACGACTGCACGGTGCTCATGCTCCGGTACGTGCTGGACCGGCTCACCGAGGAGCAGCTGACCGCGCTGGAGCCGGTGCGCAACTGCTCCGCGAGCGTCTGGCGGGCCGAGGGCGGCCGGCTGCGCCCGGACCGCTGGAACCAGACCGGGCACCTGGAGGACGCGGGCTGAGCCCCCCGGGGGCCGCTCGGACCCGCGCGCTCGGACCCGCGCCGCTAGACCCGCGCCGCTAGACCCGGACGGCGACCTCGGCCGCGGGCTCGGCGAAGCAGCGGCGGTACGCCAGCGGGGTGGTGCCCAGCCGGCGGCCGAAGTGGTGGCGCAGGGTGGCCGCGTTGCCGAAGCCGCAGCGGGCGGCGATGGCGTCCACCGGCTCGGTGGTCGACTCCAGCAGCCGCTGGGCGAGCAGCAGCCGCTGCCCGATCAGCCAGCGGTGCGGGGTGGTGCCGGTCTCCTGGTGGAAGCGCCGGGCGAAGGTGCGCGGCGACATGTGGACCCGGGCGGCCAGCTGCTCGACGGTCGACTCCTCGTCCAGGTGGTGGCGCATCCAGTCGAGCAGCGGGGCGAGCGATTCGCCGCCGCCCTCCGGCAGCGGCCGGTGCACGAACTGGGCCTGCCCGCCCTCCCGGTGCGGCGCCACCACCATCCGGCGGGCGATCGCCCGGGCCACCTCGGCGCCCTGCACCTTGCGCACCAGGTGCAGGCAGGCGTCGATGCCGGCCGCGGTACCGGCGGAGGTGATCACCGGGTCGTCGTCCACGTACAGGACGTCCGGCTCGACGGTGGTCCTCGGATGGCGGGCGGCCAACTCGGCGGTGTACCGCCAGTGCGTGGTGGCCCGGCGGCCGTCCAGCAGGCCGGCGGCGCCGAGCACGAAGGCGCCGCTGCAGATGGACAGCACCCGGGCGCCGCGCTCGACGGTCGCCCGCAGCGCGTCCAGCAGCGGGGCCGGGTACTCGCCGCTCATCGAGGAGGCGGTGACCACCACCAGGTCGGCGGTGGCGAGCCGTTCGGGCCCGTGCGGGACGTCGACGGCGAAGCCGGCGTGGGTGCGGTGCGGGCCCGGGCGGGCGCCGGCGAGCGCGAAGTCGTAGGCGGGCAGGCCGTCCTCGCTCCGGTCCAGCCCGAACACCTCGCAGGCCACCCCGAGTTCGAAGGGGTGGACGTCCTCCATGACGACGGCCACGACGTTCTTCAGCATGCCGCCAGGGTAACCCGCCAGCTGGCAGTTTTTCGATGCAATAAGGCGTTCCTGCCACTCGCCGCCCTCGGCCGCCTCCAGGAGGGTGGAGCCATGGATTCCGACACGCTCGCCAGCGCACTCGCCCTGCTCGGGGCCGTCGGCGGGTTCGGCCTGCTCGGCGCCATGATCGGACGCGAGGTGGCCCGGCAGAGGGCCACCGGGCGCGACAACTGGCACCGTCCGGGCGGCTACCCCGACGACCCCGCCCTGCTGGACCGGCTCTACGGCACCCTGCCCGCCGCCTCGCTCCGCCCGTCCGCCGACCCCGCCGCCGTCCCCGCCACGGCCGTCTCCACCGCGGCCGTCTCCGCCACTGTTCCCGCCCCCGAAGCGGAGGCCCGCACCCCGCTCAGCACCGTTCCCCGGGATTCCGGCACACTGGCCGGATGGACATCGTCATCCGCCCGGCCCGCGCCGAGGAGTTCGAGGAAGCCGGCCGCATAACCGCCCAGGCCTTCGTCGACGACGGCTTCACCTCGCCCGAGGGCCAGTACGTGCACCGGCTGCGCGACGCGGCCACCCGGGCCGCCGAGGCCGAACTCCTCGTCGCGGTGGACGCGGCCGACGGGACCCTCCTCGGCACCGTCACCTTCGCGGTCGGCGGCACCACGTGGGCGGACATCGCCACCCCCGAGGAGGGTGAGATCCGGATGCTCGCCACCGCCCCGGCCGCCCGCGGGCGGGGCGCCGGCGAGTCCCTGGTGCGCGCCGCGCTCACCCGCAGCCGCGAGCTCGGCCTGGCCGGCATGGCGTTCTCCACCCAGCGGGAGATGACCACGGCGCACCGGATCTACGAGCGGGTCGGCTTCCGCCGCGACCCGGAGCGCGACTGGTCGCCGATCCCGGGCGTCGACCTGATGGTCTACAGCATGGTCTTCTGACCGGTCACCCGGTCTTGCGCTCCAGCAGCACCACCCGCAGGTGCGGCAGGTTCTCGGTGCGGACCTGGCGGAACCCGTTCAGCTCCTTGGCCACCTTGTCCGAGACGGCGCCGAACGGCCGCCGGTCGGCGCCGGACACCAGCAGCCAGATCCGCCGGGTGCCGGCCAGGCAGCGGGCCGGCTCCTCGCACTCCAGCGCGCCGAAACTGCCGGCCTCCTCCGCGGACACCCGCAGCAGGACGTCCGCGGGCGCCGGGCGGCCCCGCAGCTCGTAGGCCATCGACCGGCGCAGCGAGCTGCCCGGCTCGTACACCACGCCGTCGCCCGGCCGCAGTTGTCCGCCGATCAGCCGGGCGGCGGCCCTGGCGTCCGCCTCGCCGGCCAGGTCGTGCCGCACGGTGGCCTGGGCGGGCCAGGCGAGCACGGCGGCCAGCGCGACGGCGGCCACCACCGGGGCCGGACCGGCCACCCAGCGCGGCGGCGTGCCGGAGGCGGCGAACCGGGCGACCAGGCCGGGCAGCCGCCCGACCGCCTCGGCGCCCAGCAGGGCCCAGGCGGGCACCGTGAAGAGCAGGTAGCGGGCCAGGAACAGGTGCAGCCAGTGCGTGGTCCCCAGGGTCAGCAGCACCGGCAGCAGCGCCCAGCAGATCAGCGGACCGGCCGCCCGCTGGCGCAGCACCAGCAGGCTCGCCGCGCCCAGCACGCCCACCACCAGCAGGGTCCAGCCGAGCGCGGTGGACCCGGCCAGGTCCGTGACCAGCGCGCCGAGGTCGGACCAGTCCCGCTCGTTCCAGGCGATCTGCCCGCTCTGCCCGGCACCGAGCAGCAGCAGCGGGCTCAGCAGCAGTACCGCCCCCGCCGAGGCCAGCGCCCAGCGGCCGAGCAGCACCCAGCGGGCGCCGTCCTCCTCCGGCGCGGCCGGTGTGCGGCGGAACTCCCGGGCCACCAGCAGCAGGTGGGCGGGCAGCACCATCAGCGTCACCAGGTGGGTCAGCCCCATCGCGACCACGGTGAGCCCGTAGCCCGCCCAGCCGAGCAGGGCGGTGCGCGGCGCGGCCGGCAGCGGCCCCGGACGGGCCTGGACCAGCCGGGTGAGCACCAGGGTGCTGCCGACGGCCGCCAGCACCGCGAAGGCGTACGGCCGGGCGTCCTGGCCGTACCAGGTGACCGCGGGGCAGAGCGCGAACACCAGGCCGCCGAGCAGTCCGGCCCGTGGGGAGAGCAGGCGCCGGCCGAGCAGCGCCAGGCAGCCGGCGGCGGCGGTCATGGCGAGCGCCGAGGGCAGCCGCAGCGCGGCCTCGGAGTCGCCCGCCACCGCGGTCCACAGGTGGAGCAGCACGTAGTAGGGCGCCAGCACCAGGTCCATGTTCCCGAGCAGCGCGCCGAGGTCGGACCAGGACAGGCCGGCCGCCCACCAGGAGGCGTGCTCGTCGCGCCAGAGCTGGCGGTCCCCGCTGCCGTAGAGGCAGAGCGCCAGCGCGAGCAGCGCCGGCGGCAGGGCGACGCCGAGCGCGGCCCGCCACTGCGGGGCCCGCTCGTCGGCGTCCGGCACGGCCGGCGGCGGCACGGCGGCGCCCGGCGGCGGCACCGCCGGGGCGGGCGGTGCGGCCGGCGCGGGCGGGAACGGGGGCTTCGGCGGGTGGCTCGGCGCCGGCGGCTGGTTCGCCGCCGCGGCCGTCGCCCTGATCGGGGTGGTCATCGCTACTGTTTGACCCAGATCCGGTAGTACCCGGTTCCACCGACGTGTGTGAAGGGAATGCGTCCGAGCAGCCGGTAGTGCGGGCTCTGCCCGATCGCCTCCGCCACCACCCGGTCGGTGTCCGGGGTGGCGACGCCGTCGAGCACCACCAGGTCGAACCAGCCGTCCGCGATGGCGGTCCGGTAGCCGTCGTCGCCGGTGTGCAGCGCGCCCGCCCGGTCGACGTACCCGATGCCGTAGGTGGAGGTCCACTGGCTCTGCAGCGTCAGGTCGCGGGTGTAGTAGACCGGGACGTTGTCGGCCGAGGCCAGGTAGCGGCCGGTGCTGGTCACGTGCTGGCGGACCACCTCGGTCATCCGGGTGGAGTCGGGCCAGGTGTCGAACCGCCAGGTCGACTGGGTGAGTCCGAGCGCCAGCGTCACCACCCAGAGCAGGATGCCCAGTTGCGGGTGGCGGAAGTGCGGGCCGACCAGCCGGGCCAGGCCGATGCCGGCCATCGGGGCGGCGAACAGCAGGCCGAAGCCGAGGTGCTTGTACAGCGCCACCGAGGTGTTGAGGTGCATCTGGTAGGCGGGGGCGAGCAGCGCGGTGCCGGTGAGCAGCAGGCCGAGCAGGATCCGGCGGCGGCGGCCGGGCCCGGTCATGGTGCGCACCAGCGGCGACTCGTTCATCCGCCCGCGCAGCGCGTACGCGACCGCGCCGCCGACCGCGGTGACGAACATCAGGCCGCCGAACTCCACGCACTGGCGAGCCAGTTCGGTCCACGGCTCGGTTCCGTGGGCGCGCTGGGTGGTGGTCGCCCGAACACCCTTGAGGACGTCGGTGAAGGTCATCCCCAGCCAGAGCAGGCCGCCCGCGCCGCCCGCGAGCAGCAGTCCGCGCAGCAGCGGCTGGCGGTTGCGGTCCCGCCGTCCGGTCAGCACCGCCAGCAGCACCAGGCTGGGCAGGTAGAGCGCCGAGGCGTACTTCAGCCCGACCGCCAGCACCGCGAACGGGGCGGCGAGCAGGACGGCCGCCGCGGGCGCCCGGTCGGTGCGCACCACCAGCCAGATCGCCAGGGCGAGCAGCAGCACCGCCGGGGCGTCGTAGGTGGCGAAGAAGCCGAGCACCACGGTGGACTGGGTCACCGCGAACATCGCCGCGGCGCCGAGCGCCACCCGCTCGTTGAACAGGCGCCGGGTGAAGCCGTAGAGCACGGCGGTCGAGCCCAGCATGCAGGCCAGGCTGAACAGCCGGACGCCGAGCATGCCGAAGTGGTTCTCCAGCACCGCGGCCGCGATCGGGTACAGGGTCGGCGCGCCGGAGAAGTAGGTGTTGTAGTCCTTCGGGACGGGGGTGCCGTAGAGCCAGTGCGAGAGCTGCGCGTGGCCGGCGTACATGTAGAGCGCCTCGTCCTGGAACGCGGTGTTCGACAGCCGGACGGACATCGCGGTCTGGATCAGCAGGATGCCCAGCAGCAGCGCGCGGCTGATCCACGAGCGGCGGCGGCCCGGGTCGAGCGTCCAGCTGGCCTCGGGGACCGGCGGCAGGGTGTAGCCGGGGCCCTCGGGGCGCTCGCCCTCGGACGGGTCCTCCTCGGCGAGGGCGTCGGCGTCGGGCCGGTCGTCCTCGGCCGGATCGTCCTGCGGCGGGTCCTCGTCGATCGGGTCGCCCCCGGCCGGGCCGTCCCCGGCCGGGTCCTCGGTGAACCGCCCGCCCTCCTCGGGCCGTTCCCCGTGGTGCGGGACCGGCGGCGACGGCCGGCGGCTCTCGAACCACGAACCGCCGGTGTCGGGCACCCGGACCGGCGCGTCCTCGGAGATGCGGTTGCGGGGTGTGGGGATGGACGTCATCAGGGGCTCTTCACATCGAAGCTGTAGCGGCCGTCGGACACCGCCTGCTTGAAGGCGTTCTGGGACTGCGGGTCGCCCTCGATCCGCCAGTCGACCTCCTTGTTGAGGTTGAACCAGATGAAGCCCAGGCAGTCGGGACGCTTGATCACGTTCGCGGCGAGGTTGTAGATGTCGGACACCTTGCGGGTGCCCGGCTCGGAGCCCGTCTCGGCGATGATCCACGGCTTGTTGGTGAAGGTGCGGATCTGGGTGAGGGTGGGCGTGTAAAGGGTGTCGAAGGTGCCGGCTTCGAGGTGGGTGTAGTAGGCGACGATGCCCACCCAGTCCACGTAGGTGTCACCGGGGTAGTACGGCTTGAGCGCCACCGTCGGCACCGGATTGATGCTGTTCGGGCTCCAGACCCAGATCACCTGGCCGACGCCGAGCTGGGTGAAGACGTCGTGCAGGTGCTGGTAGGCGGCGACGAAGTCGGCCGCCGTGGTGGTCTTGGTGCCCCAGTCGTACCAGGTGCCGTTGAACTCGTGGGCGAAGCTGATCGCGACCGGCACATTGGTGTTGCGCACGGCCGCCGCGTAGCGCTTGACGTAGTCGTCGTGCTTGCCCGCCGCGATGTCGGCCAGCGGCGTCTTGTAGGGCTCCCAGGCGATGAACGGCAGCGCGCCGCCCTGCCAGGCGTTGGTGACGCCGTTGACGTCGTACTCGTCGCCCCAGCCCGAGTAGTACTCGACGATGTTGGGCCGCTTGCCGATCCGGCCTGCGAACTCGTCGACGCCGGCCATCGACTGCGGGGCGCCGTCGACGGCCACGCCCAGGTACTTGTTCGCCGGCTTGAGCAGCGGGCGGACGTCGTAGGGCAGCTTGGCGTCGGCGGTGGCGGTCCTGGTCGGCGTGGCCGGGGCGGTGCCGGCCGTGCTGCCCGCGGACGGGCTGCCGGCGGCCGTGCTCCCCGCGGAGGCGGCGCCGGCCGCCGCCGCGGGGCCCAGCGGCTTCTCGGCGAGCAGGTCGCAGGCGGCCAGCGGCAGCACCAGCAGGGCCGCCGCGAGGGCGCGGAACAGTGCGGCACTCGCCCGGCGGCCGGCGCCGGCGGTGCTGGTGGGGAGGCTCATGCCACGGCGTCCTGGGATCGGGGCTGGATGAGGATGCGGCCGACCGTCACCGCGTAGAACAGTCCCGAGGAGAGCACCAGGGCGAAGTCCAGCGGGTACAGCGTGAACATCCGGTAGACCGCCGCGACCACCCAGATCAGCGCGGTGCCCCCGCCCCAGACCACGATGCCGGCCCAGAACCGCCGCTGCCGGTTCCTGGCCTTGCCGGAGCCGGTCGGCTGCCAGCCGCGCTGGCGCCCGCGGATCAGGTCCCAGACCGCGAAGAAGTGCGCCCAGCCGTACATCATCCGGCCCGCCCAGGCCTCCAGCCGGTACGGCGCCCGGTGCCAGAGCGGGAAGATCAGGGTCGCGTACACCAGGCTCGGGATGACCAGGACCAGGTGCTGGACCTGCAGCAGGTCCGGCCGCCAGAGCAGCAGCATGATCGGCAGCATCGGCAGCGCGAAGGTCAGCAGCGCGGTGTGGATGTAGTAGAGGAACCCGGAGACGTAGCAGAGCCGGGTGGTGAAGTCGAGCCTGGTCTGCCAGAACTTGCGGCTGGTCATCAGCGACATCGAGCCCATGCACCAGCGGTACTGCTGGTTCTGGAACGCCGCGGCGTTGTCCGGGCAGACGCCGGTGGACAGGGCCACCGGGATGTACTGCAGGTCCCAGCCGAGGGCCCGCAGGTCGAAGCCGGTGTGCACGTCCTCGGAGTGGGCGATCAGCGTGGTGCCGCCGTTCTCCACCAGCGCGGCCCGCCGGTAGACGGCGCAGCTGCCGACGCAGATCGCGCCGTCGTTGCGCTGCCGGGCGACCTGGACCGAGCGGTAGAACAGCTCCTGGATGGCGCCGGCCCCGCGCTCGATCCAGTTCTGCGAGTCCAGCACCCGGAAGAACTGCGGCGACTGGACGATGCCCAGCTTCGGGTCCCGCCGCAGGTACGGCAGCACCTCGTGCAGGAGGTCGTGCCGGGGCGCGAAGTCGGCGTCCAGGATGAGGATGAACTCGCCGTCCGAGCGGCCGAACCCGTAGTGCAGGTTGCCGGCCTTCTTGAACCAGCCGCGGTTCTCCCGCACCCCGTACCGGAACCCGAAGTCGGCGGCCATCGCCTCGACCTCCGGGCTCGCCGCGTCGTCCAGCACGTACGGCATGACCAGGCCCGGGTAGTGCTCGGCCAGCTTGCGCACGTACGTCCAGGTGTTGTGCAGCACCTCGATCGGCTCGCCGCAGACCGGCAGGAAGACGTCCACCGTCGGGTACTCGGCGGGGTCCCACTGCCGCACCAGCCGGCGGTGCTCCCTGATGTCGAAGTTGGGCGTGAAGCTGTTCACGCGCAGCGACACCACGTAGTAGACGACCGTGAAGAGCAGGAACGGCACACAGAGCCAGAACCACGACCCCAGCAGGTACAGCTCGGCCTGACTGAGCACCAGGCAGCCGAAGCTCACCATCGAACAGAGGGTCAGCACCCACTGGTGGCGGATGGTGTAGCTGTACTTCTCCTGCGAAGTGGGCGGCGCCGGCAGCAGCATGTCCGGAACGGGCTCGCCCGTTCCGCGCCTGCGGCCCGCCGCTCTGCGCCGTCTGGTGGTCGCATTGGCGGCAGCGCTCACCGCGCGGTACCTCCTGCTCGCTGATTCCCCGTCCGGGCGGCCACGGGGGGCCACATCCCTCCCCCGAGGGCGGTCATCCTATCCGACCGCCTCGGCCGTCCCCCGACCGACCACCCCTGGGCCGCCGCCCCCTGACCGACGGTCAGCCCGCGCGCGAACCCCGGGCCAGCAGCACGTCCTTCGTACGCCCCGCCAGCGAGACGGCGGCGGCCGCCGCGAGCTGGTCGCTCTGGTCCTCGCCCTGCTTCAGCGAGCCGGCCACCGTGAAGTAGCCGAAGCGGCCGATCGCCGCGTGCGTCTCGGCGCAGCCCGACTTGTCGGTCACGCAGAACATCGCGACCCCGGTGCCGGACAGGCCCTGGATCAGGCCCGCGTGCCGGCCGAGCGCCCGGTCCGCGCCCGCCTTGTTGTCGAAGACCGCGACGCCGACCGTGACGGCGCTCTCGCCGTTCACGTACGTCGCGCGGACCAGCGAGCGGCAGGTGTCGTCGCCGAGCGCGAGGCCGAGCCCGCCGGTGGTCGCCTTGGAGCAGGGGGCGGTCGCGCCGGTCACCTGGCGGGTCCACACCTTGCCGTCGACGGTCCGGGTCTGGTCCGGGAACAGCGTCGCGGCGTCGACCGGCAGCCTGTCGGTGGCGGCGTCGGAGATCACCGCCAGCGCCTGCTCGGTGGGGGTGGCCGTGGCGGACGGGCTGCCGGCCGTGGTGGACGCGCTCACGATCGGCTTGGGGTCGACGCCCTTGTCGCGGCCGTTGATCCACACCGCGGCCCCGACGACCCCGCCGACCAGGACGGCGGCCGCCACCACGGCGCCGATCCACCGCCGCTTGCGGCGGCGGGACTCGGAGGCGTGCCGGTCCGCCATCGCGTTCCAGTCCGGCTCGGTCGCGGACGGCGCGGGCGCGGGCGGCTGGGCCCCCTGCTGGGGCCACTGCGGGGCGAACGGGGTCGGCCCACCGGCCACCGGCTGCGGCGGCTGCGACACGGGCGGCGGCCCTGGCTGGGGCGCGGGCACCGGCCCCGGCTGCGGGTACGGCACCGTGCCGGACGGCAGATGCGGCACCGCCGGCGGAGGAGCCTGCGGCGGCACCCCTCCCGGCTGCGCGTACGGCGTCGGGGGCGGCCCGAAACCGCCGGGCGGCGCCACCGGCGGCTGCCCATGCTGCGGCACCTGCCCCGGCGCACCAGGCTGCTGACCCTGCTCCGGCGGCACGGCCCTACCGGCCCAGTCCCCCGGAGCGCCCGTTCCCTCGCTCATGTGCCGAGATCGTAGGGCATGCACCGGACGAGAGGCCGATCGGTGACCAATCCGTTTCAGAACACGGCCCCGCGCAGGCACCCACGGGACCGTCCCGGTACCACCGGTCATGGGAGCAACACGCCACGCTGCACAAGATGTGGTGTCGCATCGAGCGAGCACCACTAGATGTATGCTCGTCCCTGCTGTCGACGCAGGGGAACCCGGTGCGAATCCGGGACTGCCCCGCAGCGGTGTGCGGCCGCCTCCCCAGGCACGCCGCGAGTCCGAGTACCTGCCGACGGCGTGCCGAAGCCTCCCCGCAGGGGCCATGGCACCAGCACCACCTTCCGGGCCTCGCGGGCGGGCCGGGGACGGCACGCGCGGCGCCTTCGGGCCCGCGTGGCGAGTTCCCCTGCCCCGAACGGCCCGGTACCCCGATCCACCGCCGCCGACCGCCGCCAGGAGAGAGCGCCTTGACCACCGCTGCCTCAGCCACCCTGCCCGCCCAGGGTTCCAGCTCCGCCCCCGCCGACCCGACGGTCTCCGACCCCGGCGGTGCGCTCCTGCGCCTCCTGACCGACCGCAGCACCGACCTCCCCCAGGTCGACCCCGGCCATGTCGCCGCCGCCGCGCTGCGCGGCCGCCACGCCGGATCGGACTTCGCCGAGCTGCGCGGGCTGGCCGTCGACGCCGCCGCGTCGATGATCGCCGAGGACCCCCAGTACTCCAAGCTCGCGGCCCGGCTGCTCGCGCTGGAGATCGTGGACGAGGCGGCGAGCCAGGGCGTGGTCTCGTTCTCCACCTCGATCGCGGTCGGCCACGCCGAGGGCCTGATCGGCGACACCACCGCCGACTTCGTCGCCAAGCACACCGCCGCCCTGGACGCCCTGGTCGACCCCCGGGGCGACGACCGCTTCGAGTACTTCGGCCTGCGCACCGTGCAGTCCCGCTACCTGCTGCGCCACCCGATCACCCGCAAGGTCGTCGAGACCCCGCAGTACTTCCTGCTCCGCGTCGCCTGTGGCCTGGCGGTCGGCGACAGCGAGCAGTCGGTCGCCGAGGTCGCCGAGCTCTACCGCCTGATGAGCCGGCTGGAGTACCTGACCTCCTCGCCGACCCTCTTCAACTCCGGCACCCGGCACCCGCAGATGTCCAGCTGCTACCTGCTGGACTCCCCGCTGGACAACCTGGACTCGATCTACTCGCGCTACGCGCAGATCGCGCGGCTGTCCAAGCACGCCGGCGGCATCGGCCTGTCCTACTCCCGGATCCGCTCCCGCGGCTCGCTGATCCGCGGCACCAACGGCAAGTCCAACGGCATCGTGCCCTTCCTGCGCACCCTGGACTCCTCGGTCGCCGCCGTCAACCAGGGCGGCCGCCGCAAGGGCGCGGCCTGCGTCTACCTGGAGACCTGGCACGCGGACATCGAGGAGTTCCTGGAGCTGCGCGACAACACCGGTGAGGAGGCGCGCCGCACCCACAACCTCAACCTGGCGCACTGGATCCCGGACGAGTTCATGCGCCGGGTCAACGCCAACGCCGACTGGTCGCTGTTCTCCCCCGCCGACGTCCCCGAGCTGGTCGACCTGTGGGGCGAGGAGTTCGACGAGGCCTACCGCAAGGCCGAGCTGGCCGGCAAGGCCGTGCGCACCATCCCCGCGCAGACCCTCTACGCCCGGATGATGCGCACCCTGGCGCAGACCGGCAACGGCTGGATGACCTTCAAGGACGCCTCCAACCGCGCCGCCAACCAGACCGCGCTGCCGGGCCGCACGGTGCACAGCTCCAACCTCTGCACCGAGATCCTGGAGGTCACCGACGACTCGGAGACCGCCGTCTGCAACCTCGGCTCGGTCAACCTCGGCGCCCACGTCGCCGAGGGCGCGTCGGCCGACGACCTGCTGAACGCGCTGGACTGGGACCGCCTGGACGCCACCGTCCGCACCGCCGTCACCTTCCTCGACCGCGTGGTGGACATCAACTTCTACCCGACCCCCGAGGCCGGCGCCTCCAACTCCCGCTGGCGCCCGGTGGGCCTCGGCGTGATGGGCCTGCAGGACGTCTTCTTCAAGCTGCGGATCGACTTCGACTCCGCCGAGGCCGCGCGGCTGTCCACGCTCATCGCCGAGCGCATCATGCTCACCGCGTACGAGCGCTCCGCCGACCTGGCCGAGGAGCTGGGCCGCCACGAGGCCTACGGCGAGACCCGCGCCGCCCGCGGCGAGCTGCACATCGACCACTTCCCGAGCGCCGCGCCCGAGTGGGCCGACCGCTGGGCCGCGCTGCGCACCCGGATCGCCGGGACCGGCCTGCGCAACTCGCTGCTGCTCGCCATCGCGCCGACCGCGACCATCGCGTCCATCGCCGGCGTGTACGAGTGCATCGAGCCGCAGGTGTCCAACCTGTTCAAGCGCGAGACCCTGAGCGGCGAGTTCCTCCAGGTCAACCCCTACCTGGTGCGCGACCTCAAGGAGCTGGGCGTCTGGGACCAGCAGACCCGCGACGCGCTGCGCGACGCCAACGGCTCGGTGCAGGAGCTCGGCTGGCTGCCCGCCGAGGTCCGCTCGCTGTACCGCACCGCCTGGGAGCTGCCGCAGCGCGCGCTGATCGACCTGGCCGCGGCCCGCATGCCGTACATCGACCAGAGCCAGTCGCTGAACCTGTTCATGGCCGCGCCGACCATCGGCAAGCTCAGCTCGATGTACGCCTACGCCTGGAAGGTCGGTCTGAAGACCACCTACTACCTGCGTTCGCGCCCGGCCACCCGGATCGCCCAGGCCGCCTCGGGCACCGCCCGCGCCGCCGCGCCCGTTCCGGCCGACACGATCCCGGCGAGCACGCCGACCCTCACCCCGGAGGAGGAGGCCGCGCTGGCCTGCTCCCTGGAGAACCCCGAGTCCTGCGAGGCCTGCCAGTAATGAGCTCCGAAGACCGCGACAAGATGCTGCTCGACCCCGGCTTCGAGCTGACGCTGCGCCCGATGCGCTACCCGTCGTTCTACGACCGGTACCGCGACGCGATCAAGAACACCTGGACCGTCGAGGAGGTGGACCTCCACTCGGACGTCGCCGACCTGGCGAAGCTGAGCGAAGGCGAGCGCCACCTCATCGGCCGACTGGTCGCCTTCTTCGCCACCGGGGACTCGATCGTCTCCAACAACGTGGTGCTGAGCCTGTACAAGCACATCAACTCCCCGGAGGCCCGGCTCTACCTGAGCCGGCAGCTGTTCGAGGAGGCCGTGCACGTCCAGTTCTACCTGACGCTGCTGGACACCTACCTGCCCGACCCGGAGGACCGCAACGCGGCCTTCGCCGCGGTGGAGAACATCCCCTCCATCCGCCAGAAGGCCCAGTTCTGCTTCAAGTACATGAACGCGGTCGACCACATCGACTCGCTGCAGACCAAGGAGGACCGCCGCGCGTTCCTCCTGAACCTGATCTGCTTCGCGGCGTGTGTGGAGGGTCTGTTCTTCTACGGCGCCTTCGCGTACGTGTACTGGTTCCGCAGCCGGGGCCTGCTGCACGGCCTGGCGACCGGCACCAACTGGGTGTTCCGCGACGAGTCCATGCACATGGACTTCGCCATGTCGGTGGTCGACACCGTCCGCGAGGAGGAGCCCGACCTCTTCGACGACGAGATGGCCAAGCAGGTCACCGAGATGCTGGAGGAGGCCGTCGAGGCCGAGCTCCAGTTCGCCCAGGACCTCTGCGGTGACGGCCTGCCCGGCATGAACACCGCCTCGATGCGGGAGTACCTCCAGGCCGTCGCCGACCAGCGCCTGGCCCGCCTCGGCCTGCCGATCCGCTACGGCTCGACGAACCCGTTCGGCTTCATGGAACTGCAGAACGTCCAGGAGCTGACCAACTTCTTCGAGCGCCGGGTCTCCGCCTACCAGGTCGCCGTCGAGGGCTCGGTCTCCTTCGACGACGACTTCTAGGAAGAAAAGACGAGAGAGAGGTGGGCCCGGCGGGCCCCACCCCCGGGGGGACCCCCCACCCGAAATAAGTCACGCACACAACCCACCCAACACCCCG
>NZ_JBHVRK010000005.1:158972-273985 GCF_042885845.1 Kitasatospora sp. NPDC058032 | reverse complement strand
TTCTTCGTGCGCGGGTTCCCCGCCTCCCCGGGCGCCGTGGCGGCCGCGGTCCCCTTCGCCGACGACTTCTCGTAACAAACCACGAGCGAGCGGGCCCCCGCGCGCCCCCCCCCGCGCGGGGCACCTCCGTCGTTTCAGCTGCCCGGAAACTCCCCGCCCTTGACCCCTGCCAAGAACGAGGACCGCGCCGCCGTCCGGGCCACGATCTCGGGCATCCTGCTGCCCGTCGTCTTCCCGAGCCTCGACCACGCACTGCCCGTGCTCTGGGAGCGCGCCCGCCCGCTTCCGATCCGCGCGGCCCACCGCGACTTCATCCGCATCTGCATCGGCCCGGGCGGCGGCGACGGCATCGCCCGCGGCGGCCTCTGGAACGTCACCCTCTACGTCGGCGAACTCACCAGCTGGACCACCCACCCGATCACCATCACCACCCGCCGACCCTGAGCTTCATCCAAAGAAGCGGACAAACGCAGAGGTGCCCAGCACGGCCACAGCCGCGCGGGGCACCACAACGAGGTTCAGCCGCTCGGAACCCCGCCCAGCGAGCTTGTCACCAACCCCATCCACCGAGTTTGCTCCCCGCCGCGCCCGGCGATCGCGCCGGGCGCGGCAGGTGGGTGGGGTCCATTGGCGGGCCCCCTCTGGTCCTGCAAGGAGTAGCGGCACCGCCCGGATATGCCAGCCGCCTGAAAGCCTGCGGCATGAGACAAGAGGGGGTCGTTATGTAAGCGTAACGTCACGCTCTGAAGTGACTGCTGATGGAAGTTGCTGGATCTTTGATACTCGACGCCGCCAGATGATTACTCTCGGTGGCAGTCGGGGAGTGGGATCCCACACAAAGCGGGATGAAGATCGCCAACTGGTCCGCTTGTTCGGATCGGAGGTATGCGGAAGGCTTTCGACCTGCCGGGCCATGCCACGCAAGGGGCTACCCGGTCTCAATCTGTGGGCTGGGGGGCCGCGCTGCAACGCGGACCCCCCTCCCCGCCATCTTGATGCGCTTTGGGAGGACATCATGGCGAAGACCGCAACCCCGGCAAACGGGGTGCGTACGGCGATAGTACGACTCGGAATCACCGCGGCGCTGGCGCTCGTGCCGCTCATGACCACCGTCAACGCCCAGGCCGCTCCAGCCGTGAAGGCGGACAAGGGCAACCACCTGTCGGAGATGTCCACGACGGGAGGGGCTTCCGCCGTGCTCAACGACGGCACCGTGACCGCTCCCGGCATCGTCAGCACCTCGCTGAGCAGCGGCACCCTGACGTTCTGGTCCGAGAACGGCTCGTGGCACGGCAGCAGCTCGTACTCGGCGCTCACGGCCATCCAGTACAAGAAGAACTCGGGCGGCCAGATCCTCGCCCGGTTCTCGTACCAGGAGGGCGGAAACACCCACTACGACCAAGGGGCGTTCTACCAGAACGCCGGCGAAACCAAGAGCTACAGCTGGGGCTTCGTCTCGCTGCCGGCGAACTGCAGTGCGGTCGGCCAGATGTGGGTCTCCGGGCAGCAGACCTTCCAGACCCCGCCGGACCACCCCTGCTGATCTGACAGACCGAACCGAACACGGGGAGGGCGCGGGCCGAGCCTGCGCCCTCCCCGGGCTACTGCCCGACCGCATCCCGGAAGACCGATGATCGAAGCGATTCTCTCCTCAGCTCCCGCCCTCTTCCCCGTCTTCGCCGTGCTCGGCCTGCTCCTCGGAACCGTGGCCTTGTGGCAAGCCCGGCCCCGGCAGTGGCCGGCGGCCGCCGCAGTGCTCTGGGGGCTGTCGCTGGCAGGAGAGGTCGCGGCGACGCTGACGCCGACCGTCACCGGGTCGGCCGGGAAGCCGACCTGTTCGATCGGCAGCGGGGTGTGGGAGACGGCCACCACTCTGCAGGGGCTGATGAACATCGCCCTCTACGTGCCGCTCGCGTTCTTCGCCACGCTGGTCCTGCGCCGGCCCCTGACCGTCCTCGCGGCGTGCGCGGTGCTCTCCGCCGCGACCGAGGTGTGCCAGACCCTGCTGCGAACCGGCCGCTCCTGCGACGCCGCGGATCTCGTCGACAACGTTCTCGGTGCGCTCATCGGCACGGTTGCCGCGGTCCTCTGGTTGTGGCTCCGCCGCCACAAGCCGCTGTTCGGACGCCGGGACGGCCTCCACGGCCTCGCCACAGCCGGCACCGGCCTCGCGGCCGTCACGGCCGTCATCTGGCTGTGCGTACCGCTCCATCACGATGCCGCGGGCTTCAACGCGCACTCCGCGACCGACGAGACCGAGATACCCCAACACATCGCCGCCCAGCTCTTCGGCCCCGGCACCCTGCTGCAGACCACCCGCCTGACCACCGTCCCCGAGAGGCCCACCGAGCCGATCCTCGACGCCACCACCGACCGCGGCCAATTCCGGATCGAGTGGCCCACCGGACGCCTTCTCAATAGCGCCTCGGCCAACAGCCAGATCGACCCCGGGCCGCTCACCAGGGACCAGGTCCTCAAGGTCGGCACCGACTTCGCGGCGGCCTGGTTCTCCGACCTCACGCGGGCCGTGACTCCGACCCTGACCTCCACCGACACCGCGGGCGGCGCCTACATGCTCACCTACCGCCGCTACAACGCCGACAACGTCCTGATGCCCATGCGCCTGGACATCACCGTCTCCACCTCCGGCCGGGTCATGGCGTCATCCGCACGCTGGGACGCCGATCCCCAGTTGCCGCACCCCACCGTCACCGCCGACGCCGCCAAGCAACGGGCCCTCGCTGCCGTGCCGGGATCCCGCGCGGACACCACCTTCCTCCTGGCGAAGCAGATCGACGGACAGTGGCGGCCCTGCTGGGTGGTCAACCTCATCAAGCCCGGCGAGACCCAGAGCTCCGGCACGGTCGAGTTCATCGACGCCGTCACCGGGCAGTCCGTGGCACACCAGGGGTGAACGCGCCGTCGACAGGCTGCTGATCGTGAGCGGCCCTGCTCCCCTCCCCGCGGGGAGGGGGTGGTGGGGGCAGGTGCGGGCGTCCGGGTGAACTCGTGGGCTGCGACGGAGGGATGTGTCCGTGTGCGATCGGTTCGCGGCTACGGTCCGGCCACGAGCGATCGAAAGGGGACGCATCATGGCCACCGGGGTTCTGGACTACGAGAGCGACGCGATCGTCCAGCTGATGAACATCGCGGAGGACGACTGGACCGAGCAGGAGCTCAAGGACGCGCTGCAGCGGGCGATCATGCTGGAGCTCTCCACCATCCCGCCGTACGCCACCGCGCTCTGGTCGATCACCGATCCGGACAACACCAAGCCGGTCCGCCACACCATCCGCGAGATCGTCTTCGACGAGATGTCGCACTTCGGCCTGGTCTGCAACATGCTCACCAGCATCGGCGGCACGGTCGTGCTCACCGACCCGCTCACCGTCCCCAAGTACCCCGGTGAGCTGCCCGGCGGCGTCAACCCCGGTCTCGAGGTGTTCCTCAGCGGGCTGACCCGGGACTCCGCCGCACTGTTCGCCGCCGTCGAGAAGCCCGAGCACCCGCTCGGCTTCGCCGCGGACGGCAACACCATCGGCGCCTTCTACCAGCGGATCGCCGACGTCTTTCCCAAGTTCGCCCACCTGCTCACCGGTCAGCGGCAGGTGAGCTTCCCCCTCGGGTCGAGCCACGGGGCCGGCAACGACATCGTCCCGATGAACGCCCTCGGCGATGTCCTGACCGCCATCCACGTCATCCAGGCCCAGGGCGAGGGCACCACCGCCTCCCCGGAGAACCCCTTCCCCGGCACCCCGGGAGAACTCGCCCACTACTACGCGTTCAAGGAGATCGCCGTCGGCAAGAGGTTCGTCCGCGACGAGCGGACGGGGACGTTCGACTTCATCGGTCCCGACGTGCCGCTGCCGGACACCTTCCCGGTCGGCCGGGTCCCCCAGGGCGGCTGGGCCGGCTCCCCCAACGCGCCCGACGCGCCCACCGCCGCCCTCCTGCACACCTTCAACCAGCAGTACAGCGACATGCTGCGCGCCCTGGAGGCCGCGTGGGGACCCACCGGGGCGGACATCTTTCCGGCGATCGGCCTGATGGGCGACCTGCGCCGGACCGCCCAGAAGATCAACAGCATCAAGCTGCCCGTCGACCCCCGCTTCACCTACGGCCCGGAGTGGCTGTTCGTCACCTCCTGACGCCGCGGGCCGCCGTCGGCTCAGCCCTTGACCGAGCCGGCGGTGAGGCCCTGGGCGAGGTAGCGCTGGAGGAACTGGTAGACCAGGATCACCGGCAGCGAGGTGACCAGCGCCCCGGCCGCGAAGAGGCCGTAGTTCTGGTCCTGCTGGCCGGAGATGATCCCGTAGAGGCCGACCGCCACCGTCTTGGACTCGTTGGAGGTCAGGAAGATGCCCGCCAGGATGACGTCGTTGAGCGCGGTGGTCAGCGAGAGGATCCCGACCACCACCAGCATCGGCGCGGCCAGCGGCAGGATGATCCGGAAGAAGATCTGCGCGTGCCCGGCCCCGTCCATCTTGGCGGCCTCGTCGATCTCCTTCGGAATGGTGTCCAGGTACCCCTTCATCAGCCAGGTGTTCACGCCCATCGCCCCGCCCAGGTAGACCAGCAGCAGTCCCCAGGGCGTGTCCAGGCCGATCACCGGCAGCACGTCACCGATCCCGGCGAACAGCAGGTAGAGCGAGACGACCGCGAGGAACTGCGGGAACATCTGGGCCAGCAGGACGGTGAGCAGCCCCACCCGCCGGCCGCGGAAGCGGAAGCGGGAGAACGCGTACGCCGAGCAGACCCCGAGCAGCACGTTGAGCACGGCGAAGCTGCCGCAGATCAGCACCGTGTTGAGCAGCCAGCGGCCGAACGGGTACTGCTCGTCGGTGAACAGCGCGGTGAAGTTGGCGAACGAGGCGTGCTCGGGAAGCAGCGTGGAGGACTGCAGGGTGCCGAGCGGGTTGAGCGCGGCGGAGAACACGAAGAGCAGCGGGAGGAGCGCGAAGCAGACGGCGAGGACGGCGACCAGGTGCCGCCAGCCGAACCGGCGCAGCCATCGGGCGGTGGTGGTCATGCGTTCAGCTCCTCAAGGGCCCGGGTGCGGCGGAAGCCCACCAGGGTGATCAGGCCGACCAGCAGGAAGATGAAGATCGACAGGGCGGCGGCGAAGCCGTACTGGGCGCCCTGCCCGCCGAAGGCCACCCGGTAGGTGTAGCTGATCAGGATGTCGGTGGAGCCGGCCGTCCCGCCGGCGCCGTCGAACGGGCCGCCGCCGGTGAGCAGTTGGACGGCGTTGAAGTTGTTGAAGTTGAAGGCGAAGGAGGAGATCAGCACGGGCGAGGCGGCCACCAGCAGCAGCGGGAAGGTCACCGCCCGGAAGGCCGTCCACGGCCCGGCGCCGTCGATCCGCGCGGCTTCGTTCAGCTCGGCGGGCATCGACTGCAGCACCCCGGTGCAGATCAGCAGCATGTTGGGGAAGCCCAGCCACAGGCTGGTCAGGACGACCGCGAAGCGCGCGCTCCAGGTGTCGCCGAGCCAGTCGATCCGGGTGTGCAGCAGCTGGTTGAGCAGCCCGAAGTCCCGGTTGTACATGCTCTGCCAGATCAGGATGCCGATGAACGCGGGCATCGCGTACGGGAGCAGCAGCAGCGAGCGGTAGGCCCGCTGCCCGCGCAGCCGCGGGTGGTGCAGGGTGAAGGCGAGGCCGAGGCCGAGCGCGAAGGAGGCGCCGGTGGAGAGCGCGGCGAAGCCGAAGGTCCAGGCGAGCACGCCGAGGAAGGGGCCGCGCACGGCCGGGCTGGTGAGCACGGCGGTGAAGTTGGCGAAGCCGACGGTGCGGTGCCAGCCGGTGGGCAGGGTCCGTCCGGAGCCGTCGTCGGCGGTGAACCGGCCGTCGCCGGAGCGGTAGACGGTGCCGGTGCGGGTGTCGGTGAGGGTGTCGGCCCGGGCGTCGTGCACCAGGGTGGGCCGGGCGGTGGTGGCCGAGGAGAGTCCCTGGCCGACCACGAAGCCGCCGTCCACCGGGACCCTCAGGTCCTTCAGCTCCTGGGCGCGGCCGTTGACCTGGCCCGGGGTGAGGATCCGCAGGCCCGGCGCGGTGGTCACCCGGCCGTCGGGCGCGGTCACCGTCCCGGCCGGGGCGGGGGCCAGGCCGTGGGCGGTACCGGCCTCGGTCCGGCCGGTCGCCGGGTCGGTGAGCAGCAGGACGAGCGGGCCGCCGGCCGGCTCGGTGGCGACGGTGAGCGTGTACGAGGGGCCGTCGGGGACGGGCTCCACCGAGTTGTCGACCAGGGTGCGGACGGCCTGGTCCTTGGTGAGCAGGTGCCCGTCCCCGTAGTCGGTGAAGGAGACCGCGACGATGTGGAGCACGGGGTAGACCACGAAGGCCAGGAAGAGCACGGTGGCCGGCAGCAGGTACTTGGCGGCGAGCCGGCGCGGCGAGAGGTAGATCCAGAAGGTGGCCCCGGTCCCGGCGGCGAGGACGCCGAGGCCGGCCCAGTGGCCGGCCCCGTAGAGCTTGGGCGCGGCGAACAGGGCGAGTGCGGCGACCCCGGACAGCAGGGCGAGCTTCACCAGCTGCGCGGTCAGTGCGCCGGCCCGGCGGGGCGGGCGGATCGGGGCGTCGGCGGGGCGGGCCGGACGCCTGCTGTCCTGAAGGGTGGGGGAGGTCATGGGGGTGGTCCCTGGTCCGTCCGGGAGGGGCGCGGGGCGCCGGGGAGTGTGTCAGTGGCCGGCGCCGAGGGCGGCGCGGATGGCCTCGCCGGCCTGGCGCATGGTCTCCGCCGGGTCGGCGCCGGCCACGATGCTCGCCTCGGCCTGGCCGAGCGGTCCCCAGATCGCGTTCATCGCGGGGATGGTCGGCAGCGGCTGCCCCGCCTCGCCCGCGGCCGCGAAGGCGCCGATGTCCGGGTCGCCGGCCGAGACCTTGGCGAGGGCGGAGGTCAGCGCGGGCGGCTCCGGCGAGGCCTGGTAGAGCGCCAGCTGGCCCTCTTCCGAGCCGATCGCGCGCAGCAGGAACTCCTGGGCCAGCGGCTGGTTCTTCGCCTTGGCGGAGAGGTAGAACGCCTGCACGCCGATGAAGGGACGGGCCTGCTCCTTGCCGGCCCAGCCGGGCACCGGGGAGATCGCGTACGGCAGGCCGGCCTGCTTGACCTGCCCGAGCGCCCACGGCCCGGCCACCAGGTAGGGCGACTTGCGCCCGGTGAACAGCGAGATGGCGTTGGTGTCCACCGAGCGGTTGAACAGCCCGGCGCCCTTCTCCCCGTACTGCTTGAACAGCTCGCCGGCCGCGATCGAGCCCGGGCCGCCGACCCCGAGGTCCGCGGTGTCCCAGCCGCCGTCCGGCTTCCCGCCGAACAGGTAGCCGCCGGCCGAGGTGAACAGCGGCTGCAGGGCGTAGGCGTTGCCCTGCTGGCCGATCGGCAGCGCCAGCGGGACCTCGGCCTTCCCGGCCCGGACGGCGTCCTGGGCGGTGCCGGCCAGGTCCTCGAAGGTGGCGGGGGCGGCCGGGGCCAGTTCGGTGTTGCGGAACAGCACCAGGGTCTCGGTCGCGTACGGCACGCCGTACTGCTGGCCGCCCTGGGCCACGGCCGCCAGGGCGGTGGGCTGGAACAGCGTCTTCTGCTGCGCGGTCAGCGGGACGGGGGCGACCGTGCCGTTCTGCACCAGGTTGCCGAGCCAGTCGGAGGCGCCGACCACGAGGTCGGGGCCCTTGCCGGCGTTGGTGGCCGTGACGTACGCCTGCTGGGTGTTGACGGACTGCGGGGCGACGGTGACCTTGACGCCGTGCTCCTTGCCGAAGCGGTCGGCGAGCGGCTGCAGGGCGGCGGCCTGCTGGGTCTGGGCCCAGATCACCAGGTCGCCCCCGTCGGCGGTGATCGGCGGGGCGGTCATCGGCCCGTCCGCGGCGGCGGTGCCGCCGGCGGGCGCGGGGCCCGCGGAGGGCGAGGTGCCGCCGCAGGCCGTGACCAGCAGGGCGAGCAGGCCGAGTGCGGCGGTTCTGCGGGGGCGGGGGATCCGGTGGCGCATGGTCCGAGACTCCTTCGTCCGGGAGGGGTGCGGTGGTGGGTCGCGGGGGGTGGGGGTCGCGGGGGCGGGGGTCAGATGCCGTCCGCCGGCCGGTACCAGCGCTCGACAGTGAGGTCGAGCCTGGTGTCGCGGTCGACCCGCAGCGGGTGCAGCACCCGCCGGCCGTCGGCGTCGACGGCGTCCAGGCCCCAGCCGCGCGAGACGCCGCCGTCGAAGCCGGTGCCGCGCGGGACGGCGATCCGTCCGCGGAACCGGCCGGGCCCGGCCGGAGCGCAGGGCAGCGGGCCGAACATCACCGGGGCGTCGTCGGGGGTGCCGGGCGGGACGGTCACGGTGACCTCCAGCACCGGGCGGGCCGGCAGCTCCGGGTCGACCGCGACCTCGGTGCGCGCCGTCAGCCCGTGGGCCCGGACGGTGACCGCCGTGCACCCGGCGGCCAGCGGGCGCAGTCCGCCGTGCGGCGAGACGGCCGCCACCCCGGGCCGCTCGACCCGGTAGCCGGCCTCCAGCGCGGTGTACCGCACGCCGTCGGCGCGGACCGCGACCGGGTTGACGGCGCTCCAGGTCTCGCCGGGCGCCAGCAGGATCCGCGGCTCGACGGTGAGCGAGCTCACCGGGGAGGGCGCGCCGAACAGGTGCAGCAGCGCGTGCCGGGCGCGCGGGCGCCAGGCGTTCTCGTGGTGCGGCGCGGCCGGGTCCTCGTAGTAGAGCAGGTCGGCGCCGGAGGTGTAGCCGGCCTCGTCGACCAGCCGGCCGGCCAGTTCGCGGGCGGGCCGGGCCATGATCAGCCCCTCCCGGCCGCCGATGTCCAGCCAGATCCGCCGCGGCCCGCGCCGCCGGTAGCGCTCGTGCACCACGCGTTCGCCGAGGCTCTCCGGGTCGACGTGGGTGAGGAACGGGGAGAGGACGGCGGCCAGGCCGAAGACCTCGGGGCGGCGGAAGGCGATGTGGTACGTGACCAGGCCGCCCATCGAGGAGCCCATCAGCGCGGTGTGCTCCGGGCCGGTCCTGGTCCGGTAGCGGGCGTCGACGAAGGGCTTGACCTCGTCGGTCAGGAAGGCCTCGTAGCGGTGGCCCTTCAGCGGGGTGCCGGGGGTGCGCCAGTACTCGGCGACGTGGGAGTACTCGACGCCCCGGTCGGCGCCGGCGTTGGGCACGGCGACCGCGATCAGCTCGGGGATCAGCCCCTGCGCGTACAGCGCCTCCAGCGTCCGGTCCACCGCCCAGGTGGGCTGCTGCCCCTGGTCGAAGACCTGCTGGCCGTCGTGCAGGTAGAGCACCGGGTAGTCGGCGTCCGGCCGGTCGTCGTAGCCGGGCGGCAGGTGGACCAGCAGGTCCCGTTCGTTGCCCAGCAGCTCGGAACGGAAGCCGGGGATCCGTTCGATCCGACCCCGGCGCACGGCGGGCTCGCCGCGCCGGGCGGTCCCTCCGGACGCGCCGGCCCAGGCGGTGTCGGCGCTCATCGGGCCACCGACCAGACGTGCACGGCCGGGCCCTCGTTGGGCAGGTCGCGGCCGGGGACCAGCTGCGGGCCGCCGAGCAGGTGGGTGGCGTGCCACTCCCCCGCCACCGGCGGGTGGTCGGCCCGGCTGATCTGCACCAGGATCCGTTCCCGCTCGTCCTCCCGCTCGAACAGCAGGACGTCGCCCTCGGCGACCAGCCAGCGCAGCCCGCCGCCGGTCAGCGCGCTGTGGCTGCGGCGCAGCCGGACCAGGTCCCGGTAGGTGCGCCAGGTCTGCTGGTCCCAGGCGGACTCGTCCCAGGGGAACGGCTTGCGGCCCTCCTCCAGGCCCTCGCCCAGCACCCCGACCTCGTCGCCGGAGAACACCATGGGGATGCCGGGCAGGGTGAACAGCAGGGCCGCGCCGAGCAGTTGCCGCTCCGGGCCGGCGAAGGTCCGGAACCGGGCGGTGTCGTGCGAGTCCAGCAGGGTCAGGTTGTGGGCGCGGCTGCGCCAGGGCAGCGCGGCACCGAAGGCCGTCATGGTGGCGCGCACCCGGGCGGCGTCGTAGTCGGGGATCGGCCCGGGGACGGCCCAGAAGTCCTTCTGGTCGTGCTTCTCGACCAGCCAGCTCCAGACCGGCCGGGTGAAGCCGGCGTAGCTCATGGTGCCCTGCCAGCCGTCGCCGGCCAGGGCGAGCGAGGCGTCGTGCTGGTGCTCGGCGAGCAGGACGGCGTCGGGGTTGGCGGCCCGGACGGTGGCCGCGGTGGTGGTGGCGACCAGGTGGTTGAGCTCGACGTCGCCGCGCCGGCCGGCCATCTGCGCCACGTCGACCCGCCAGCCGTCCAGGTGGAAGGGCGCGCCGAGGTACTTGGCGATCACCGAGCCGGGGCCCTCGTAGAGGCGGCGGCGCAGCTCGGCGGAGCGGTGGTCGAGGGTCGGCAGGGTGCGCACGCCGAGGAAGGTCGCGTAGTCGTCCGGTCCGCCGTCGCCGAAGAAGTAGAAGCCGGCCTCGGGGCTCGCCGGGTCGGACTGCGCGGTGCGGAACCAGGCGTGCTGGTCGCCGGAGTGGTTGAGGGTGATGTCGCCGATCACCCTGATGCCGCGCCGGTGCGCCTCGGTGGTGAGGGCGATCAGCGCCTCGTCGCCGCCGAGCGCCGGATCGACCCGGTCGAAGGAGACCGCGTCGTAGCGGTGGTTGGAGCGGCCCTCGAAGAACGGGGTCAGGTAGATCACCGTGGCGCCGAGCCGCTGGATGTGGTCGATCTTGCGCACCACGCCCCAGAGGTCGCCGCCGTACATCTGCTGGAGGGCCTCCGCGTCGCCGGTGCGCAGCGGGGTGTCCCAGTCGGCCGGGCCGGCCCAGGCGGCGAGCGGGGAGTCGCCGGAGCGGTGGTAGCGGTCCGGGAAGATCTGGTAGACCACCGCGTCCGCGGCCCAGGCGGGCGGCGCGGGGTGGGTGGTGAGGCGGAAGTCGGTGGCGTCCGGCAGGTCGTGGTCGTGCAGGCCGGCGGCGGTGAGCCAGCGCCCGCCGTCCGGGGTGTGCAGCCAGAACCGGTAGTTCATCTCCGGGTTGACCATCTCCAGGGCGGCCCGCCACCAGGTGGTCCCGGTGTCGTCGACGCGGTCGACGACGGCGGCCGTGAAGTGCGGTTCGCCGTCCGGGACGGAGCGCAGGAAGACCCGCTCGACCTCCTGCCCGGCGGGCACCCGGACCAGCAGGTCGACGTGCTGCCCGAGGCGCGGGGCGAGGTCGCCGACGTAGCGCGCGGACCCGTCGTGGTGCGGCTGGTGGCGGGCGGCGAGGCGGTGGCTGCTGGCCGGGTCCATGGGGCTCCTCGGGGCGGGTGGACAGGCTGACGGATGACGGCATTCCGCTTATCGGGGCCGACGAGGGAACCGTAACGGCGATGAAACTGTTGCGCAATATGTTGCTAAGATCGTTTCATCCTGGTGCGCGGCCTGTCGCACCGGGCTTTGTAAGATGCAGGCCGGACCAGACCGGAGGACCAATTGAGCGGCCCGTCACTGCGCGACATCGCCGCCCGGGCGGGCGTCAGCGCCGCCTCGGTGAGCAGGGTGATCAACGACCGGCCGGGCGTCTCCGACGACACCAAGGTGAAGGTCGCCGAGGCCATGCGGGAGCTCGGCTGGCAGCCCGACCAGGGCTACGACCCGCACCAGGGCGCACTGATCGGCATCGTCGTCCCCGAACTCGACAACCCGGTCTTCCCGCTGCTCGCCTCCGCGATCGAGGTGCAGCTCGCCAAGCACGGCCTCACCGCCGTGGTCGGCACCTCCACCCGCCAGGGCACCGCCGAACTCGGCTACATCGACGTCCTGCTCCGCAAGGGCGTCTCCGGCCTGGTCCTGGTCTCCGGGCGGCACGCCAACCCGAACGCCGACCACGGCTTCTACCGGCTGCTGCACGAGCGCGGCATCCCGATGGTGCTGGTCAGCGGCCGGGTGGAGGGCCTGGCCGTCCCCACCGTCGCCACCGACGAGGCGCTCGGCGCCCGGATCGCCGTCGCCCACCTGCGCGAACTCGGCCACCGCCGGATCGGCCTGGCCGGCGGCCAGGGCTATCTGCGCCCCTCGCTCAACCGCCTGGACGGCTACCGGCGGGCGATGCGCGAGCTGCTCGGCGGGGAGCCGCCCGCCGACTGGTACGCCGAGTCCGCCTACTCCATCGCCGGCGGCGCGGCGGCCGCCCGCCAACTGCTCGACGCGGACGTCACCGCCGTGATCGCCGGCAGCGACCTGATGGCCCTCGGCGTGGTCCAGGCCGCCCGCGAGGCCGGCCGCAGCGTCCCCGGCGACCTCTCGGTGATCGGCTACGACGACTGCTACCTCGCCGCCCACAGCAACCCGCCGCTCACCACCGTCCGCCAGCCGATCGACGAGATGGGCGCCGCCGTCGCCGACGCGCTCTGGCGCCAGCTGGAGGGCCACGGCGGCCGGGCCCGGGACTACCTGTTCACCCCCGTCCTGGTCGCCCGGGACTCCACCGCCCGCTCCCGCGGCTGACCCCGGACACCTGCCGGACACGCCGGAGGGCCGGTGAGCTGCTGCTCACCGGCCCTCCGGCGTGTCCGGGCGACGTCAGTCGTTCAGGACGGTCGCGTAGCGCGCGGTGCCCTCGGCCATCTGCCGCAGGGCGTCCTTGCGGTCCCGCTTCGACAGCTTGTCGATGTAGAGGAAGCCGAACAGGTGGTCGGTCTCGTGCTGCAGGCAGCGGGCGAAGAAGCCGGTGCCCTCGACCCGGATCGGGTTGCCGTCCTTGTCCTGGCCGGTCACCGCCGCGTAGTCCGGGCGGGGCAGCTCGGCGTAGGCGGTCGGCACCGACAGGCAGCCCTCGTTGCCGTCGTCCAGCACCCGCTTGCGGTCCTTCGGGAACTCCTCCAGCACCGGGTTGACCACGTGGCCGATGTGCCGCACGCCCTCGTCGTCCGGGCAGTCGTAGACGAAGACCTTGAGGTCCACGCCGATCTGGTTGGCGGCCAGGCCCACGCCCTCCGCCGCGTACATCGACTGGAACATGTCGTCGATCAGCGCGGACAGCTCGCCGTCGAAGGCCGTCACGTCCTTCACCTCGCGGTGCAGCACGGGGTTGCCGTAGACGGTGATCGGGCGCGCCGTGCCCTTGGAGAGGTCCGGCTGCTCGCCGACCACCTTCGGGGTCTCGTCGTGCTCGTGCTGGTCCTGCTCCGCCATGTCTTCCGCTTCCCTAGGCCTACGCGTACCGCACCAGGGTACTCAGCGCGCTCAGCAGACCTCTTCGAGATCCCGGTAGGCCCGGCTTCCCGGCGACGCGGCGGCCCAGCGGTCCAGCAGCACCCGTACCAGGTGCGCCGGGGCGGCGATCCCGCACTCGCGCTCGGCCAGCCAGGACATCCCGCCCGCGCCCGGGCTCAGGTGGCTGAGGTGGCCGGGGTGCGCGGCGTCCCCGTCGTCGTGCGGGTCGTGGTGGGCGGTGTGCCCGTCGTCCGAGGCCATCCGGCTCTCCGAGCAGGCCCGGCACAGCAGCCGCACCGAGGACGTCCAGTCCTCCGCCGCGTAGCCGGCGTCCGCGACCAGCCGCTCCAGCGCGTCCCGGTCCGCCTCGGTCGCCGCCTGCAGCAGGACCACGTACGTCGGCACCGGGGACGGCGCCCACAGCTCGATCTCGTCGAACACCGGGTAGGCGACCCCGTCGGTGACCCGCTCGCCGTGCGGGGCGCCGTCGTGCAGCACCACCTCGCCCCAGCGGCGGCCGGAGGACGGCAGCGGGATCGACAGCACCTCGATCCGGGCCGGGTCCAGCCGGCGGCCCCACACCACCTCGGACTCGCCGTCCGGGGAGAGCCGCACCGGGGTGGTCCCGAGGTCCAGGCTGACCGGCCCCTCCTCGCGCCCGCCCGGGCCACCGGGCAGCTTCAGCCCGTACGCCTGCCAGGCCCGGCGGGCCAGCGGCCAGTCCTGCAGCGCGGTCGCGGTGATGCCGAGGTTCCACCAGTCCGGGGCGCCCTGCTCGCGGTCCAGCAGCGCCACCGCCCGCAGCCCGGCCGCCCGGGCCTGCTCCCAGTCGCGGCGGAACTTGTGCAGCAGCGCCAGGTTGAACCACGAGTCCGACAGCCACGGCTCCAGGTCGGCCGCCATCACCAGCAGGGCGCCGGCGTCCTCATAGCGGCCGTCGCCGATCAGCGTGAAAGCCCGGTCGGTCGTCTGCCGCCAGGTGGCGGACGGCCGGTGCCGTGCCCGGTGGAAGATCCTCACGTTCGTCCCTGCCGTCGTCGTCCGCTCAAGTCCCGCGACCGCTCCCGCGTCACGGGCCCGGTGTCCCGGGTCGGTTTTCCACGCTACGACCGCATCCAACCACGACGGCCGCCGCCCGCGCTCCCCACCGCCGGGGTTGCCCGGTTCCGTCCCGGCCCGTTTCCGGCCCCTCCCCCAGCCTGCCCGTCCGGCCCCGGCGCCTCAACCCCGGACGCCCCGCGGCCCGGCCCGGCCGCGGGCGCCGGAGCCGGGGGCGCGCGCTCAGCCGCGCACCCGCACCAGCGCGTCCACCACCCTCGCGTCGTACACCCGCCCCCGCTCCAGCCGCAGCGCCTCCAGCACCTCCAGCCGGCCCACCGCCTCCCCCACGCCGCGCCCCCGGGCCGCCGTGAGCAGGTCGTCGTGCGCGTTCGCCACCCGGATGATCCGCGCCGCCAGCGGCACCGGGCGCCCGCCGCCGTCCGGTCCGGGGAACGGGTCGGCCAGCCGGGCGACCTGCTCGGCCACCCGCCGCGGCACCCCGGTGCGCCGGATCACCTCGCTGCCCAGCCGGGCGATCCGCTGCTGCTCCTCGTCCGGCAGCAGCGCCGTCGCCCCGTCCGGCACCGGCTCCACCAGCGACAGCTGCCCGACGTCGTGCATCAGCGCCGCGTACTCCAGCAGCGCCAGCTCACGGGTGCCGAGACCCAGCTCGCGGCCGACCGCGCACGCCGTGTCGGCGACCCGGCGGGCGTGCCCGGGCGGCGTGTACCCGGCCACCTCGGTGGCCTTGGCCAGGCTGGCGATGGTCTGCCCGGTGGTGGCCCGCACCGCCGCCGCCCGCCGGAACGACACCTGGGCCAGCAGCAGCGGCGCGCAGAACAGCGGCAGCGCCCACAGCCCGACCTCCCCGGCGGCGAGGCTCACCAGCATGCCGGTGGCGGCGATCGCCGTGCCGACCCCGAACAGCGAGCGCAGCTCGTCCTCCAGCGCCGCCGGGAACCGCAGCCCGCCGCGGGCCCGCCGCAGCAGCGCCGCCAGCACCGCGTCGCAGAGCGTGGCCAGCGCGGCCACCGCCGTCAGGAACGCGCCGTACGCCGGGCCGTCGGCGGAGAACCGGTCGACCACACCGCTGTTGTAGAGCGGCTGGAACACGGCGGCCGCGAAGCCCGCCCCGAGCAGCCGGCGCGCCGCACCGTCCCGCCGGGCCCGCTCGTGCCACGGCGCCGGCCCGGACCGCCCGGACCCTCGCGCACCGGCCGCCGCCCGGCCCGCCGCCGGCAGCAGCGCCAGCAGCAGACCGACGCCGGTCACCGCCACCACCTGGAGCACCCCGGGCCCGGCCGGCAGCCCGCGCAGCGGCCCGAGCAGCGCGTACGCCAGCGCGCCCGCCGCCCCGATCGGCGCCTGCTCGCGGTCGCCCGGAAGAGTGATCCGCACACACTCGCCGAGGGCGATCAGCGCGGTGAAGGCCAGCGCCACCCCCGGCTCGGCCGGACCGCGCACCGCCACCGCCCCGAGGGACGCCGCCAGCAGTGCGAGCGCCGCACCGTGCACGGCGCACACCGCGCCGGCGCACCCCAGTCGCGCACCCGCACGCCCGGCGCCCGGCTTCCGGCGCGCGCCTCCCGGTGCGGCCGACGCGCCCGGCTTCGCACCGCCCGGCCGCTCACCGCCCGACCGCGAACCGTGCCGGGTGCTCATGAGGGCCCGGTCGTCGGCACGCCGCCGCCCTGGGCGGGCACCCCGCGCGGGGCCGCCCGGGGCGCCGGTTCGGGCACGCCGAGCGGGATGTCCGGCACCGCCTTGATGCAGTCCGGGGGCGGCAGCACCGGCTGCCAGTCGTGCACGGCCAGCGCGTCCACCAGCGCCCGCACCATCACCGGGTCGAACTGGCTGCCCGAGCAGCGCTCCAGCTCGGCGACCGCCTCGGTGACCGGCCGGCCGCGCCGGTAGGACCGGGTGGAGGTCATCGAGTCGAAGGCGTCGGCGACCGAGATGATCCGGGCGAACTCGGGGATCTGCTCGCCGGCCAGCCCGGCCGGGTAGCCGCGGCCGTCCATCCGCTCGTGGTGGTGCAGGATCCCGGCGTGCGCCTCGCCGAGGAAGGCGATCCCGCGCACCAGCTCGTACCCGTGCACCGGGTGCACCTCGACGGCCCGGCGCTCCGCCTCGGTCAGGGGACCGTTTCTGCGCAGCAGCTCGGTGGCGACGCCGAGTTTGCCGACGTCGTGCAGGATGCCCGCGTAGCGCAGGGTGCGCAGCCGCTCGGCCTCCATGCCCAGCTGATCGGCGATCAGCACCGCCGCCCGGCCGACCCGTTCGCTGTGGCCCCGGGTGTAGGCGTCCTTGATCTCCACCGCCTGGACCAGCGCCCGGACGGTCGCCTGGTGGGCGTCGCGCTCCCGGTGCCCCTGGGCGAACACCCACGCCGAGACGGACAGCGGCAGCAGGGCCAGCAGCGCCGCGAACGCGCCGTACGGGCCCTGCCACAGCACGGCGAGCATCAGCCCGCCCGCCGCGTGCAGCAGCACCGGCACCCATGCGGCGGCGGACGCGTCGCGCAGCAGCTCGGCCGGCCGCCGGCCCTCCGCCAGCACCCGCATGCCGCCCACCAGAACACCGTTGACCAGGCAGAACGCCCCGAGCGCGGCAAACGCGGGCAGCAGCGCGGCCGGAAAGCGGGAGCCGAGCAGCAGCTGCGGACCGGCCAGCAGGTGGAACACCGCCGAGGCCGCGAAGGCGGACAGCGCGAGCTGCGCGCCGTTCCACGCCTGGCGCCGCCGGCCCTCCGACTCGGCGGCCCCGAGCAGCGCGGCCGGGACGGCCACCAGCCCGGCGGCGGCCGGCGGCAGCATCAGCACCCCGGCGAACAGCACCGGGAAGAAGGCGTTGACGCCGGGCCGCACCGGCCGGCGCGGTCGCAGCGGCGGACGGCGCAGCAGCAGCCACGCCAACCGCAGGCAGGGCGTCGACAGGCCCTGGGCGAGCGACTCCCAGCAGGTGTGCAGGAAGGCCAGCAGCCCGACCTTCGGCCAGTCCACCGGGGCACCCAGCCAGTGCGCCCCGGGCACCGGGGCCGGTAACGGCAGCAGCGGCAGCAGGCAGCACAGCGCCACCGCCGGCACGGCCACCAGGTAGCGCGCCGCGCCCGGCGGCAGGTCCGCGTCTCCACTGTCGGTAGCGATGGTGATATCGACCTCCCCGCGTGCCGGCCCGCGTCGCCCTGGCCCGCCGTCCCGGGCCGCCGGCCGCCCGCGCTCGCCGAGGCGGCGGCGTACGGGCGGCGGTGAGCGTCCGTCAGGAGGATAGGACGCCGCTCCCGCGCCGGGACGCGTGATCGCGCAATGCCGCTGCTGGCACACCGCCAACTCATCCGAACGAGTGACGGTGTGCCAGGGCCGCCGGGGACGCGGACAGACGACGGCCCCGGGAGCATCCGCTCCCGGGGCCGTTCACGTCCACATCGTCCGGTGTGCGCCGTCCGCCGCGCCTCAGGTTCCGGCCGCCGCCTCCGCGGCACGGCCCGGACCGGCCGGCTCACCGGCCGACTCGGCGTGCACCTCGACCGCCGTCTCGACCGCGACCACCACCGCCTCGCCCGACCGCTGCCCGGCCCGGATCGAGTCGATCCTGGCCAGTACCTTGCCGCGCAGGTCGGCCGGGGTGTCGTCGCAGCCGCAGGAACGCTTGATCAGCGCCTTGATCGCCTGCTCCAGCCCGTACTGCTTCAGGCAGGGCGAGCACTCCTCGAAGTGCACGCGCAGCTTGACGCAGTCGCCCTCGGCCATCTCGTTGTCGAGGAATTCGTAGAGGTGGTCGAGGACCTCGCCACACTCGGTGTCGTGCGGATCGCCGCAGCTCATGAGCCCGAGCCCTTCGCTTCCTGCCCTGCCCCGCTGCCGGCCGGGACCAGCCCGCGCTCACGGGCGTAATCCTCCAGCATGCCGCGCAACTGACGGCGGCCGCGGTGCAGCCGGGACATCACCGTACCGATGGGAGTACCCATGATGTCCGCGATCTCCTTGTACGCAAAGCCCTCTACGTCCGCGAGATAGACGGCGATGCGGAACTCCTCCGGGATGGCCTGGAGGGCGTCCTTCACATCGCTGTCCGGGAGGTGGTCCAGAGCCTGGGTCTCCGCCGAGCGCAGACCCGTCGACATGTGCGACTCGGCCCGGGCCAGCTGCCAGTCCTCGATCTCCTCGGCGGCGGTGCGCTGCGGCTCCCGCTGCTTCTTGCGGTACGAGTTGATGAAGGTGTTGGTGAGGATGCGGTACAGCCACGCCTTGAGGTTGGTGCCCTCGCGGAACTGGTGGAACGACGCGTACGCCTTCGCGAACGCCTCCTGCAGGAGGTCCTCCGCGTCGGCCGGGTTGCGGGTCATCCGCAGGGCGGCCGAGTACATCGGGTCCAGGTAGCCCAGGGCGTCGCGCTCGAAGCGCTCCCGCCGGGCCTCCTCGCTCTCCTCCGCCGACACCCGGAAGGTGTCCTCACCGATCGCCTCGGCCAGCTCCTCACCGGTGAGCGCCTCGCCCGCGGGCCGGCCCTCCTCCGGGCCCCGGCCCGGCTCGGCCTCGTGCTCGGTCCCGACGACCGGACCCACCTCCTCGGCATGACGGACACGGCCCACGGCGGGCCGCCCCGAAAGCGAGGATATCGGGCCGACGGGCTTCTCGCCCGCCGCCGGCCACTCCGGCCAGGACAGCGCGAAGGCCTCGCGCTCGTCCGGTCGCTCGGGGCACGCGATCGAACCCATCTGCCCTGCCTTCCACCGGGACGCCAACTGACGACCGTCACAACCACGCGGGCCCCGCCCGCATTCCCGGGCCCCGGTGACCGGTCTCACACCACCCGCAGCACCCAGTCACCGACCGCCGAGACGATCAGGTCCAGCAGCTCCCGCTGCCCCACCGCCGCCCGCTTCGGCACCTCGAAGCCGTGGTTGCCGACCGGCAGCGCCACCAGCTCGTGCGAGTCCGGCAGCTCCGGGAACTCCGCGGGCCCGCCGAACGGATCCGCCGCCCCCTGCACCACCAGCGTCGGCAGCCCCGACCCCAGCAGCTCCTCGGCCCGGCTGCGCTCCGGCCGGCCCGGCGGGTGCAGCGGGAACGCCAGCGCCACCACGCCCACCGCCCCGCTCTGCGCCCCGGTCCGGCAGGCCACCCGCGCCCCGGCGCTGCGCCCGCCCACCAGCAGCGGCAGACCCGCCCCGGCCAGCCGCCCGGCCACCGGCACCCAGCCCGCGTCCAGGGTCTTCGGCGCCGGCGCCACCTTGCGCCCCGCCACCCGCCAGGGCTGCTCGACCAGCGCCACCGACACCCCGCGGGCCGGCAGGGCGGCGGCCAGCGCCGCCAGGTCGCGCGCCTCGATCCCGCCGCCGGCGCCGTGCCCCAGGGCCAGCACCGCCCGCGGCGCGGACGCCGGGTGCAGGGTGATCCGGGCCTCCCCGGCGGGCGTGGTCACCGACTCGGTGGTCACGGGGGCCGATTTCACGGCGGTCACGGCGGCGGTCGTCACAACAGGGTCGTCAGAACAGGGTGGTCTCGTACTCGACCTCGGTGTACGGCGCGGTGAGCCCGGCGTGGTCGTTGCGGATGCTGCCGACGTCCGGCGACACCGGCGTCACCCGCAGCGCGCCCGGCGGCGGCGGTACCAGCAGCCGCCGCAGCTCCTCGGACCCGCCGTCGTCCAGCCCCGGGTCCAGCCAGGCGTCGAACGATCCCGGGTCCAGGAACAGCGGCATCCGCTCGTGGACCGGCGCCAGCAGCTCCTCGGCCTCGGTCGTCACGATCGTGAACGTCACCAGCCAGCCCTCCGGGTGGTCCGAGGGCACCGCCCGGTTGCGCCAGAACTCGTACAGGCCCGCCAGCGCCAGCGGAGCGCCGTCCGCCCGGGAGACGAAGAACGGCTTCTTGCGCGCCCGGCCCCGCTCCCCCGGCACGGTCTGCCACTCGTAGTAGCCGTCCACCGGCACGACGCACCGGCGCGCGGCGAACGCCTGCCGGTACGACGGCTTCTCGTGCACCGTGTCCGCCCGGGCGTTGATCATCTTCACCGCCGCCTCCGGCGAGCCCGCCCACTGCGGCACCAGCCCCCAGCGCAGCACCCGCAGCTGGCGCACCGGCGCGGGCGCCCCCTTCGCCAGGCGCTCCAGCACCACGAAGGCGCTCTGCGTCGGCGCGACGTTCCAGCTCGGGTCCAGCGTCTCGGCCGGGTCCCACTGCTCGACGCCGAACAGCTCGACGACGGACTCGGGCCGGGTACTCGCGGCGAAGCGACCACACATACCGTCAGCTTGCCACGGCCCCGCCCGCCCCGTGCCCCCCGCCCGCTCGCAGAACCACCCGCCCCGGGCCCGCCGTCCTCCCCATGGCAGGCTGCCGTGCGCAGGAAGCGGCCGAACCGAGGCGGAGGAGAACCATGGACGCCAGGACCCTCGACGAGCTGTGGACCGCCGTCACCGGCACCCAGCCCGACCCGCCCGGCTGGCTCGCCCTCGCCACCGGCGCCACCGCCCTGCTCACCGTCCTCGCCCGCCCGCTGTGGCGGATCGCCCGCAACGCCGTCACCATCGCCCACGAGGGCGGCCACGGCCTCGCCGCCCTCGCCACCCGCCGCAGGCTCGCCGGCATCCGGCTGCACTCCGACACCTCCGGCCTCACCCTCTCCTACGGCCGCGCCACCGGCCCCGGCATGCTGCTCACCCTCGCCGCCGGCTACACCACCCCCGCCCTGCTCGGCCTCGGCTGCGCCGCCCTGCTCGCCGCCGACCGGATCACCCTGCTGCTGTGGCTCGCCGTCGCCCTGCTGCTCGCCCTGCTCGTCCGGATCCGCAACGCCTTCGGCCTGTTCACCGTGCTGCTCGCCGGCGGCGCCTTCTTCCTGGTCTCCTGGTTCGGCTCCCCCGGCGTCCAGGCGGGCTTCGCCTACCTCGGCACCTGGTTCCTGCTGCTCGGCGCCGTCCGCCCGGTCCTCGAACTCCAGCGCCAGCGCCGGCACGGCGAGGCGCACGACTCCGACGCCGACCAGCTCGCCCGGCTCACCGGCATCCCCGGCCTCGCCTGGATCACCCTCTTCCTGGTCACCGCCCTCGTCTGCCTCGCCCTCGGCGCGAGCTGGCTGCTGAGCCCGCTGTGACCGACCGGGGCCGCCCGGGGCCGGCCGGGGCCCGCGGACCGCACCCTCGGGTAACAGGACGGTTCCCGTACGGCCCCTAGACTTGGCCCATGACCGAGACCCTGTGGCCCGCCCCCGTCGCGACCACCCCCGTGGACGCCACCGTCACCATCCCCGGCTCCAAGTCGGTCACCAACCGCGCCCTGCTGCTGGCCGCACTGGCCGACGGTCCCGGCTGGGTGCGCCGCCCGCTGCGCAGCCGCGACTCCCAGCTGATGGCCGACGGCCTGCGCGCCCTCGGCGTCACCATCGAGGAGCAGGTCAACAACGACACCGGCGGCACCGGCGGCGGCGAGGCCTGGCGGGTCATCCCCGCCCCCGTGCTGCGCGGCCCCGCCTCGGTCGACGTCGGCAACGCCGGCACGGTCATGCGCTTCCTGCCCCCGCTCGCCGTCCTCGCCGACGGCCCGGTCCACTTCGACGGCGACCCGCGCAGCCACGAGCGCCCCCAGCACGGCGTCATCGACGCCCTGCGCGCGCTCGGCGCCCGGATCGAGGACGGCGGACGCGGCACCTTCCCGCTCACCGTGCACGGCACCGGCGCCCTCGACGGCGGCACCGTCGAGCTCGACGCCTCCGCCTCCTCCCAGTTCGTCTCCGCGCTGCTGCTCTCCGGCGCCCGCTACAACAACGGCGTCGAGGTCCGGCACGTCGGCGGCCCGGTCCCCTCGCTGCCGCACATCCGGATGACCGTCGACATGCTGCGCCTGGCCGGCGTCCAGGTCGACGCCCCCGAGGACGGCGGCGAGAAGGACGTCTGGCGGGTCACCCCCGGCGCCCTGCTCGGCCGCGACCTGGTCGTCGAGCCCGACCTCTCCAACGCCGCGCCGTTCTTCGCCGCCGCCCTGGTCGCCGGCGGCCGGGTCACCGTCCGCGACTGGCCGAAGCACACCACCCAGCCCGGCGACCAGCTGCGCGACCTCTACACCCGGATGGGCGGCAGCTGCGCCTTCACCGACGAGGGCCTGCGCTTCACCGGCACCGGCCGGATCCACGGCATCGAGGCCGACCTGCACGACGTCGGCGAGCTCACCCCGGTGATCGCCGCGGTCGCCGCCCTCGCCGACTCCGAGTCCCACCTCTACGGCATCGCCCACCTGCGGCTGCACGAGACCGACCGGCTGGCCGCCCTCGCCAAGGAGATCAACGGCCTCGGCGGCGACGTCAGCGAGACCGAGGACGGCCTGCGGATCCGCCCGCGCAAGCTCACCGGCGGCGTCTTCCACACCTACGAGGACCACCGCCTGGCCACCGCCGCCGCGGTGATCGGCCTCGCCGTGCCCGGCGTCCAGGTGGAGAACGTGGCCACCACCGCCAAGACCCTGCCGGACTTCCCCGCCATGTGGGACGAACTGCTCGCCGGACCGGTGGCGGGCGGCTGAGCGGGGGACTGGGCACATGCGCCGCTACGGCAAGGACGCCGACGAGGACGACATCCGCAACCGCCCCGCGCGCCGGGGCTCCCGGCCGCGGACCCGGATCCGGCCCAAACACGAGGACGCCGCCGAGGCGATGGTGCTCACCATCGACCGCGGCCGGCTGACCTGCCTGGTCGACCCGGGCACCAAGCAGGAGCACGAGGTCGTCGCCATGAAGGCCCGCGAGCTGGGCCGCAAGGGCGTGGTCGTCGGCGACACCGTCTCCCTGGTCGGCGACCTCTCCGGGGACACCGACACCCTGGCCCGGATCGTCCGGGTCGAGGAGCGCACCTCGGTGCTGCGGCGCACCGCGGACGACGACGACCCCTACGAGCGGATCGTCGTCGCCAACGCCGAGCAGCTCGCCATCGTCACCGCGCTGGCCGACCCCGAGCCGCGGCCCCGGCTGATCGACCGCTGCCTGGTCGCCGCCTACGACGCGGGCATGGAGCCGCTGCTCGTCCTCACCAAGGCCGACCTGGCCCCCGCCGAACCGCTGCTGGAGTCCTACGCGCCGCTGGGCATCCAGTACGTCGTCACCCGCCGCGACGAGCTGGAGACCACCGGCGCCGAGGCCGTCCGCGCGCACCTGCGCGGCCTGCGCACCGTGTTCATCGGCCACTCCGGCGTCGGCAAGACCACCCTGGTCAACGCCCTCGTCCCGGAGCGGCAGCGGATCACCGGCCGGGTCAACGCCGTCACCGGCCGCGGCCGGCACACCACCGTCTCCGCGCTCGCGCTGCGACTGCCGCCGCCGCCCGGCGCCAAGCCCGGCTCGAAGAAGGCACTGGACGCGGGCTGGGTGATCGACACGCCCGGCTTCCGCTCCTTCGGCCTGTCGCACATCGACCCGTCCCGGGTCATCCACGCCTTCCCCGACCTGGAGCCCGGCACCGAGGGCTGCCCGCGCGCGTGCAGCCACGACGAGCCGGACTGCGCGCTGGACGCCTGGGTGGCCGACGGGCACGCCGACCCCGCCAGGCTCTACTCGCTGCGCCGCCTGCTGGCCAGCAAGGAGGCCCGCGAGGGCGACTGACGGCCGGCGCCGGGCGGTTTCCGCATTCGAGGTGTCACGGCGCCCTCTCCTGGTGATCATAGGAAAGTCGGGCCGGATCACGGCCCGGCCGGCCGACCGGTCCCACCGACCGGCCGCGCCGCCCGGTCCGCCGACCGACAGGGAGAGCACGCGATGGCATGGGCCCTGGTGATCCTGGCCGGTTTCCTGGAGACCGGCTTCGCGATCAACCTCAAGCTCAGCGAGGGCTTCACCAAGCTCTGGCCCACCATCAGCTTCTGCGTCTTCGCCCTCGGCAGCTTCGGCCTGCTGACCCTCTCCCTGAAGACCCTCCCGGTCGGCCCCGCCTACGCGGTGTGGACCGGCATCGGCGCGGCCGGCACCGCCATCTACGGCATGATCTTCCTCGGCGAGTCCACCTCGGTGCTCAAACTCGTCTCGATCTCCCTGGTCATCGCCGGGGTCATCGGCCTCCAGCTCAGCGGATCCGCGCACTGACGGAGGCGGAACGCTAGGGTTTCGACCATGGCCGACTACCACGACGACCTCCGACTCGCCCATGTCCTCGCCGACTCGGCCGACTCGGTCACCCTGGACCGCTTCCGCGCGCTCGACCTGCGGATCGAGACCAAGCCCGACCTGACCCCCGTCAGCGACGCCGACAAGGCCGCCGAGGAAATGGTGCGCGGCGTCCTGCAGCGGGCCCGCCCGCGCGACGCGGTGCTCGGTGAGGAGTTCGGCCTGCAGGGCTCCGGCCCGCGCCGCTGGGTGATCGACCCGATCGACGGCACCAAGAACTACATTCGCGGCGTCCCGGTCTGGGCCACCCTGATCGCGCTGCTGGAGGACGGCCCGGACGGCGTGGAGCGGCCCGTCGTCGGCATCGTCTCCGCCCCGGCGCTGAACCGCCGCTGGTGGGCGGCCAAGGACCTCGGCGCGTTCGCCGGCCGCAGCCTCGCCAAGGCGGGCCGGATCCACGTCTCCGGCGTCTCGCGGATCGAGGACGCGTCCTTCTCCTACTCCTCGCTCACCGGCTGGGAGGAGCGCGGCCGCCTCGACCCGTTCCTCGACCTCACCCGGGCCTGCTGGCGCACCCGCGCCTACGGCGACTTCTGGTCGTACATGATGGTCGCCGAGGGCGCGGTGGACATCGCCGCCGAGCCGGAGCTGTCGCTGTGGGACATGGCGGCGAACTGCATCATCGTCGAGGAGGCCGGCGGGCGCTTCACCGGCCTGGACGGCATCCCGGGCCCGGGCGGCGCCGACGCCGTCGCCTCCAACGGCCTGCTCCACGAGGAGGCGCTGCGCCGCCTGAGCGTCTGATTCTCCGCTCGACCTGCCTGGGGATTCTTCGAAGGATCCCCCTCACGTGGTGCGGGCCCCGGGTGCCGGTTCTCCGTCGGCACTCGGGGCCCGCTGCTCGGCGGGGCCCCTCACCGGGCCCCGCGCCGGGGTGCGTCAGCGCTGCTTGCGCAGCTCCCGCACCGCCGTCTCCAGCCGCTGACCGAAGTCGGCGTCGGCCTTGCGGAAGTTGCCCACCGCCCGCTCGACGATGTCCTCGCGGTCCGCGGAGACCTTGGCGATGAAGCCGGACAGGTTGCCGATCAGCCGCTGCTTCTCGTCCTCGCCCATCAGCCGGTAGAGGTTGCCGGCCTGCACGAAGTCGTTGTCCTCGGCGTGCGAGGGGGCCTCGTGGTTGCCGGTGGCGCCGTCGACCGGCAGCGGCGCCCACAGCGGGCGGCCGGTCTGCACCGGACCGCCGAAGCTGTTCGGCTCGTAGTTCTTGCGGCGCCCGTGACGGCCGTCGTACAGGTGCCCGTCCCGGTGGTTGGTGAGCGCCTCGGTGGCGTGCGGGCGGTTCACCGGCAGGTGGTCGGCGTTGACGCCGACGCGGTAGCGGTGGGCGTCCGCGTAGGCGAACAGGCGGCCCTGCAGCATCTTGTCCGGGGACGGGCCAATGCCGGGCACGAAGTGCGACGGCGAGAATATCGACTGCTCGACCTCGGCGAAGATGTTGTCGGGGTTGCGGTTCAGCTCCAGCTTGCCGAACTCGACCAGCGGGTAGTCCGCGTGCGGCCAGACCTTGGTCAGGTCGAACGGGTTGAAGCGGTAGTTCGCCGCGTCCGCCGCCGGCATGATCTGGACGCTGACCGTCCAGGTCGGGAACTCGCCGCGCTCGATGGCCTCGCGCAGGTCGCGCTGGTGGCTGTCCGGGTCCTCGCCGGCGAGCTTGTTGGCCTCGTCCTGGGTGAGGCTCTTGACGCCCTGGTCGGTCTTGAAGTGGTACTTCACCCAGAAGTACTCGCCGGCCTCGTTCTGCCACTGGTAGGTGTGCGAGCCGAAGCCGTCCATGTGCCGGTACGAGGCCGGGATGCCGCGGTCGCCGAACAGCCAGGTCACCTGGTGGGTGGCCTCGGGCGACAGGCCCCAGAAGTCCCAGACGTTGTCCGCCTCCTGCGAGCCGGTGTACGGGTCCCGCTTCTGGGTGTGGATGAAGTCGGGGAACTTGCCGGCGTCCTTGATGAAGAACACCGGGGTGTTGTTGCCGACGAGGTCGTAGTTGCCCTCCTCGGTGTAGAACTTCAGCGCGAAGCCGCGCGGGTCGCGCACCGCGTCCGCCGCGCCGAGGTTGCCGGCGACGGTGGAGAAGCGCAGGAAGGTCTCGGTCTGCTTGCCGACCTCGGAGAGGAAGGCGGCCCGGGTGTACGCGGTGACGTCCCCGGTCACCGTGAAGGTGCCGTAGGCGCCGGCGCCGCGGGCGTGCACCACGCGCTCCGGGATGCGCTCGCGGTTGAAGTGCGCGAGCTTCTCGAACAGCTGCTGGTCCTGGATCAGCGCCGGACCGCCGACACCGGCGGTCTCGGTGTTCTGGTTGTCGGCGACGGGGGCACCCGCCTCCGTGGTGAGGGTGGGGCGCAGCTCGTCCTGGGTAGTCATGTGAGGGGCCTCCGCGTGATCAGGTCGTGACGAACCGATCCTAACTTGGACTTTGTCTAAGTCAACACTGGAACCAAACTCGGAGTGTCACTTACCCTGAGTCCATGAGTGACCTCCTGGAGAGACTGCGCGGACGTGGATGGCGGCTGACCTCGCAGCGCCGGGTCGTGGCCGAGGTCCTCGACGGCGAGCACGTCCACCTGACCGCCGACGAGGTGCACGCCCGCGCGGTCGAGCGGCTGCCCGAGATCAGCCGCGCCACCGTGTACAACACCCTCGGCGAACTCGTCGGCCTGGGCGAGGTGTTGGAGGTCGCCACCGACGGCCGCGCCAAGCGCTACGACCCCAACGCCCACCACGCGCACCAGCACCTGGTCTGCTACGGCTGCGGCGCCATCCGCGACGTCCACCCGCAGGGCGACCCGCTGGCCGCGCTGCCCGCCGCCGAGCGGTTCGGCTTCACCGTCTCCGGCGCCGAGATCACCTACCGCGGCCTGTGTCCGGACTGCTCCGCCGCCACGCCCTGAAGCACCGCCGCGCCCTGAACCACCGCCGCGTCCCGAACCGCCCCCGCGCGCACGGCGCACCCGCCGGAGCACACGCCTCCGCACCCGCCCCCGTGTCCGGCCGCGCGCCCGGCTACGCGCTCAGCTCCGCGTGCAGCGCGCCCAACAGCCGGCCCGCCCGCTCGGCCACCTCCGCCGGACCGTAGTCCGCGGCCCGCCGGCACCAGCCCTCCGCCAGCACCGGCTCGCCCCGGCGCAGCGCCAGCAGCGCCAGCCGCAGCGCCGCCCGCCCGTGCCCGGCGTCCGCCGCCCGGGTGTACCAGAGCATCGCCTCGGCCTCGTGGTCCTGCCGGGCCAGCAGCAGCCCCAGGTTGAACGCCGCGCTGCGGCTGCCCGCCTCCGCGGCCCGCCGGTACCAGCTCTCCGCGATCTCCAGCGCGCCCCGCTCGGCCGCCCGCACACCCATCCGCACCTGCGCCCGGCGGTGCCCGGCGTCCGCCGCCAGCGCGTACCAGTGCTCGGCCTCCGCGTCCGCGTCCCCCCGCCGGTCCAGCACCGACGCCAGCCGGAACGCGCCCTCCGTCGAACCGCCCGCCGCCGCCTGCCGGTAGCGCTCCAGCGCGCCCGCCGCGTTGCCGCGCTGCTCCTGCACCACCGCCAGCTGCAGCGCCGCCTCGCCGTGCCCCTCCGCCGCGGCGCGCGCGTACCACTCCTGCGCCTGCCGGTGCTCCCCGCGCCCGGCGTGCAGCACGCCCAGGTTGAACGCGCCGTCCACGCTGCCCGCCTCGGCGGCCTTGGAGAACCACGGCTCGGCGCCCGACTCGTCGCCGCGCTGCAGCAGCACCACGGCCAGCGCGTTGCACGCCTCCCGGTGCCCGGCGTACGCGGCCCGCCGGTACCACTGCTCGGCCTGCTGGGCCCGGCCCGCCCCCGCGCACAGCAGGCCCAGGTTGAACGCGCCGTTCTGGTCGCCGGCCTCCAGCGCGCTGCGGTACCAGTGCTCCGCCCGGGCGGCCTCGCCGCGCGAGGCGTGCAGCGCGCCCAGCGCGTTGGCCGCGTTGCCGTCCCCCGCCTCGGCCGCCTCCTGCCACCACTCGGCGGCAGCGACGAGGTCCCCGCCGTCGCGCAGCAGGTAGCCCAGCGCGCACGCGGCCCGCGGCTCGCCGTTCTGCGCCGACTGCCGGTACCAGCGGGCCGCCTCGTCCAGCAGCGACTGCTCGCCGCCGGCCCGGTCCTCCAGCAGCACGCCCAGGCGCAGCGCGGCGCGGGCGTGGCTGCGGGCGGCCGCGATCCGGTACCAGGCCTCGGCGGTCTCCTTGTCCCCGGCCGCCTCGCGCATCCGGGCCAGCCGGTAGGCGGCCTCCCGGTGCCCGGCGTCCGCGGACACCTTGAACCAGCGCTCGGCGCGCACGTCCCGGCGGTGCTCCATGAGGTCGCCCAGCGCGTAGGCGCCCAGCGGGTGGCCGTGGTCGGCGGCGAAGTGCAGCCAGTACTCGGCGGCCTCCTCCTCGCCCTGGTCGCGCAGTTGCAGGCCCAGCGCGTGGGCGGCGGGCGCGCTGCCGGCCACCGCCGCCTGCCGCCACCACTGGGCGGCCTCGGCCCGGTGACCCCGCTGGTGCAGCAGCACGCCGAGGTTGTTGGCGGCGGCGCGCAGCCCGGCGGCGGCCGCGGCGCGCAGGTAGGGTTCGGCGTCCTCCAGGTCGCCGCGGCGCAGTAGCAGGGTGCCGAGCCGGGCGGCGGCGTCCGGGTCCCCGTCGTCGGCGGCGCGCCGGTGCCGGGCCTCCAGGGCGGCCTGCTCGCGGGCGGCGAGCGCGGTCTCGAAGCTCGCCGAGTCGAAGCCGGTGTCGCCCTCGACTCCGGCGACGGCGGGGGCGTCGGCAGGTGCGCCGCGCGGGCCCGGGGCGGCGGCGAGGCCGCCGGCCGGGACGTGCACCAGGGAGTCCGGGCCCCAGCCGCCCGCGGGGCGGCGCTCGGCCAGGCCGCTGGTGCGCTGGGCGGGTAGGGCGCCGGGCTGCCGTTCGGGACTCTCCGCCCAGGCCTCGGTGTCCGCCTCGGTGGTCGCCGGCTTCGCCCCTGCCCCGTTCCTGCCGATCAGCCTCATGCCGACTCCCACTCCCCCCGAGTGTCGCGGCGCCGTCCTCCGGCCCGGGGCCGGAGGGACCCCACGGGGAGCACACGGACCCGACGGCCGGTCAGCAGCCGGGCAGCGTCCCCCGTGTGTCCCATCGTCGCATCACCCGCAACCCGCGTACACCTGCCCCGGCCGATTTCGGCGGGGCGGACCCGAAGCCGACGAAATTGCTTCGGCGCTTTGTCGATTTCCCGACACTTGGCCCCCACAAACCCCGCTGCCGTCGTCCTCGGCGACGCTCGATGGTACCGGAGCGCCCCGGCCCGCCCGCGCGCGCAAACGCCGAAGGCCCGGAGGAAGAATCCTCCGGGCCTTCGTGCTACTGAGTAGCGGGGACAGGATTTGAACCTGCGACCTCTGGGTTATGAGCCCAGCGAGCTACCGAGCTGCTCCACCCCGCGTCGGTAGTTGAACCATAGCACGGGCGCGGGGTGGAACCGAAATCGGTTACCGCGGGATCGTCGCAGCTCAGGGGCCGCTGCTCGGGGCGGGTGAGGCCGGCGGGGTGGCCGGGGCGGTCGCCGGCGGGGTGGCCGGCGCCGTGCCGGTCGCCGTCGGGGCCGGGGTGATCCCGGCCTTCTGCTCGGCCGCCTCGACCGCCTTGAGCGCGTCGTTGAGGGCCTTCTGGGCCTGGCCCCAGGCCACCCAGTCGCCGTTCTTGAACGCGGTCTGGCTGTCGTTGTTGGCCTTCACCGCGTCGGAGATCGCCTTCTGCAGCTCCGGCGTCACCGCGCCGCCCGGCGTCGGCGCGGTCGGGGTCGTCGGGTTGGTGGGCGTCGTCGGCGCGGTCGGGCTGGTCGGCGTGGTGCCGGGTGCGGTGGGCGTGACCGGCGCACCGGTCACCGCACCGCCGAGCACCTTGGCCAGCGCCTTCTCCAGGTTGTCCTCCACCGCGACGACCGCGTTCTCGTTCCCGTACGTCGCCAGCACCTTCTTCAGCACCGGCACCTTGGCGCTGCGGCCGATGAGGTAGACCGGCTCGACGTTCAGCAGGCCGCCGCCGACCGGCAGGGTCAGCAGGTTGCCGTACTCGATGTCGGAGTCGGTGCCGGTCTTCAGCAGGGTCAGCTGGTTGGCGACCAGCGGGTCCGAGTTGAACTTCGCCTGCACCTGCTTGGGACCCAACGCCCCGGCACCGGTCGGGATCTTGGCGATCCGGATCTTCCCGTAGTCCGGGCCCGGGTCGGCGCTGACCGACATGAACGCGGCCAGGTTGTCCCGGCCCTGCGGCGCGAAGGTCGTGGTGAGCGAGAACGTCGCGTCCTGCGCGTCCGGCATCCGGACGGTCAGGTAGTACGGCGGCTGCACCTCGTTGGTGTTGGTCGTCGGGTCGGTCGGCACCTGCCAGATGTCCGTGCCGTTGAAGAAGCCGCCGGCGTCGGTCATGTGGTACTCGGCGAGCAGGTCGCGCTGCACCTTGAACATGTCCTGCGGGTAGCGCAGGTGGGGCGCCAGCTCGGACGGGATGTCGGCCTTCGCCTTGACCGTGCCCGGGAACGCCTTCATCCAGGTCTTCAGCACCGGGTCGTTCTCGTCCCACTGGTAGAGCGTCACCTCGCCGGTGTACGCGTCCACGGTGGCCTTGACCGAGTTGCGGATGTAGTTGACCTGGTTCGCGGCGGTCAGCAGCTCACCGCGCTGGTTGGTCAGTGAGTCCTTGGTGGCGTCGCCCAGGGTCGTCTTCGAGGAGAACGGGTAGCCGTCCGAGGTGGTGTAGCCGTCCAGCACCCACACGACGCGGCCGTTCTCGACCACCGGGTACGGGTCGGCGTCGATCGACAGCCACGGCGCGACCTTCTCGACCCGCTCCTTGGGCGTGCGGTCGTAGATGATCTTCGCGCCGTCCCGGATCGCGCTGGAGTAGAGGATCTGCGGCTCGGCGAACTTCACCGCGTAGGCGGCGCGGGTCAGCGGGTTGTCCAGTCCGACGCCGCTGCCGCCCTCATAGGTGGAGTGCACCGGGGTGCCGTCCTCGGCGGTGTAGTCGATGTCCTGGTAGCCGCCGCCGACGATCGAGTACGTCGACGTCTTCTCGCCGTAGTAGATCCGCTGCTGGTAGTCGCCGAACGCGCCCTTCGTCGGCAGCGCCGACTCGGTGTAGACCGGGTTGCCGTTGGCGTCCACCTGGTTGCCCTTGGCCGCGATCACGCCGTAGCCGTGGGTGTAGTTGAAGTGGTCGTTGATCCAGTTCCGCTGGATGCCGTTCAGGTCCAGCTCGCGCACGCCCAGCACGGTGTCCTGGTCGCCGTACCGGTCGACGTCCAGCGACTTGGGGAACGCGTAGTACTTGCGCAGCGCCTCGTTCTGCTGGAACGTCGGGCCGACCACGTTGGGGTCCAGCAGGCGGATGTCCGAGATGGTCTGCGCGTCCGGCTTCAGCGCGTCCGCGTTGGTGCCGTTCGCCGGTTCGTACTGGACGACCTGGCTGTCGGCGATCCCGTACGCCTCACGCGTCGCGTCGATGTTCTTCTGGATGTACGGCGTCTCCTTGGCCTGCTCGTTCGGCTTGACCTGGAACTGCTGCACGATCGCCGGGTACACCCCGCCGATCAGCACCGCCGACAGCACCATCAGGCCCAGGCCGATCAGGGCCGGTGCCCAGGTGCGGCGCACCGGGGTCAGGAAGAACAGCACCGCGCAGATCACCGCGACGAAGAACAGGATCGTCTTCGCCGGCAGGAACGCGTTCGCGTCCACGTACCGCAGGCCCGTCCAGCCGGTCACGCCCTTGTACGTACCGGTCTTCACCGCCAGCCCGTACCGGTCCAGCCAGTACGCCACCGCCTTCAGCAGCACGAACACGCCCAGCAGCACCGCCAGGTGCCCCTGCGCGCCGACGCTCGCCCGCCGGCCCGGCCCCTGCAGCCGCAGCCCGCCGTACAGGTAGTGCACCAGCGCCGAGGTCAGCAGCGAGACGATCACCGCGCTGAACGCGAAGCCCAGCAGGAACTCGTAGAACGGCAGGTCGAAGGCGTAGAACGAGACGTCCTTGCCGAACTGCGGGTCCTTGGTGCCGAACGACGTCCCGTTCGTCCACAGCAGCCAGGTCCGCCACTGGCCGGAGGCCGCGGCGCCCGCCACCAGCCCGATCACCAGCGAGATCCCGAGCAGCGCCCAGCGCTTGAACGGCGCCAGGCCGGAGCGGTAGCGGTCCAGGCTCTGCTGCTCCACCGACATCGCCGACAGCGGCGGCCGGAGCCGGTGCGCCAGCCACACGTTGAAGCCGACGATCACCGCCATCAGCACGCCGAACACCGCGAACAGGCCGATCTTCGTCCACAGCTGGGTGGTGAAGACCGACGAGTAGTGCACCGACCTGAACCAGAGCCAGTCCGTCCAGAAGCCGGCGAACATGACGAACAGCAGGAACAGCACCGCGAGTACGCCCAGGGTCAGCAGGAGCACCCGCGCCCGCCGGGAGGGGGGTCCTACTCTTCGCCGGAACCCCGGTCCTGAGCGTTCCGGCATCTGGAATACCACGGTGGCACCTCAGCTGTGTCGTCTTGGGTCAGTCGGTCTCCAGTGCAACTTAACCAGTCTTTGGCCGAGTTCCCACCGTTAGCAGACGGTTACGACAACCCCTCCCCCGGGACCCCGCGACAACCCCTCCGGCGCCCCCTCCCGCGGGCGGTCCCGCCGGCCGTCCCACCGGCCCGGAGCGCCCGGGCGCCACGCACCGGGCGCCCGGCGTGTGAGGATTGAGACATGTCCGATGGATCCAACCTCCCCGACGACGTCTCCACCCTCCCGGCCGGCAGCCCGCTGACCCGGGCCGCGCTGGAGATCGACGAGTACGCCGCCACCCTCGGCTGGGACCTCCCGGCCCGCCTCTTCGCCCTGGTGGACAGCACCGCCCTGCGCAAGGCCGACCCCCGCATCGCCGAGCAGCTCGGCCTCGCCGACAGCAACGAGCCCGGCCTCACCCCGGTCGAGCAGGACGAACTGCCCGCCGGCATGGAGCTGGACAAGTTCCTCGGCACCATCGCCTGGCCCGACGCGGTGGCCGGCTGCGCCCTGGTCGTCGAGCGCCTGATGCTGCCGCCGGGCGCCGAGCAGTCCCGCCCGCGCAACGCGAGCGACGCCCAGCTCGCCGAGTGGGTGGCCAACCACCCCAAGCGCGAGGAGGTGCGGATCACCGCCGCCGTGCTGCGCGACGGCAGCAAGGAGATCGCGCTGCGGCTGCGCTCCAAGGACACCGCCCGCGAGGTGCTGACCGGCCCCGAGCTGGTGCCGGGCCTGACCAAGGCCCTGCTGGCGACCTTCGCCTGAGGCGCCCGCACGGCCCCGCGCGGTTCGGGCCCACGAGGTCCGGGCCTCGCGGGTCCGGACCTACGGGGTGCAGGACGGCAGCGCGGAGGTCTGCCCGGAGCGGATCTGGTCCAGCGCCTTCAGCGCGCCGTCCAGCGTCTCCACCTTGATCAGCTTCAGCCCGGACGGGGTGTTCTTGCCGGCCTCCGCGCAGTTCGAGGCCGGGGCGAAGAAGTACTCGGCGCCCGCGTCCCGGGCGGCGATCAGCTTCATCGCTATGCCGCCGATCGGACCGACCTCGCCCTCGTCGGTGATGGTGCCGGTGCCGGCCACGAACTTCCCGCCGGTCAGGTCGCCCGGGGTCAGCTTGTCGATGATGCCGAGCGAGAACATCAGGCCCGCGCTGGGCCCGCCGACGTCCTGCAGCCCGATGTCGATCCGGAACGGGTAGGTGTGCCGCAGACCCGGGCGGATGCCGACCATCGCGGCGCCGGTGTCCGACGACTTCACGGTCGGGACGGCGATGTCGGTGCGCACCCCCGGCTCGGCCGAGCCCTCCTTGACCCGCGGCACCACGGTGAAGACCGCCTCCTCGCCGGGCTGGTGCCGGGTGACCGCCTTGGCGACCGCCTCCGCGTCGGCGACCGGAGTGCCGTCGACCGCGACGATCTGGTCCCCGGCGTGCAGCCGGCCCTCCGCCGGGGCGCCGGCGGTGACGCTCTGGACGATCAGCTCGCTGCCCATCGGGATGCCGAGCTGGCTCAGCGCCGCGGTGCGGGCGTGGTCCTCGGAGAGCGCGAACTCCTCGGCGTTCTGCCGCTTCGCGTCGGCGTCGCTCTGGCCCTTCGGGTAGACGTTGTCGTGCGGCACCACCAGCACGTCGTCGCGCAGCCAGCCGACCACCGCGTTGACCAGGCTCGGCTCGTACTTGGCGCCGGTGACCTGGACGGTCGTCATGTTGAGGTTCCCGCTCGCCGGGAAGGACTCGTGGCCGGTGATGGTGATCACCGGGGTCCCCGTCTTCTCCTGCACCCCGAGCGTGTTGTACGTCGGGCCCGGGCTCATCTCGGTGTACGGCACCTTCATCAGCACCGAGGCGCAGAGCAGCGCTATGAGCAGCAGGGTGGCGGCGAGCATCGTCGCAGAGCGGCGTGGCATGCCTCGACAGTACGGGACGCGCGTGACGGCGCGCCCGGCGGCCCGGACCCCACCGGCCCCCGGGCCGCTACCGCTCCCGGCGCTCGCGCGGGTCGCCGCCCGCGGTGGTGCGTTCCATCGCGGCCATGAACCGCTGGTGCTCGGCCAGCGAGGCCGGGTCCCCCGTCGCCTTCGGGGCCCGCTGGGCCCAGATCGCCCACACGGCGGCCAGCGCCCCGGCGACGCAGGGAATGCTCAACCAGGCGAGTACAGCCATCTCGGTACTCCCAGTTCGTCGTGTCTATGAGCAGATTAACCAGTCCGGCGGACAACGCCGCGGGCGCCGTCCGGGTTACGGCGCCGCCGATCGGCTCACTTCCAGGGAGTATCCGGCGCAGCGTCCCACACCCGTTCGAGTGAGCGGACGGCGCGCCTGCACGACACGGGGGGTCCGGCGGGTGCTCAGCAGTCGCCGGCGCCGACCCACTCCTCGCCGCCGTCCGCGAACACCTGGTGCTTCCAGATCGGCACCTCGTGCTTGAGGTCGTCGATCAGCCGGCGGGCGGCGGCGAACGCCTCGCCGCGGTGCGCGCACGACACCGCGACGATCACCGCCTTGTCGGTGATCCCCAGCCGGCCCACCCGGTGCACCGCGGCCAGCGCCCGGACCGGGAAGTCGGCGACGACCTTCGCGGCGACCCGGCGCAGCTCCCGCTCCGCCGACGGGTGGCAGCTGTACTCCAGCACCGAGACCGGCCGGCCGCCGTCGTGGTCGCGGACCGTGCCGACGAAGACCGTCGTCCCGCCGGCCGCGTCGTCGCCCACCGCCTCGTACACCTCGTCGAGCGAGAGCGGGGTGTCGCGGATCGCGAGCAGGCGGATCGGATCGTGGTTCTCGGGCATGCCCCCCATGATTGCCCATCCCGCTCGGGCCGGGACACGCCCCTTCCGCCCCGCGACGACGGGCCCCCGCCACGGCGGGGGCCCGCTCAGAACCGGGGCCGGCTCAGGACCCGGGCCGGCTCAGAACCGGCGCCGCCTGCGCGCCCGCCGCACCAGCGCCGCCGTACCCACCAGCGCCACCGTCGCCCCCGCCGCGCCCAGACTCGTCGCCGCCTCCTTGCCGCCCAGGCGCCGGCCCGCCACCGCGTGCTTGCCCTCCACCTGCGCCAGCAGCTCCGCCAGCACCTCCTCGTTGGTGTGCGCCGGACGCCAGCCCGCCTCGTGCAGCCGGCTCCCCGACACCACCCACGGGTACATCGTGTACGCCAGGTCCCCGGCCGGCGCCGGCGTCAGCCCCAGCCGGTGCAGCCGCGCCGCCGTTCCCAGCGCCAGCGAGGCCGGCAGCTCCATCCGCCGGATCCCCGACAGCCGCTCCACGTCCTCCTGCTCCAGCCAGCCGTCGCAGCCGACCGTCACCTCGCCCTCGACCAGGCCCAGCGCCGCGTACTCCAGCGCCGCCGCCAGATCGTCCACGTGGCAGAACTGCCAGCACGGGCGCGAACCCGCCACCACCAGCAGCCGCGGTGCCTCGAAGTGCCGCGTCAGCACCGTGTCCACCCCGGGGCCCACCACCACCGCCGGCCGCAGCACCGTCACCTGCAGCCCCGGGTGCGCCCGCGGCGCCCGCCGGGCCAGCCGCTCGATCTCCAGCAGGTCCCCGACCAGCGAGGCCTCCTCGGTCGCCCGCAGCTCCGAGTCCTCCGCCAGCGGCACCTCGTTGTCCGCCAGCGCGCCGTAGACCATCGCCGAGGTGCACAGCACCACCCGGTGCACCCCGGCGGCCGCGGCCGCCGTCAGCACCGTCTGGGCGCCCCGCACGTTGTAGGCGCTGCGCGCCCGCGGGTCCGACTCCATGCCGAGGTCCATCGCCAGGTGGACCACCACGTCCACCCCGGCCAGCCGCTCGGCGACCGCCGGGTCCCGGACATCCAGGACCCGCCACTGCACCCCCGGCACCTCACCGCGCCGGTCGTCCACCGCCAGGACCCGCTTCACCCCCGGCGAGGCCACCAGCCGGGCCGCGACCCGTTCGCCGAGCACCCCGGCGGCTCCGGTGACCGCCACGGTCAGCGGTCTTCCGGCATAGGCTGGAGGCGGCGACGCCGTGATGTCCGGGGCGTCCTCTCCTCCGGTCAGCCCAGAGCGAACGTCCGAGGGCGGGGAACTCACCGGCCATCCTCCACGGTTAGCTTATGTGCGTACGTACGTGTGTCACGTACGTCCATCCTGCCCGAGGCGAAGGCCCGGCGGTGCACCCGGCGCGGGCCAGCCGCGCGGGAGCCGCCCACCGGCCGGGAGTCCCCCCACTCCACCGACCGCCCCGGGCACGCAGACTTCACCGCCACCACCCGTATGACGGCCGACCGGATCGAGGACCCCGTGAGCGACCTTCCCTTCGGATTCGGCGTTCCGCCCGAGGAGCCCGAGGACGGCAAGGCCAAGCCCGACGACGACCAGAAGAAGAAGGACGAGGGCGGCGGCGACCGGTCCGACGGCCCGCACCCCTTCGGCTTCGCCGGCGGCAACCCGCTCGGCGCCCTGTTCGGCATGGGCCTGCCGGGCATGCCCGGCACCCCCGGCGCGGGCGGTCCCGGCGCCGGCGACAACCCCTTCGCCGCGATGTTCGGCGGCCTCAACCCCAACGACCTCGGCGCCGCCTTCCAGCAGCTCGGCCAGATGCTCTCCTTCGAGGGCGGCCCGGTCAACTGGGACCTCGCCAAGGACATCGCCCGGCAGACCGTCGTCGCCGAGCCCGCCGAGGGCAAGAGCAAGGACCGCTCGGTCGGCGCCGCCGAGCGCTCCGCCGTCGCCGAGGCCGTCCGCCTCGCCGACCTGTGGCTCGACGGCGTCACCACCTTCCCCTCCGGCGCCGGCACCGCCGTCGCCTGGAGCCGCGCCGAGTGGATCGAGGCCACCCTCCCGGTCTGGAAGGACCTCGTCGACCCGGTCGCCGAACGTGTCGGCAACGCCATGGGCGGCGTGCTGCCCGAGGAGATGCAGGCCATGGCCGGCCCGCTGCTGGGCATGATGCGCTCCATGGGCGGCGCCATGTTCGGCACCCAGATCGGCCAGGCGCTCGGCGCCCTCGCCGCGGAGGTCGTCGGCTCCACCGACGTCGGCCTGCCGCTCGCCCCCGCCGGCAAGGCCGCGCTGCTGCCGCAGAACGTCGCCGAGTTCGGCGAGGGCCTCAGCGTGCCCGCCGAGGAGGTCCGCCTCTACCTCGCCCTGCGCGAGGCCGCCCACCAGCGGCTCTTCGCCCACGTGCCGTGGCTGCGCGCCCACCTGCTCGGCGCCGTCGAGGCCTACGCCCGCGGCATCAAGGTCGACAGCTCCCGCATGGAGGAGCTCGTCGGCCAGCTCGACCCGAGCAACCCCGAGGCGCTCCAGGAGGCGCTCGCCGGCGGTCTGCTCCAGCCCGAGGACACTCCCGAGCAGAAGGCCGCGCTCGCCCGCCTGGAGACCGCGCTCGCCCTCGTCGAGGGCTGGGTCGACGCCGTCGTGCACGCCGCCGCCGAACCCCACCTGCCGCAGGCCGGCGCGCTGCGCGAGACCGTCCGGCGCCGCCGCGCCGCCGGCGGGCCCGCCGAGCAGACCTTCGCCACCCTCGTCGGCCTCGAACTGCGCCCGCGCCGGCTGCGCGACGCCGCCCGCCTCTGGGCGCTGCTCGCCGACGCCCGCGGCACCGAGGGTCGCGACGACCTCTGGCAGCACCCGGACATGCTTCCCACCGCCGCCGACCTCGACGACCCCGACGCCTTCGTGCACCGGGGCAACGGCGGCGACCTGGAGGGCGGCATCGACTTCGACGCCCTCGACAAGCTGCTCGGCGAGGCCGCCGCGGGCGGCGCCCCGGACACCGGGAAGCCCGATCCGACGAAGAACGACGGCGACGACCAGGGGAAGGGCGAGCCCACCGCATGACGGCCACCGAGACGGACCGCGCCGGAGCCCTGCACGCCGACGCGGTCCGCGCCCTGGGCGACTGGCGGGGCCACGACCCCGAGCAGGAACAGCTGCGCCTCGCCTACCTGCGGCACCTCGCCGAACAGCCCGAGGGCCTGTTCCGCTCCTGCCTGCCCGCCCACATCACCGCCAGCGCCGCCGTCGTCGACCCCGCCGCCGGCCGCGTCCTGCTGACCCTGCACCCCAAGGTCGGCCGGTGGCTGCAGATGGGCGGCCACTGCGAGCCCGGTGACCGCGACCTCGCCTCGGCCGCCCTGCGGGAGGCCACCGAGGAGTCCGGCATCCCCGACCTCGCCCTGCTCACCCGCGACGGCGCGCCCGTGCCCGTCAAGCTCGACCGCCACCAGGTCCGCTGCACCGGCAAGGACCGCCCCGAGAACACCCACCTCGACGTCCAGTACGTCGCGGTGGCCCCGCCCGGCGCCCAGGCGCTGATCAGCGAGGAGTCGCTCGACCTGCGCTGGTTCGACTACGACCGCCTGCCCGAGCTCACCGACCGCTCCGTGCGCGAGCTCGTGGCGCGCGCCCGGGAACTCACCGGCTGAGGCACTCGGGAGCGCCCGGACGACGGGAGGGGCACGGACCGATGTGGTCCGCGCCCCTCCCGTCGTCCGTTCCGCGCCTGCTTCGTGTGTGCTCCGCGCGTGCTTCGTGCTCCGTGTGTGTTCCGCGCGTGCTTCGTGCTCCGTGTGTGTTCCGCCCGGTGACCGCTCAGCCGCAGGACTCCGCCGGACCGGCCTCCGACGGGGCCTCGTGCCGGGCCCCGGGGATGTGCGGCAGCCGGGCCGCCGACACCACGCCCTCCAGGTAGCCGCGCGCCCGCTCGGTCCGCGGATACGCCTCCAGCAGTGCCCAGAAGTCCGGCCCGTGGTCCGGCACCAGCAGGTGCGCCAGCTCGTGCAGCAGCACGTAGTCGACCACGTACTCCGGCATCCCCTGCAGGCGGTGCGAGAGCCGGATCGTCCGCTCGCTCGGGGTGCACGAGCCCCAGCGCGAATTCTGATTGGTCACCCAGCGGACCTGGGCGGGCCGGGCGCGACCGCCCAGATAGGCCGCCGAGAGCTCCCGGGCCCGGGCCACCAGCGCATCGTCACCGAGCACCCGGCGGCTCTCCTGCGCGGCCAGCTTCTCCAGCATCTGGGCGACCCAGCGCTGCTCCTCCGCGTGCGACATCCGGGCCGGAATCAGCACGATCGTGCGATCGCCCTCGCGGTAGGCGGACACCGTCCGGCTGCGGCGGGCGCTGCGCCGCACCTCCACCCGGGACCGGTCGAACGGCTCGCGCGCGGCCGTCGTCGGCGAGTCCGGGCGCGGTTCGGACCCCTGGTCGGGACGCTGCTCCGGACGCCCACGCGTACTCGGCGCCGCCACACGCGACCCGGACGCTGCACGGGCACGCCGAGGCGACGCCGAGGGATGGGAGTCCCGTTCGGCTGCCATGGCACACGACGTTACCCGCTCCCCCTGACAGAAGTCCGCTGCCATGGCCGAAATGTTTCGTGGAGCGGTCGGGAACGAAAGGCCGACGGGAGGTGTCCGGAATCCGACTTCACGCCGGACGCCAAGTTATCCACAGGGTGTGCGAACGGATCACCTGATCATGTGCCCGTCCCTGTGGACAACGCGCCGCACCCCGTCCCCCCGATCGGGCATGCTGCCGTCAGCCGTCCGGAAACCGTCGGAAGGAAGACCGCCGTGCGCCTCGCCCTCAAGCCCGCCCTCTCCCGCAGCTGGCGGGACTCGGACACCCTCCAGTTCGGCACCATCCCCCAGCACGCGGGGGTGCTCGGCCACGCCGCCGACGGAGCCCTGCGCACCTTCCTCGGCCTCGTCGACGGGACGCGCGACCGGCCCGCCCTCCTCGCCGAGGGCGAGCGGATCGGCTTCGGGCGCGACCCCGCCGACTCCCTGCTCGACCTGCTGGAGGAGGCCGGGGTGCTCGACGACGCCGAGGCCTCGGACGAAGCCCTGGCCCGCTTCCCGCAGCCGCACCGCGAGCTGCTCGGACCCGACCTCGCCTCGCTGTCGCTGATCCACGCGCCGCCCGGCGCCGCCCCCGCGGTGCTGGCCCGGCGGCCCGAGCACGCCGTCGAGGTCCGTGGTGCGGGCCGGATCGGCGCGGCCGTCGCCGCCGTCCTCGCGGCGGGCGGCATCGGCACGGTCACCGTGGTGGACTCCGGCCGGGTCACGCCCGCGGACTGCTCCCCCGCCGGGCTGCCGGCGGTGGATGTCGGCCGGCTCCGGGCCACCGCCGCCCGTGAGGCCGTCGACCGGGCCACCGCCCGGCGCCCCGGCCGCCGCAGCCGACGGCCGAGACCGGGGCTGCCCGACCTGGTGGTGCTCGCACCCCGGGACGGCAGCGGCGCGTTCGCGGGCGGCACGCCGCAGGCCCGCGAACTGCTCCGGGCCGGGGTCCCGCACCTGTACGTCGGGGTGGTCGAGGAGTACGGGGTGGTCGGACCGCTGGTCCTGCCGGGCGTCTCGGCCTGCGGCCACTGCCTGGTCCTGGCCCGGGAGGACGAGGACGCCGCCTGGCCTCGGATCCTCGCCCAGCTCGCCGAGGGCGGCTCGGGACGGGCGCCGACCCCGGCCTGCGACACCGCGCTCGCGACGGCGGTCGCCGGGCTCGCGGCACTGCACGTCCAGGTCCTCCTGGACGGCGGCCGGCCGCCCAGCGTGGACGGCTGGTGCGAGCTGTCCGCCGTGGACGGCATGGCCCGACGGCTACGGCTCAAGGGCCACCCGGACTGTGGCTGCCTCTGGCAACCGACACCGCCGCGCTGAGGGCCTGCCCCGGACCCCGGCCGTGGCGCCCCGGGCACCGCCGACGTGCCCCGGGCGACTGCGGGCAGGGCCTCGGGTGGCAGTCGGCGCGCCACCCGGGTGACTGCGGCGCAGCCTTGGGCAGCGACTGACGGTGCCCCGGGCAACCGCGGCAGGACATCGGGTAGCGGTCGGCGTGCCGCCTTGGCGACTGCGGCAGGGCCCCGGGCAGCGGTCGGCGTGCGACCTGGGTGACTGCTGCGCTGCCCTGGGCAACGGTCGGCACGCCTCCGGCAATTGCGGCAGGGCCGCGGGTGGCGGTCGGCGTGCCCCGGAGCGCGGCGGCACAGTCCCCGGGCAACCGTCGGCGCAGCCCTGGGCGGTGGTCGGAGCGCCCCGGTCCGCCTGCCGGAGGGCCCTGGGCAGCGGTCGTGGAGCTCTGGGCAGTACCGGGCCTGCCCGGGCAGCTGCGGCAACGGCCCTGGGCCGTTGCCGGAGTGTGCCCAGGGTGCCGGTGGGATCGGCTGTGCGCCTCGGGGGCACAGCCGAGGAGAAGGCGGAGGAGAAGGCGGAGGAGGCGGGGGGTGGGGGTGGGGGGGGAGGGGCCCCCGAGAAGGGGAAAGACCGCCGCAGCGGGGCGCCCAACGACTACTGTGGCGTCGGCCATCCGGCCGACGCGGCCCGGGCGGCCGGCTCAACGATCGCAACGCTCGTGCACGACCTCACCGAGAGGTATCGACATGATCACTCGCAGATCGCTCATCGGCGCCGCCGGCGCCCTGGCCCTCCCGCTGACCGCCGTCTCCACCGCGCCCGCCGTCGCCACGGCCGCCGAGGCGCGGCGACGACGCTGGTCCCGGCTCGCCGGTCATCTGCACGGCACCCTCGTCCTCCCCGGCGACCCGGCCTACGGCACGGCCAAGCAGATCGGCCAGGCCCGCTTCGACTCCGTCGACCCGGCCGCCGTCGCCTACTGCGCCGACGAGGCCGACGTCGCCCTCTGTCTCCGCTACGCCCAGGACCAGGACCTCCCGATCGCGGTCCGCGCCGGCGGCCACAGCGGCGGCGGCTACTCCACCGGCACCGGCCTGGTGGTCGACGTCTCCCGGCTCGACTCCGCCGTGGTGACCCCCGGTGCGGCCACCTTCGGCGGCGGCACCCAGCTCGTCGACGTCACCAACGCCGTCGCCCCGCACGGGCTCGCGGTCTCGGGCGGCTTCTGCCCCACCGTCTCCCTCGGCGGCTTCCTCCAGGGCGGCGGCATCGGCCTGCTGACCCGCCACGTCGGCATCTCCAGCGACAAGGTGACCGCGGCCCGCGTGGTGCTGGCCGACGGCAGGACCGTCACCGCCTCCCCCGAGCAGCACGACGACCTGTACTGGGCGCTGCGCGGCGGCGGTGGCGGCAACTTCGGCGTCGTCACGTCCTACACGGTGACCCCCGTCCCGCTGGCCACCCTCACCCTCGCCAGTCTCACCTGGTCCTTCGATCACGCGGTGGACGTGCTGGACGCCTGGTCGCACTGGCTGCCGGACGCCCCGCGGACGCTGGGCGGCGGCGCCGTGGTCGGCCTGCGGGACGCCGCGCCCGGCGCGACCCCGTTCGTCTCGGTGCTGATCGGCTCGGTCGGCACCGAGGCCGAACTCGCCGCCGAGATCGCCCGGTTGACCGATCTGGTGGGCGCGCTGCCGGCCACGAGGAACAGCTTCACCGCCCCCTACCTGTCGGTCATGCTGGGCCTCTACGGCTGCGGCTCCTACACCCAGGACCAGTGCCACCGGGCGGGCACCGGCCCGGCGGCCGCACTGGCCCGGCCGACCGCCGCCGTCGACCGGGGCCGGCTCTTCGACGCCCCGCCGCCGCGTTCGCTCTGGGACGCCGCAGTGGGCCTGTTCGACCGGGAGCGGCTGGCCGGCCAGCAGCGCATGGTGCAGCTGAGCGCGCTGGGCGGCGCTGCCAACGACCCGGCGCGCACGGCCACCGCGTACGTGCACCGCACCGCGCTGTTCAACGCGAGCTTCGGCGCGGTGATCGCCACCGGCCCGGTGGACGAGGCGGCGCTGACGGCGGCCCGCGGCTGGGCGGACGCCGGGTTCGCGCTGCTCGACCCGCACTCGGCCGGCGAGACCTACCAGAACTTCGTCGACCCCAAGCTGGCGGACTGGCGGCGCGCCTACTACGGAGAGAACTATCCGCGGCTGGTCGCGGTCAAGCACCGCTACGACCCGTACCGCCTGTTCTCCTTCCCGCAGGCGGTCGGCGCGACCCCGGGCGCCTGGGACTGACGCGGACGGGGCGGCCCCGGCGGGGCGGCGGATTTCGGCCGGGGCCGCGCCGCCGAGCGGGCACAATGGCGTATGACGGTCGGCTCCCGCCGCGGGGGCCTTGGGCGTGTCGACTTGGAGGCCCGGGTGAGCGATCTTCCGCGCAAGGCAATGACCCGCACGGCAAGACTCGCCGCCCTGCCGCTGGGGATAGCCGGCCGTGCCACCCTGGGCCTCGGGAAGCGGATCGGCGGCCGGTCGGCCGAGGTGGTCACCGCCGAGCTGCAACAGGCCACCGCCGACCAGCTGTTCAAGGTCCTGGGCGAGCTCAAGGGCGGGGCGATGAAGTTCGGGCAGGTGCTGTCCGTCTTCGAGGCAGCCCTGCCGGAGGAGGTGGCCGGCCCCTACCGGGCGGCACTGACCAAGCTGCAGGACGCCGCGCCGCCGATGCCGGCCGCGAAGGTGCACGCGGCGCTGGCGCAGCGGCTGGGCGAGGACTGGCGGAGCCTGTTCCGGGAGTTCGACGACCGGCCGGCGGCGGCCGCGTCGATCGGCCAGGTGCACCGGGCGGTGTGGCACGACGGCCGCGCGGTCGCGGTGAAGGTGCAGTACCCGGGGGCGGGGGACGCCCTGTTGGCGGACCTGTCGCAGTTGAGCAGGGTGGCGTGGCTGCTGGGTCCGCTGATTCCGGGCCTGGACATCAAGCCGCTGATCACGGAGTTGCGGGAGCGGGTCGCCGAGGAGCTGGACTACGCCCTGGAGGCGCAGGCGCAGCGCCGGCACGCCGAGGAGTTCGCGGGCGATCCGGAGATCGTGGTGCCGGGTGTGGTGGCGCAGGCGGACCAGGTGCTGGTGTCGGAGTGGATGGGCGGCACGCCGCTGGCGGAGGTGATCGCCTCCGGTTCGCAGGAGGAGCGGGACCGGGCGGGCCGGTTGCTGGCGCGGTTCCTGTTCGCCGGTCCGTCGCGGACGGGGTTGCTGCACGCGGATCCGCATCCGGGCAACTTCCGGCTGTTGAAGGACGACGGTCCGGTGGAGGGCTGGCGGCTGGGGGTGCTGGACTTCGGGACGGTGGACCGGTTGCCGGGCGGGTTGCCGGCGCCGATCGGGGCGTCGCTGCGGATGGCGCTGGCCGGGGACGCGGCGGGTGTGCTGGCGATGCTGCGCGAGGAGGGTTTCGTCAAGCCCTCGATCGAGCTGGACCCGGACGCGGTGCTGGACTACCTGTTGCCGATCATCGAGCCGGCGGCGGTGGAGTCGTTCCACTTCACCCGGGCGTGGATGCGGGCGCAGGCGGCGCGGATCGCCGATCCGCGGTCGCCGGCGTACAACCTGGGCAAGCAGTTGAACCTGCCGCCGTCGTACCTGTTGATCCACCGGGTGACGCTGAGCACGATCGGGGTGCTGTGTCAGCTGGGTGCGAAGGCGCCGTTCCGGGCGGAGATGCTGGAGTGGCTGCCGGAGTTCGCGGAGGCGGGGTCGCCGGGGACGCGGGCGGCCGGGAAGGCGGCGGCGAAGAGCCCCACGGCTAAGGGCCCCGCGGCTAAGGGCCCGGCTAAGAGCCCGGCGAAGAAGGCCGCAGCCGGGCAGGCGCAGACGCCGGCCGCCAAGCGGGCGGCGCCGAGGAAGACGGCGCCGGCGAAGCGCAGGAGCCCGTCGGCGGAGGGCTGATCCGCCGCCCGCCGAACGGCCGCAGGCCGCCTCCCGGTGTCGGGGGGCGGCCTGCGGCGTGATGTGGGTCCGGCGGGCCCGCGTGGTCGGGCCCGGTGGTGGCGCCGGGTGGTGGGGCCGGGCGTGGCGGCGCGCCGGCGTCCGGGTCACCTCGGGGAGGTCACATCAGGGCGACGGCGAGTGCCTTGCGGGCCCGAAGCGAGGCGCGTTCGGCCTTCCGCTTGAGCCGGTGGGCCCGGGCGAGCCGGCCGACGAGCCGTTGGTGCTCGGCCTCCTGGAGGCGCTCTTGCATATGCGCCCGGGCCAGGGATTCGTGGAGGAGTTGCATTTCGAGGGTCCTGTTCTGGATCTGGAGTTCGGTGGTCTGCTCGGCGCGGACGGTCGGATCGATGGCGGCGGCGGTCATGTGGTGGTCCTGCTCGTGGTGCGTCGTCGGGAAGGGGTGGATGCGGGCGGCGTCGGCCTTGGCGGCGGCGAGGCGTACGGAGCGGCGGAGGGCGTTGTCCGGCAGGGGCTGCTCTCCCCGGCGGACGGTTCCGGCTCCGGACGCGGGGTTCACGCCGCGACCTCGGTCTTGCGCGGGCGGCCACGCGGCCGCTTGCGGGCCACGATGACGCCCTGGACGAAGAGCTCGCCGCCCCAGACGCCCCAGGGCTCGCGGCGCTCCAGGGCGCCGGTGAGACAGGCGTCCTTGACCGGGCAGGTGCCGCAGAGGGACTTCGCGTACTCGACGTCGGCGGGCGTCTCGGCGAAGAAGACCTCGGGGTCGAAGGCGCGGCACGGGATGGGGAGCCCGAGCTCCTCGGCCTGGTCGATCGAGGTGAACTGCATGGGGAGAACCTCCGGGGGGTCGGCCTGGTCGGCCTTGGTCTGGCTTGACTGCGGTACGGACGGGGTGGGCGGTGTGATGACCGTGGACACTGTGGGCGTCTTCCTCGTCTTCTCAGTGGGTCCGGCTCAGCTGACTGGTGGGGCTGGGCCGGAGGCCCCGGGGGGCCTGGGTGGTCTTGCGTACCGGACAAAACAGAAGGGCCGCGGATCCCGGTGTGTGGGGTTCCGCGGCCCTGGAGGCGCCGACCTGAGGCTGGCTCAGGTTCGTTCTCTCCAGGGTTCGGGGCCGCGGAAGGCCCGCATCCGGATGGCCGTGGCGTCGGCAAAGACGGCCATGGCCTGCGTGATCTGCTGCTGCTTCTGCTCCTGGGCGTTTCCGGCACCGACGACCTGCTCATAGCCGCCATGCATGGCGAGGGCTACAGCCGTCTTCGGTGCCTGGGTCGGTCGCTCATCACGCAGGGAGCGCGAAGCATCGATCGAGGCCCAGTCGCCGGACAGACCGATCTCGACACGGGTGCCGTCGAGGCTGCCGCCCTGGATGCCATTGCTGCCGGGGCCAGTGTGTCCGAGGCCACTGACAGCGGGGGCGGGGGAAGCGGGAACGACGGAGACACCGGTGGTGTCGAGACCCAGACCGGTTCCGCACAGCTCGGCGGCGAGCCGCAGGCTGGCGGCACGCAGGGAGGCAGCGTCGACGGTCTGGCCAGTCATTTTGGTGATCATGATGTCCACTGTCTTCGCCTCCTCTCGGCGCCTAGCGGAGCCTGGTCTCCCGGGCTCCGAACTGTTCGGATGTCTGTCTCGGTGATGCTGGTGAAGCTGTGTGAAGTGAAGCTGTGTGAAGCCGATCGAGCGTGTGAGGCTCGTGGCTGCAGGGGCATGCGGTGACAGGCGTCACCCCGGACGACCGCGTCCCCTTGACCGCTCCGGCAGGCTATTGCGCTCCCGGTACGGCGCGCAAACTATTTTTCCGGCGAGTTTCCCGACGGTCTCCGCGACGCCCCTCGGCGTCGGCCGCGATCGCCCCGGACCGGCTCAGGCCGGTTCGTCCGGCCGGCCGTCCGTGACGTCCTCCGGATCCCTGACGGGCTCCTCCCCCGCACACAACGAGAGCACGGCCGCCCCGTATTTGTCCAACTTCATCGCGCCGACCCCGGAGATTCCGGCGAGCTCCTGCCGGTTGGCGGGAACGTCCTCGGCGATGGCCATCAGGGTGGCGTCGGTGAACACGACGTAGGCGGGGGCGCCCTGTTCGCGGGCCTGGGCGGCGCGCCACTCGCGCAGCCGCTCGTAGAGCGCCTCGTCCATCGTGGAGGGGCAGCTCTCGCAGCGGCGGAGCTTGCGTTCGACGGCCTCGGTGAGGGCCCGCCCGCAGACCCGGCAGGTGACCGGGCCGCGGACCCGGCGCCCGGCGGAGCGCTCGCCGGCCTCGGCGGCGCCGCGCCCGCCGCGCCCGGCGGGGCGGGTGCCCGGGGCGCTGGAGCCCGGGCGCAGCCCGTCGAGGAAGCGGCTGGGCTTGCGGGAGGCGCGGCCTCCCGGGGAGCGGGAGAGCGCCCAGGAGAGGGTGAGGTGCTTGCGGGCGCGGGTGACGCCGACGTAGAGGAGGCGGCGTTCCTCCTCGACCTGTTCGTCGGTCTTGGCGTAGATGATCGGCAGGGTGCCCTCGGTGAGGCCGACGAGGTAGACGGCGTCCCATTCGAGGCCCTTGGCGGCGTGCAGGGAGGCGAGGGTGACGCCTTCGACGGCGGGGGCGTGCTGGGCGGCGGCGCGGGCGTCGAGTTCGGCGACGTAGGCGGCGAGGTCGGTGGACTGCCCGTCGGCGGTGCGGCCGCGTTCGAATTCCTCGGCGAGCCGGACGAGGGCGGCGAGGGACTCCCAGCGGTCGCGGACGGCGCCGGAGCCGGCGGGGGGTTCGGCGGTGAAGCCGCGGGTGGCGAGGACGGCGCGGACCTGGCCGGCGAGGTCGGGGGCCCCGTCGGTGACGGGGTCGGAGGCGGCGCGGGCGGCGCCGCGCAGCAGGACGCCGGCGTCGCGGACCTCGGGGCGTTCGAAGAACCGCTCGGCGCCCTTGAGCTGGTAGGGGACGCCGAGGTCGGCGAGGGCCTGCTCGTAGACCTCGGACTGGCCGTTGGTGCGGAAGAGGACGGCGATCTCGCTGGCGCGCACGCCGGTGGCGAGGAGGTCCTTGATCCGGCGGGCGGTGGTCTCGGCCTCGGTGGGTTCGTCCTCGTACTCGGTGTAGACGGGGTCGGGGCCGGCCTCGCGCTGGGAGACGAGTTCGAGGCGGTGGCGGGCGGCCTCGCCGCGGGCCTGGGCGAGCAGTCCGTTGGCGAGGTGGACGACCTGGGGGGTGGAGCGGTAGTCGCGGACGAGCTTGACGACGGTGGCCTCGGGGTGGCGGGTGCGGAAGCCCAGCAGGTAGTCGGGGGTGGCGCCGGTGAAGGAGTAGATGGTCTGGCTGGCGTCGCCGACGACGCAGAGGCTGGCGCCGCCGCCGGGGCCGGTCCACTGGTCGAGCAGGCGCTGCTGGAGCGGGGAGACGTCCTGGTACTCGTCGACGGTGAAGTGCCGGTACTGGGAGCGGACCTGGTCGGCGATGTCGGGGCGGTCCTCCAGGATGGCGGCGGTGAGCAGCAGCACGTCCTCGAAGTCGATGTTCCCGCGGCGGCTCTTGGTCTCCTCGTAGACCCGGTAGACCTGGGCGGTCTCGGCGGGGTCGCGGGGGGCCTCGCGGCCGGACTTGGCGACGGCGGCGGGGTAGTCGTCGGGGCCGGTCTGGGTGACCTTGGCCCATTCGATCTCGGCGGTGAGGTCGCGCAGTTCGGTGCGCTGGACGCGCAGGCCGCAGCGGCCGGCGGCCTCGGCGACCAGCTGGACCTTGCGTTCGAGCAGCTGGGGGACGGGTCCGCCGACGGCGCGCGGCCAGAAGTACTGGAGCTGGCGCAGGGCGGCGGCGTGGAAGGTGCGGGCCTGGACGCCCTCGGCGCCGAGCTGGCGCAGGCGGCCGCGCATCTCGCCGGCGGCGCGGGCGGTGAAGGTGACGGCGAGGACCTGCTGGGGCTGGTAGACGCCGCTGCGCACGCCGTAGGCGATGCGGTGGGTGATGGCGCGGGTCTTGCCGGTGCCGGCGCCGGCGAGGACGCAGACGGCACCGTGCAGGGCGGTGGCGACGGCCCGCTGTTCGGGGTCGAGTCCGGCGAGGACGGCGTCGGGGCCGCCGGCGGCGAGGTGGCCGGGCCGGTGGGCGCCCTGGTGTCCGTCGAACGGGCTGCCGCTCAAGAGGTCTTCCTGCATGCGTTCCATCCTCTCAGTCCGGGCGGACATCGCGGGCGGGGTTGTCCACAGGTGCGGTGTGATCGCAGGATGATCGCGTTGCGGACGGCGGATGGTGGCACGCGGGGGCGCGTACCTTCCGCCCCGCGCCGGTTCGGACGGGCGTACGCGGGCGCGACCCGGCCGGTCCGGGTGCGGAATGACCGCCGGTCGGTGGGCGTTGACCCCCCGGAGCCGCGTGACCCGCACGGCGCCCCCGTGCAGGCCCCTCCCCTACCCGAAGGAGTCCCCTCGATGTCCGGCAGCGTGACGATGTACAGCACGACCTGGTGCGGCTACTGCAACCGGCTCAAGAGCCAGCTGCAGCGCGAGGGCATCGGCTACACCGAGATCAACATCGAGGACGACCCGGCGTCGGCGGCCTTCGTCGAGTCGGTGAACAACGGCAACCAGACCGTTCCGACGGTGCTGGTGAAGCCGGCCGGCGGCGGCGAGCAGGTCGTGATGACCAACCCGAGCCTGCTGCAGGTGAAGAAGGCCCTGGCGGCCTGACGCCCAGCGCCCGACGCCCGGCGCCCCCGCGGCGCCGGGCCGGTGCACACCGACCCGTCCGCACACCGACCCGTCCGCGCATCCGTCCACCCGCACGCACGCCGCGGCTACGGCGCGTCCGCCCGGGCCGGGTCGACGGGCGCGGCTGGCGCCGGCAGCGAGGCGCGCGCGCCGAGGTCGCCGACGCCGTAGACCAGCCGGCTGCGGTCGGCGGAGTAGCGGGTCTCGATGACCCGCACCGGCCCGCGCCGGTCGTAGGTGACCCGGGTCTGGACCACCAGCGGCACCCCCGGCCCGCCCTGGAACCACTGGGCCTCCTCGGGCCCGGGCATCCGGGCGACCAGGTGGTCGACGGCACCGACCTCGGTGCGGCCGAGGGCGGCGAGCACCGCCTCGTCGCCGCCGTCGATCTGGTCGGGCTCCATCAGCGGGGTGCCGGCGGCGAGGCCGGCCCGGTAGTGGCTCTCCTCGATGGAGTACGGCTCGCGGTCGAGCATGCGCAGCTGGCGGCGGACGACGATGGCCTCGCCGGGGCGCAGTCCGAGCCGTTCGGCGATGTCGACGCGGGCCCGGACGATCATCATCTCGAAGTCGACGCCGAGTTCGCGCCCGCTCTCCGCGGCCTCGCCGCGGTAGACCGCGCTGGGCACGGCCAGGCAGTCGTGCGGGGCGGCGCCCTGCGGGTCGAGGCGGGGGGCGGGACCGTAGGCGCGGTGGTCGAGCACGGGGTGCTCGCGCAGGTAGGTGCCCTTGCCCTGGAGGCGGACCAGCCGGCCTTCGTTGACGAGGACGTCGACGGCGAGGCGGACGGTGTTGCGGGCGACGCCGTACTGGCGTTCCAGTTCGCTCTCGACCGGGAGTGCGGCCGCGGTGGTGAACTCGCCCTCGGCGATCCGGCGGCGCAGGTCGGCGGCGAGGCGCTGGTATTTGGGGGATTGGGCGGTGCCCCGGGGGATTGTCACCCGAGTGAATGTAGCGAGCCGGGTGAGGGGCTTTCAGGCGTTTGCGGCAAAGTCGACCGGGATCGGTGACTCCGCCCGCCGGGGCCCTACGGACCGTACTGGACAGGGCCGCTCCGGTTACGAACATCCTGGGGAGAAGGGTTCGAAAAGGAAATTGGGGGCGCGCAGATCAACTCCGCGCGCCCCCAATCCGTGGAACGCTCCGTGAACCGCCCGCCGGAATTACCAGCGGGCCGCCGCCGGCAGCGGCTCCCCGAACCAGAGCTCGACCAGGTGGCGGGCGATCGAGATCCCCGACGGCGGCAGGATCTCCCCCGCCTCCATGCCCGCCCGCAGCTCGTCCCGGGAGAACCAGCGCGCCTCCGCCAGCTCCTCGCCGTCCACGGTGATCCCGGTGCCCTCCGGGTGCGCCCGGCCCAGGAAGCCCAGCATCAGGCTGGACGGGAACGGCCACGGCTGGCTGGCCACGTAGGAGACCTCGGCGACCCGCACCCCGGCCTCCTCGTACACCTCGCGCACCACCGCCTGCTCGATCGACTCCCCCGGCTCGACGAAGCCGGCCAGCGTCGACCAGCGGCCCTCCGGCCACAGCGCCTGGCGGCCGAGCAGGCAGCGGTCCTGCTCGTCGGTGATCAGCATGATCACCGCCGGGTCGGTGCGCGGGTAGTGCTCGGCCGCGCAGGAGGTGCAGCGCCGCACGTGCCCGGCACCGGCCTTCTCGGTCGGGTGGCCGCAGCGCGAGCAGAAGCTGTGCAGCCGGTGCCAGTGCTCCAGCGCGACGGCGTGCACCAGCAGTCCGGAGTCCCGGTCGGAGAGCAGCGCGCCCACCTCGCGCAGCCCGGCCGGACGGGCGTCGCCGTCCAGCCGGCCCGGCAGGCTCTCGCCGGCCAGCGCGAAGTAGGAGACGCCGTCCTCGTCGGTGCCGAGGAAGTACCGGTCACCGCCCTGCGGCGCCTCGAAGGAGGGCAGCAGGACCAGCTCGGTCCCCTGCCCGGTGTCCACCACGAACGCCTCGCCGCCGGCGATCGGCAGCACCTTGGTGGACGGGTGGCTCCACGCGGCCGCCAGCCAGGGCTCGTCGAACCGGTGCTGGGCCGCCCGGTCCACCCCGGCCCGGGCCAGCGCCAGGTGCAGCGGGCGTTCGGTCTCAGGCACGGTGCTCAACTGTTCCATCCCCACGTGATGAGTCTTCCGGACGGTTCGGGTCCCACGGTCGGGTTCGCCCGGGCCACCGGGTCGGGACGTGCCCGGCCCGGTGTGCCCGCGCGCCCGCGGTTCACGCGTGCTCGCCGCCGGGCCGCCAGTTCTCGGCCAGGTCGGACCACAGGTAGGCGGCGGTCTCGACGCCCTTGGCCAGCAGCTCCAGCTCGACCTTCTCGTCCACCGAGTGCCAGCCGTCCGAGGGCACCGAGATGCCCAGGAACAGCACCGGCGCGCCGAGCACGTCCTGCAGATCGGCGGCCGGGCCGGAGCCACCCTCACGGGTGAACAGGATCTTCTGCTCGAACGCCCGGCCCATCGCCCGCACGGTGGACTGCAGCGCCGGGTGGTCGAGCGGGGTCAGGCAGGGGCGGGTCGCGCCCGGGAAGACCAGCTCGTACCGGATGCCCTCGGGCACCCGGTCGGCCACCCAGGAGCGGACCGCCTCACGGACCTTCTCCACCTCCTGCCCGGCGACCAGCCGGAAGGAGAGCTTCAGATGGGCCGAGGCGGGCACGATCGTCTTGCCGCCGGGGCCCGTGTAGCCGCCCCAGATTCCGTTGACCTCGGCGGTCGGGCGGGCCCAGATCCGCTCCAGGGTGGAGTAGCCCGCCTCGCCGCGGGTGCCGTACGACTTGGCGGTCCGCAGCCAGGCCGCCTCGTCGAAGGGCAGCTCGGCGAAGAGCGCGCGCTCGCGGTCGGTCAGCTCGACCACGCCGTCGTAGAAGCCGGGGACGGCGACCCGGTGGTCGGCGTCGTGCAGGCCGGCGGCCAGCTCGGCGGCGACGGTGGCCGGGTTGGGCACGGCGCCGCCGAAGGAGCCGGAGTGGATGTCGGTGTCCGGCCCGTACAGGTCGATCTGGGCGTCGGCCAGGCCCCGCATGCCGGTGCAGACCGTCGGCGTGGTCTCGGACCACATACCGGTGTCCGAGATGATCACGACGTCGGCGGCCAGCCGGTCGGCCTCACGGCGGACCAGGTCGGCGAAGTGCGGCGAGCCGGACTCCTCCTCGCCCTCGACCAGCAGCTTGAGGTTGACGGCCGGCGCGGTGCGGCCGGTGGCGGCCAGGTGGGCGCGCACACCGAGGGTGTGGAAGAACACCTGGCCCTTGTCGTCGGCGGCACCCCGGGCGTAGAGCCGGTCGCCGACCACGGTCGGCTCGAACGGGTCGGTCGCCCAGCCGTCCTCGCGGGCGGCGGGCTGCACGTCGTGGTGGCCGTAGACGAGGACGGTCGGCGCGTCCGGGTCCCCGGAGGGCCACTCGGCGAAGACCGCCGGCAGGCCGTCCGTCTCCCAGACCTCGGTCACCGGGAAGCCGGTGTCGCGCAGCTTGGCGGCCAGCCACTCGGCGGAGCGGCGGACGTCGTCGGCCCGGCCGGGGTCGGCGGACACCGAGGGGATGCGGAGCCAGTCCGCGAGGTCCGCGAGGAAGGCGGGCCGGTGCTGGTCGATGAAGGAGCGGACGACGCTGTCCGGAGTTCTCGTCATACGGACGACTTTAGTTCGCCCGGGTGCCTGCGAGCGGCCCCGGTCCCGAAGGGTGGGCACCCCGGGGCCTGTTACGTCCGTCACCCGTACGTCCGCACCGGCCCCCGGCACCCCGACCGACCCGTACGTCCGCACCGGCCCCGGCACCCCGCCGGGCACATGCGTCCGGCACCCCGGACGCGCGCGGGCGTCCGGGGTGCCGGGGGCGGGGCGACGGGAGCGGCTCAGCCGGTGCGGCGCAGCAGCGAGATCCGCGAGCGGGTGAGCAGCGCGGCCAGCGCCACCGCGAGCAGCGGCAGCAGGATCAGGGTGCCCCCGATGTTGAGCCAGGGGAACACGATGACCTCCTTGGCCGCCTGCTCCTGCGCGCTCATCCCGGGATAGGCGTACGTGGCGGCCTCGACCTTGCGCAGGGCGATCGCGGGCACGATGCCCGCGACGGCGCCGAGCACGGCGCCCATGGCGGCGATGACGCCGCACTGGAAGCCGGACAGGGTGCGCCGGATCCGGGGTGCGGCGCCGACCGCCGCGAGGGTGGTCAGGTCGCGCTGGGAGTCGGCGGCGGCGAGGCCGGTGGCGATGCCGGCGGCGCCGAGCGCGACCAGGCCCGCGAACACGGTGAGGCCGAGGGTGATCAGGTTGCCCGGGGACTGGTAGCCGCGTTCGATGTCGAACTGGACGCCGTCGGTGAGCTTGGCGAGCGCGGCGCGGGCCTTCTGCTCCGCGCCGTCGGTGGCCGCGGTGTCGGGCCGCCACACCGAGCCGTTGTCGCGGGTGGTGAGGCCGAGGCGCTGCGCGGTGTCGGGGTTGAGCACGACCTGGTCGACGCGGCCCAGCGGGGAGTCGGCGAGGTGGGCGTCGACGGTGACGGGGTGGACGACCGGCTCGGCCTCGGGGTTGTTCTGGTCCCTCGGCTCGGTGAGCTCCAGGAGGGCCTTGCCGTCCTTGATGAAGCGCTCGTCGAAGACGACGGCCTTGCCGGCCGCGAGGGCCTGGGCGGTGGCCGTGTCGGTGACGTCGTAGAGGTTGCGCAGCAGGGCGCCGTCACCGGCCTGGACCATGCCGAAGGGGCTGCCGCGGGAGATCCGGTCCGACTTGCAGCGCGGGTCCTCGCGGCTGAGCCGCTCCAGTTCCTGCGGGCTGACCTGCAGGCTGTGGCGGCCCCAGGCGGGGCAGCGGCGCTCCTCGGGCAGGGCGAGCGTGGCCCAGCCGCAGTTGCCGTTGCGGCTGACCATGCAGTCGCCCTGGTAGTTGACGCGCTGGACATCGGCACGGGTGCCCAGTCCGGGGACGGTGTTCTGCACGGCGCCGCGCATCTGCGGCAGCAGCGAGCCGTCGGAGCCGGCGCCCCAGCCGGCGGAGAGGATGACGGCGTTGGCGGGGCCGGAGGCGACGTACTCCCGGCGCTGCTCCTCGTCGCTGCTGACGGTGTAGACGCCGACGGCGACGGAGCCGGCGACGGCGGCCATGACGGCGGCGACGGCGGGGGCGGTGCGGCCGCGGTGGCGCACCGAGTCGCGCAGGGCGAGGCGGGGGCCGAGCGGCAGCCAGCGGCCGATCCGGCCGAAGAGGCCGACCAGGTAGGGGGCGAGGGCGACCATGCCGAGTTCGGCGATCGCCGAGCCGCCGAGGACGCTGAGGGAGCGGCCGCCGAAGTCGCCGGTGGCGCCGAGCAGGGCGAGGGCGGAGCCGCCGCCGAGCATCAGCAGGCCGAGCAGCGCGAGCTTGCGGCTGGGCGGCTTGAGGTTGTCGCGGCCGGTGAGGGCGGCGACGACGTCCTGCCGGGAGGCCTGGACGGCGGGCACGACGGCGGCCAGCAGGCCGGTGACGAGGCCGATCGCGGCGATGCCGAGCAGGTCGAGCGGCTGGAGGTCGAAGTGGCCGAAGCGCTGGCCGGAGAACTCCTCGGCCCGGGTGCGCAGCAGGGCGACCAGGCCGAGGCCGAGGCCCAGGCCGACGACGGCTCCGGTGAGGCCGAGCACGACGCCGCCGCCGAGGACGACGGCGCGCACCTGGGAGCGGTCGCCGCCGCCGGCGGCGAGCAGGCCGAGCTGGCGGCGGGAGCGGCGGGCGCCGACGGCGAAGGCGGGGCCGGCGAGCAGCACGATCTCCAGCAGGGCCATGCCCATGACGGTGCCCATGATGACGACCGAGGTCCGGTCGAGGAACGGGGTGGGGCCGCTGCCGCCGCCCTGGCTGTCCTGGTAGACGTAGTACGGAACCTCGGCGCGGGGCGGCGGGTCGAGGATCACGCTGCGGGAGGCGGCGAGGAAGCCGTACTTGTTGAGCTCGACGACCTTGGCCCAGTCGAGGGTGGTCCCGGCGGGCAGCTTGACGAGCCAGTTGTTGACCTCCTCGCTGACGGAGGTGCGCCCGCGCGGCGCGGACTCGGCGCTGCCGGGGAGCTTGGCGAGCGGGTCGAGCAGGGCGCCGGGGCGGGCAAACAGGGTGAGGCCGCGCAGGTCGCCGGGGTGCTCGGCGACGCCGGTGATGGTGTACGGGGTGGCTTCGAGGCCGCGCGGCGAGGTGCGGTCGCCGATCTTCAGCCCGGATGTGTCGAGGAAGGCCTGGGTGACGGCGATCTCGTGGTCGGCGCTCGGCGCGCGGCCCTTGACCAGGTCGTAGCGGCCCTGCCAGACGGGGTCGGTCAGGTCGAGTTCGGTGACCCGGACGTTGGTGAGGCCCTCGGCGGTGCTGGTGGTGAGGTAGGGGCCGTCGCGCAGCGGCACCAGGGTGGCGCCGGGCAGCAGCTGCCGGACGAGGTCGGCGGGCGGGGTGTCGAGGCCGCGCTGCTGCTCGGGGGTGAGGACGGGCTTGCCGTTCTCCTTCTTCGCCTCGTCGACGGTGGTGATCTTGCGCTCGACACCGGGGTCGGGGGTCTGCAGCACGATGGCGCCGCGTTCGACGATCTCCAGGGAGGCGTCGGCCCGGCCCATGGTGCGCTCGATCTTCTCGACGGGGTCGAGTTCGGCGCTGCGGAAGAACACGTCGGCGCCGGTGACGCCGAGCACGGGCAGGGCGACCATGGCGACGACCAGGGCGCTGCGGCCCTTGGCGCGCAGGGCGTCGCGGCGGGCGATGCGCAGGGCGACCCGCCAGGAACCGAGCTTCACTCGCCCACCGGGCCCTTCGCGTTGGCGGCGGCGGCGACGAGCAGGCTGCCGGCGTCCTGGCTGGCGCTCTCGTCGACCATCCGGCCGTCGCGCAGGAAGACGACGCGGTCGGCCCAGGCGGCGTGGCGGGGTTCGTGGGTGACCATCATGGCGGCGGCGCCGGCGTCGCAGCGGGCGCGCAGCACGGCGAGGACGGCTTCGCCGGTGGTGGAGTCGAGGGCTCCGGTGGGTTCGTCGGCGAGGACGAGGCGGCGGTCGCCGATGAGGGCGCGGGCGATGGCGACGCGCTGCTGCTGGCCGCCGGACATGTCGTCGGGGAAGCGGTCGGCGAGTTCGGGGATGCCGAGCTCCTCCAGCGCGGCGAGGGCCTCGCGGCGGGCGGCGCGGGTGGACAGGCCGTCGAGTTCGCGCGGCAGGGAGATGTTCTCGGCGGCGGTGAGGGCCGGTATGAGGTTGTAGTCCTGGAAGACGTAGCCGACGGAGCGGCGGCGGACCTCGGCGAGCCGCTTGCGGTTGAGTCCGCCGAGCGCGACGCCCTCCACCAGGACCTGGCCGGTGCTGGGGGTGTCGAGGCCGCCGGCGAGGGTCAGCAGGGTGGACTTGCCGGAGCCGGAGGGGCCCATGACGGCGACGAACTCGCCGGGGTGGACCTTGAGGTCGACTCCGCGCAGCGCCTGGACCTCGGCGGCACCTTGTCCGTGGACGCGGGTGACGTTGTCCAGGTGCAGGACGGCGTTGGCGCCGTTCCCGCTCGGACCGGTGTGGGACACGATTCCCCCTGCTGTGGTGGGGCCGTCGCGCGGTGGCGCGGGCGGGCCGGTGGTTCGGATGGTTCGGACGGTTCGGGTACGTCGGGTACGTCGGGGCGGTTCAGCCGGTCCGGGTGGCTCAGGCCTTGCTGCGGCGGCGGCCGAACCGGGTGGGCGCGGCCGGGCCCGGGCCGTCGCGGGTCTCGGCGGCCCGCGCCTGTTCGATCTCGGCGCGCTGGGCCAGCCGGGTCTCGCAGTGGTCGAGCCAGCGGACCTCGGCCTCGGTCTGGAAGATCAGCTGTTCGAGGACGAGCAGCCAGGCGAGGTCGGAGCCGGGCTGCTCCTCGGCGCCGCCGGGGCGGGCCTCGCCGGCCAGGGCGCGGGCCTTGAGCCGGGTGTAGTCCTGGAGCGCCTTGATGCTGTGCCGGCGCTGGCCCTGGACCACGGCGGGCACGTCGACGCCGGGGACGGTGACGGCCATCGCGAGTTTGATGGCGAGTTCGTCGCGGGGCGGGTTGGTGCGCGGCACCGGGGTGTCGAACCAGGCGCGCAGTTCGGCGCGGCCGGCGTCGGTGGCCGCGTAGAACTGGTGGCCCTCCTCGTCCTCCCCGGCGGGGGCGACCAGGCCGTCGCGCTCCAGGCGGGCGAGGGTGGTGTAGACCTGGCCGACGTTGAGCGGCCAGGTGGCGCCGGTGCGCGCCTCGAACTCGGTTCTCAGTTGGTAGCCGTAGCGCGGCCCCTGGTCGAGCAGGGCGAGCAGGCCGTGGCGGATGGACATACCGAGTATGTATACCGGGTATGCTCGACGGGTCAAGCCGGAGGGGTCCGTCCGGGGGCCGGTCCGGGGTCCGGCCAGGGAGCCGACCGGGGGTCCGGCCGTCACCGGCGCCGGGTAACGTCGGGGGGCGTGAGCCAGTTGCGCATCGCCACCTTCAATCTGTTGCACGGTCAGCCGCTCGCGCCCGACGGCGCCCCGCGGCCCTTCCCCGCCGACCCCGGCGGACCGCTCGCCGAGGCCGTGGCCGCGCTGGACGCCGACGTGCTGGCGCTCCAGGAGGTGGACCGCGGCCAGGCCCGCTCCGGCGGCACCGACCAGACCGCCGTCGCCGCCAAGGCGATGGGCGCGGCCGACTGGCGGTTCGCCGCCGCGCTGCACGGCCGCCCCGCGCCGGTGGCCGGCTGGCTGCCGGAGGCCTCGGCACCCGCCGGGATCCGGGTGTACGGACCGGCCGAGGTCGGCGACGACGCGCCGCCCGCCTACGGCACGGCGCTGCTGACCCGGCTGCCGGTACAGCACTGGCGGGCCCGCCGGTTCGCGCCGGCGCCGTTCGGACTGCCGCTGCGGGTGGCCGGGCGGCGCGGGCTGACGCCGGTGCCGGACGAGCCGCGGGCCGCGCTGGCGGCCGTCCTGGAGGGCGCGCACGGCCCGTTCACCGTGGTGGCCGCGCACCTGTCGTTCGTGCCGGGCTGGAACATGGCGCAGCTGGCGGCGATCCGTCGGTGGATCGCCGACCTGCCGCAGCCGTACCTGGTGCTGGGGGACTTCAATCTGGTGGGCGCGGTGCCGCGCACGGTGCTGGGCGGGGCGAGCGCGCTGGAGCGTTCGGCGCCGCGGGTGCGGGTGCGGGAGCTGCGGGCGGCCCGCCGGGCCCGGCCGGCGCTGGTGGAGCCGCGCCGGCGGCGGGTGCGGGAGCCGCGGGCGCGGCTGCAGGGCTGGTCGGACCTGGTGCGCACGCCGACCTACCCCTCGCACCGGCCGGCGGTGCAGTTCGACCACGTTCTGGCGGTGGGGGTGCCGCGCTCCGCGGTGGGGGCGACGTCCGCGCCGCGCACGGGGGTCTCGGACCACCGGCCGCTGCTGGTGCGGGTGTCCCTCTAGGCCTCCGCCCCGGTCACTGCCGGGACAGGTGCCCGTTCTGCTGGGGGACCATCGGCAGGGGCGGGGCGGGCGGGGTGAGCGGGCGGTCGGGGTCGGCGGGGGCGTGCGCGGCGGTGACGGCGGCGACCGGGGCTCCGGCGGCCGGCGGGGGCTCGTACTGGAGGAGCAGCATGGCGGCGTCGTCGCCGAGCTGGCGCCCGACGTGGCGCACCACGTCCTCGTGCAGGCGGCGCAGCACGTCGACGGGGCCGCCGCCATGGGCGCAGCGCGGGAGGCGTTCGGCGAGCGGGTAGAAGGCGCCGGCCCGGTCGCGGGCCTCGATGACGCCGTCGGTGAAGAGCAGGACCCGGTCGCCGTGGTGCAGCGGGACGCGGTGGACCGGGGGGCGGACGTCGGCGGGGTCGAGGACGCCGAGCGGGGGCACCGTCTCGGCGAGTTCGAGCGGGCGGGCGGCCTCGGTGCCGCGCAGCAGCAGCGGGGCGGGGTGGCCGCAGTTGACGATCTCGGCGGTGCCGTCGGGGCGCACGCCGATGAGGACCAGGGTGACGAACTCCTCCTCGACACCGGGGTGGTCGTTCTCGTGCAGGGCGCGGTCGAGGCTGTCGGCGAGCCAGCCGGCGACCCGGTCGAGGGCGGCCTCCTGGTGGGCGGCCTCGCGGAAGGCGCCGAGCACGGCGGCGGCGGTCTCGACGGCGCCCAGGCCCTTGCCGCGCACGTCGCCGACGACGGCGCGCACGCCGTGCCGGGTGTTGACGACCTCGTAGAGGTCGCCGCCGATGCGGGCGTGGGCGGCGGCGGCCGCGTAGTGGACGGCGGCGCGCACGGTGCCGATCCGGTCGGGGACGGGGCGCAGCAGGACGCGGCGGGCGATCGAGGCGACGAGCTGGGCGTCGGCGAGCAACTGCTCCTGGCGCAGCCTCAAGGTGGCGCTGACCCAGCCGATCGCGGCGACGAGGACGATGGCGAAGACGGTGGCGCTGTGCACGGACTCGCCGAGCACGCCGTTGCGGAAGGCCATCAGGAACGCGGCGGCCTCGGTGAGGGCGCCGATGGCGAGGGGGTACCAGGTGCGGCGGCTGACCACGGCGGCCAGCGCGGGGACGGCGGTGAGCGCCGGTTCGACGGTCACCGCGGCGTCGGTGAAGTAGTCGAGGACGACGACCAGCACCATGCCGATGAACGGCAGCGACAGTGCCGTCCTCGGCCAGGTGCCGGTCGCGCCGGGTGCGGCCCCCGGGGCCGGCCCGGCGAACCGTTCTCTGATCCATCCGGTCGCGCTCAACTTCGGTTTCTCCAGCAGAAGACGCCGATGCCCTGGGGCACCTGCGGTGATGACTGAGGGTTAGGGAATGCGGGCGTCGCTGGCGGCCGGAGTTCGGGGGTTGACCGGTTACCGACCCCACAATATGCGCGAAACGTGCACTACGCACAGGTTTCGCCCGATGCCGTGATGACTTGAATGCTCTCCGTGACTCATTCTTCACTGTTCCCGATCAGGAGCCGTTCCAACTCTTTTCGGCCGGGAAGTCCTGCGGGTTGTTCGATTCGGCCGCTGCGGACGTACAGGAACGAGGCCGTGACCTGCTCCAGGGGAACGCCCGCCTGTTCGGCCCAGGCCAGCCGGTAGACGGCGAGTTGGAGCGGGTCGGCGGTCTCCTCCCGGTGCGTCTTCCAGTCCACCACTTCGTAGCGTGACGCGCCGCCGATTTCTGACCCGTCGTCACCGTCACGATAGACCGCGTCGATCCGGCCGCGCACCACCCGGCCCGCCAGTACCAGGTGGAAGGGCGCCTCGACCCGCAGCGGCTCGCGGTGCGCGTACGGGGTGCGCAGGAACGCCTCCTTGAGGCGCTCCAGGTCCTGCTCGTCCTCGATGCCGTCGTCGTCGGCACCGGGCAGCGCACCCGGGCCGATCAGCATCAGCGGTTCGATCCGGGACTGCACCCAGGCGTGGAAGCGGGTGCCGCGCCGGGCGGCGGGCTGCGGCGGGCGGGGCATCGGGCGGGCGAGGTCGTGCGCGAAGCCGTCCGGGTCGGCGGCCAGCCGCATCAGCTGGGTGGCGGAGAGCGAGGCGGGCAGCGGCACCTGCCGCACCCGGGTGCGGGAGCGCTCCAACTCGCCGAGCAGCGCGGTCAGGTCGCGGTCCCAGGACTCCACCAGCCGGCGGTCCTCGGGGGCCATCGGCTCGGGCTCGGGGGCGGGCTCCCCGGCCAGCCGGCGGTGCACCACCCCGGCGACCCGGCGGCGGGCGTGCTGGGCGGCCGGGTCCAGCGGCAGCGGCCAGGGGCGTTCGACGGGCGCGGCGAGCGCCGGGTTCTCCTCGCCGTCGGCGGGCGGCTCGGCCCAGGCCGTGATCTCGCCGTTGCCGGGCCGCTCGGCGTGCTCGCGCACCTGCTCCAGGAAGGCGGACGGGCCGCGCGGGGACTTCTGGCTGGGCCCCCACCAGTGGCCGGAGGCGAGCAGCAGGGCGCGCGGGCGGGTGAAGGCCACATAGCCCAGGCGCAGTTCCTCGACGGCGGAGTGCTCGGCGAGAGCGGCCCTGAACTCCTTCACGGACTTGGCGTTCCAGCCGCCGCGCACGTCGGGCAGGGTGGCGGCGTCGCCGCGCAGGCCGTGCGGCAGGACGCGCTTGGTACTGGTCCAGCGCTCGCGCGCGGACGAGGACGGGAAGGCGCCCTTGACCAGGCCGGGGACGGCGACGACGTCCCACTCCAGGCCCTTGGACCTGTGCGCGGTGAGCACCTTGACGGTGTCCTCGCCGCCGGGCAGGCCGGCGTCCAGGCCGCGGTCGTGCTCCTGGGCGGCGCGCAGGAAGCCCAGGAAGGCGGCCAGGCCGGGGTCGCCGTCGAGGTCGGCGAAGGAGGCGGCGACGTCCAGGAAGGCGTGCAGGGTCTCCCGGCGGCGGGCGGCCAGCGCCTGCGGGGAGGCGGCGAGTTCGACCTCCAGGCCGGTGACGGCGAGGACCCGGTGCAGCACGTCCATCAGCGGCTCGGCGAGCGAGCGGCGCAGCTCGCGCAGTTCGCGGGCGAGCCGGGCGAAACGGACCCGGGCCTCGGCGGAGAAGGGCAGCTCGTCGGCCTCCCGCGCGTCCAGGAAGGTCTCCAGGGCGTCGGCGAGCGAGACGACCTCGGTGGGGTCGGTCTCGGCGACGGCGGCGGCGAGCGCCTCGACGCCCTCGGGGCGCTCGGTGCGCACGAGTTCGGCGGCGCGCCGGCCGAGCAGGGCGAGGTCGCGCGGGCCGATCCGCCAGCGCGGGCCGATCAGCAGCCGCACCAGCGCGGCGTTGGCGGTCGGGTCCTGGAGCACCTCGCAGACCGCGACCAGGTCGGCGACCTCGGGCAGGTGGAGCAGCCCGCCGAGGCCGACCACCTCGACCGGCACCTCCCGGGCGACCAGTGCGGCGTGCACGTCGGGGAAGGCGGCGCCGCCCCGGCACAGCACGGCGATCCGGCCGGGGGCGGTACCGGTGCGCACCAGGTGGGCGATCTCGTCGGCCAGCCAGTCGATCTCCTCGGCGTGGGTGGGCAGCAGCGCGGCCCGCACCCGGCCGTCGGTCTCGGCGCCGGGGGCGGGGCGCAGCGCCTCGACGCCCTCGTGCATGGCGCGCAGCGGCGCCGCGAGTTCGTTGGCGAAGGCGAGCAGCCGTCCGCCGCTGCGGCGGTTCTCGCTGAGCGCGTACCGGTCGGCGAGGGTCCCGTCGGCGTTCGGGAAGTGGCGGGGGAAGTCGTCGAGGTTGGCGACGGAGGCGCCGCGCCAGCCGTAGATGGCCTGGCAGGGGTCGCCGACGGCGGTGACGGGGTGGCCGGGGGCGGTGCCGTCGGGGCCGGCGCCGAACAGTCCGGCGAGCATCAGGCGCTGGGCGACGGAGGTGTCCTGGTACTCGTCGAGCAGCACGACCCGGTACTGGTCGCGCAGCAGGGCGCCGACCTCGGGGCGCTGCTGGGCGAGGCGGGCGGCGGCGGCGATCTGGTCGCCGAAGTCCATCAGGCCGGCGGCGGTCTTGCGGCGCCGGTAGTCCTCGACCAGGCGCAGCAGTTCCAGCCGGGCGCGGGCGGTGGCGGGCACGGCCCGCAGGTCCTCGTTGCCGAGCCTGACGCCGGCGAGGGTGTCGAGCAGGTCCTCGTCGAAGGCGCGCAGGGCGGCGGGCTCGACGAGGTGCTCGGCGAGTTCGCCGTCGAGGGCGGTGAGGTCGGCGACCAGGTTGGTGAAGGTGCCGGTGAGCGCGGGGAAGGGGCCGCGGGCGGTGCGCAGCACCTTGGCGGCGAGCTGGAAGCGGGTGGCGTCGGCGAGCAGCCGGACGTCGGGTTCGATGCCGATGCGCAGGCCGTGTTCCTTGAGCAGGCGGCCGGCGAAGGCGTGGTAGGTGGAGATCTCGGGTTCGCCGAGCGCCTCGCCGTCCTCGGGATCGGTGACCTCGGCACGGTGCAGGGCGGCGCGGACGCGTTCGGCGAGTTCGCCGGCGGCCTTGTTGGTGAAGGTGAGACCGAGGACCTGTTCGGGGCGCACCGCGCCGGAGCCGACCAGCCAGACGACCCGGGCGGCCATCACGGTGGTCTTGCCGGAGCCGGCGCCGGCGACGATGACGGCCGGCCGCAGCGGGGCGCCGATGGCCGCCATCTGCTCCCGGTTGAAGGGGATGCCCAGCAGCTCCTTGAGCTGGTCGGGATGGCTGAGCACGGCGGTCACCACGCAACGGTAGCCGGGGTCGCCGACAGCCGGGGGTCCGCTGTGGCGACGGCCACGTGCCGCGTCCGCCACATCCGGTGTCCACCGGCCGTTGCGCTACTCGACGAGCTGGGCGCCGTCGCGCTGGGCGGAGCAGCTGCGGCGGAAGGCGCAGCGGTCGCAGCCGCCGCCGGTCTGCGGGACGAACCGCTCGGCGAGGATCCGCCCGGCGGCGTCGGCGAGCAGGTTCTCGATCCACGGCTCGCCCTCGGGCGGGTCCTGGCGCTGCACCTTGGGCGCGTCGGCGGCGGCCTTGTCGGGCTTGCGCAGCTGGACGAGTTCGGCGCCGCCGGACTCGGGGGAGGCGGCGTCGAAGCCGGGCAGCCCGTTGAGGGCGCCGGAGCGCACGGCGAGCTGGTAGACGGCGAGCTGCTTGTGCTCGGGCAGGGACTTGTCGGTGGGCGTCTGCTTGCCGGTCTTGAAGTCGACGACGTAGGCGCGGCCGGCCTCGTCCTTCTCGACGCGGTCCATCGAGCCGCGGATGCGCACCTGGACGCCGCCGGCGTCGAGGGTGACGTCGAAGCCGTGCTCGGTGGCGACGACATCGCGGCCGCGGGCCATCACGTGCCAGGCGAGGAAGCGCTCCAGGGCGGCGCGGGCCTCGGTCTTCTCCTGCTGGGACTTCCAGGGGGCGTCGAAGGCCAGCGCGTCCCAGACGGTGTCCAGGCGTTCCATCAGCACGGCGAGGTCGGCGGGGGTGCGGCCGGAGCCGACCTCGTCGGCGAGGGCGTGCACGACGTTGCCGAAGCCCTGCGCGGCGGACGAGGTGCCGCGGGCCTTGACCTCCTTGTCGAGGAACCACTGCAGCGAGCAGTTCTCCAGCTGTTCCAGGCCGCTGCCGGACAGCCGCACCGGCAGGTCGGCGGAGCGCAGCGGGTCGGGGGCCGCGGTCGGGTCCTCCAGGCCCCACCAGCTCTCGGGGCGGGCGGCGGGCACCAGCGGGCGGTCCTCGTCGTCGGTGGCGAGGGCGAGGACGGCGAGCCGTTCGGCGGCGGCGCGGCGCAGTTCGGGCGAGCGGGCGGGGTCGACGGTGACCGCGCGCAGCTCGGCGACCAGCGCGGGCACGGCGAGCGGGCGGCGCGGGCGGTGGGTGACGTCCTCGACGGTGACCGGCGGGGTGCGCCGCAGGACGCGGCCGGTGCGCGGGTCGACGTCCTCGCGGTAGAGCTCGCGCAGGAAGCGGGACGGCTGGTCGCCGTCGTCGGCGGGGGCCTTGACGGCGGTGACGACGAGCCGGTCCTTGGCGCGGGTGGCGGCGACGTAGAAGAGGCGGCGCTCCTCGGCGAGCAGCGCGGCGGGGGTGAGCGGTTCGGCGAGGCCGTCGCGGCCGATCCGGTCGGCCTCCAGCAGGGAGCCGCGGCGGCGCAGGTCGGGCCAGAGGCCGTCCTGGACGCCGGCGACGACGACCAGGCGCCATTCCAGGCCCTTGGCGCGGTGAGCGGTCATCAGCCGGACGGCCTCGGGGCGCACGGTGCGCACGGTGAGGGTGTCGGCGGCGATGTCCTGGGCCTCCAGTTCGGCGAGCAGGTCGAGGGCGCCGCGGTGGCCGGTGACCTGCTCCTCGGCGCGGGCGGCGGTCTCGAACAGGGCGCAGACCGCGTCGAGGTCGCGGTCGGCGTTGCGGCCGGCGGCGCCGCCGCGCAGGGCGGCCCGCTCCAGGCGCTCGCGCCAGCGGCGGGAGCCGTCCCACAGCTGCCAGAGGGCGTCCTCGGCGGTGCAGCCGCCGGCCAGGGACTCGCGGACCTTGCGCAGCAGGGTGCCGAGGTCGTGGGCGCGGCGGGCGTACGGGGCATCGATGACGGCGAGGCGCTCGGGTTCGGCGAGGGCCTCGCGCAGGAGTTCGCCGGCCGGGCGGGGCACGGCGGCGGGCGCGCTTCCGGCGCCGTCGGCGGACCCGTCCGCGGACCCGGCGCGCAGGGCGGCGCGCTCCTCCTCGCGCAGGGTGCGGCCGAGGCGGCGCAGGTCGGCGCCGTCGAGGCCGCCGAGCGGGCCGGTGAGCAGGGCGTGGGCGAGGTCGGTGGTGAGCGGGTCGGGCGTGCCCGGGCCGCCGCCGTCCGCGGCCTCGCCGTCCTCGCCGTCCTCGCCGTCCTCGCCCTCCTCGCCGTCCCCGCGGTCCTCTCCGCCGTCCTGCCGGTTCCGGACGGCCTGCTCGGCGCAGACCCGCAGCGCGAGCAGCAGCTGGGCGACGGCCGGCTCCTCGCGCAGCGGCAGGTCGTCGCCGTCGATCTCCAGCGGGACGCCGGCCGCGCCGAGCGCCCGCCGCACCCCGGGGATGGACCGGGCGCCGGCCCGGACCAGGACGGCCATCTCGCCCCACGGCACGCCGTCCTCCAGGTGGGCGCGGCGCAGCAGGTCGGCGACGGAGTCCAGTTCGGCGCCGGGGGTCGGGTAGGTGGAGACCTCGACCCGGCCGCCCTCGCGGGCGGGCAGCGGGGCGCGGTGCTGGGCGAGCTTGTCGGCGGGCAGCCGGCCCATCGGCATCCGGCGGGTGAGTTCGCGGGCGGCGGCGAGCAGCACGGCGCCCGAGCGGCGCGAGACCCGCAGCACCTTGACGTCGGCGGGGCGGCCGTCGGCGTGCCGGAAGGTCTGCGGGAACTCCAGGATGCCGTTGATGTCGGCACCGCGGAACGCGTAGATCGACTGGTCGGGGTCGCCGACGGCGACCAGTTCGCGCCCGCCGCCGGCGAGCCGGCTCAGCAGCCGGACCTGGGCGGGGTCGGTGTCCTGGTACTCGTCGACGAAGACCGCGTCGTAGCGCTCGCGCAGGTCCCGTTCGACCTCGGGGCGTTCGGCGAGCAGCACGGCCCGGTGCACCAGCTCCGCGTAGTCGAGGACGCCGCGCAGGTCCAGCACGTCGAGGTAGTCGGCGAGGAAGTGCGCGGCGGCGGCCCAGTCGGGGCGCCGCACGCCCTCGGCGAAGCGGGCCAGCTCGGCCTCGCCGAGGCCGAGCTCGCGGCTGCGGGCGAGCACGGCGCGGACCTCGTCGGCGAAGCCGCGGGTGGTGAGGCAGGCGCGCAGGTCGAGCGGCCAGGCGATCCGGGACCGGCCGCGCCGGGCGTCCTCGGCGCCGCCGGCGAGCAGCTCGCGGACCATGACGTCCTGCTCGGGGCCGGAGAGCAGGCGCAGCGGCTCGGCGTAGTCGGCCGGGTCCTGGTGGGCGCGGAGCAGGGCGTAGCAGAAGGAGTGGAAGGTGGTGGCCTGCGGGGCGGCGGCGCGGGCGCCGGCGGCGGTGGCGGAGAGCCGCCCGGCCATCCGGTCGCGCAGCTCCATGGCGGCCTTGCGGCTGAAGGTGAGGACGAGGATCCGCTCGGGGTCCGCGCCGTTCTCGATCCGCCGGGCGACGGCCTCGACGAGGGTGGTGGTCTTGCCGGTCCCCGGCCCGGCGAGCACCAGCAGCGGGCCGCCCGCGTGCTCGACCACGGCGCGCTGGTAGGCGTCGAGCTCGGGCGGGGCGGGCGGCACGAGGGGGCTGCGCACCAGACGGTAGGGGGAGGTCACGGACGTCCTGGGGGTCGTGCTCGGGCAACTGCGGGCGGGCCCGCCGAGGGGCCCGCCGTATCGAGCCTACGGTCCTGCTCCGTCATTCCCGTCCGCGCACGGGATTCCGCCGGTCCCGGCGCCGGTCACCCCTCGACGGGCCCGCCGTCCCAGCGGGCGCGCCGCAGGTCGACCCGGGGCGGGTCGGCGAGCTCGCGCAGCGGGGTGCCCTCGTCGCCGTAGTGGGCGAGGGCGCGGTGCTCGTGGCCGGGCAGCAGCCGGCCGTCGGCACGGATCACCCGCCACCAGGGCACGGCGCCGCCGTACAGGGCCATCACCCGGCCGACCTGCCGGGGGCCGCCCTGGCCGAGGTACTCGGCGACGTCTCCGTAGGTCATCACCCGGCCGGGTGGAATCCGCTCGGTCAGGTCGAGCACCAGTTCGGCGAAGGGCGGCAGCTCGCCGGGGCCGGCGTCGTGGGTGTCGTCCGTCACCTGCGGCATTCTTCCGCATCCGGCCGCTCCGCGGGCCCGGTGGGCAGGATCCGCCGCGCCCGATCCGGCCCCTGTCCAGCGCGGGGAGCCGAGGCATGCCACCATCTTCGGGGCGGTGAGTGGTGATACGAGGACAAGACCAGATGACCGGGACGGCTGACGTGGGTGTGGACGAGGGCTCCGACGAGTCCTCCGACGGCATGCCCGCAGGTGGCGGCGGTGACGCCGCCGAGGCGCCACCGGAAGTCTCCCTGATCAAGGACCGGACGATCAAGAGCCCGCAGCCAGCCCGCCCCGCGACCGGGGCCCCCGCCGTCGTACCGAACCAGCCGACCGCGCCCGAGGCGGCGGGGCCCGCGCCGTCCGCGCCCGTGCCGTCCGCGACCGCCCCGTCCGCGTCGGTCCCGCCGGACGACCCCGGCCCGCGTCCCGGCCACGACCCGCTGGACGACGCCCCGCACCTGGACGTCGACGAACCGCTGCTCGCCGCCCGCGCGCACCGGCCCTCCGACCTCATCCGCTTCCTGGCCGGCGTCTTCGGCATCGTCGCGGTCTTCGTGCTGGCCGGGGTGGCGACCTCCACCACCACCGGCATCGAGATCGACATCGCCGAGAACGCGCCCCGCTTCTCCCCGGTGCTCTCCACCATCACCGGCCTGATCTCCAACGTCGCGGTGCTGGCCGTCCCGCTCGCCTTCGCGGTCGAACGGCTGATCAAGCGCGACGGCCTGCGGGTCGCCGACGGCGTGCTCGCCTCGGTGCTGGCCTACGGCGTCTCGCTGGGCATCGACTGGTGGGTCGCCGAGGGCGCCTCCGAGCACATCCGGGACGCCCTGACCCGCTTCCCGCTGGACTCCGTCGGCACCCTCACCGACCCGGTGCACGGCTACCTCGCCCCGGTGATCGCCTACATGACGGCGGTCGGCATGTCGAGCAGACCCCGGTGGCGGGTCGCCCTGTGGGTGGTGGTCGTGTTCAGCGGCATCACCGAGCTGCTCGGCGGCTACACCACCCCGCTGTCCCTGCTGCTCACCGTCCTGATCGGCTGGTCCGTCGCCTACGGCACCCTCTACGCGATCGGCTCGCCGAACATCCGGCCCACCGGCCAGCACCTGATGATCGGCCTGCGCAAGGTCGGCTTCACCCCGGCGAGCGCCCACCGCGCCCCCGACGCCCCCGGCGGCACCCGCCGCTACCTGGTCGCCCAGCAGAGCGGCCCGCCGCTGGACGTCCACATCGTCGACCGCGAGCAGCAGGCCTCCGGCTTCTTCTACCGGGCCTGGCGGCGGCTGCGGCTGCGTTCGGTGGCCGTGCGGCGCAGCCCGCAGTCGCTGCGCCAGGCGCTGGAGCAGGAGGCGCTGATCGCCTACGCGGCCGCCGCCTCCGGGGCCCGCGCCCCGCAGCTGGTCGCCACCTCCGAGCTGGGCCCGGACGCCGCGATCCTGGTCTACGAGAACGTCGAGGGCCGCACCCTGGACGACCTCGCCGACGAGGAGGTCACCGACCAGGTGATGGCCTCGCTGTGGGAGTCGGTCGCCGCCCTGCACGAGCGCCGGATCGCCCACCGCCGGCTGACCGGCGAGTCGCTGCTGGTCGTCGACGAGAAGGCGGCGTGCCTGGTCAACCTCTCCGGCGGTGACATCGCCGCCACCGACCTGACCCTGCGCATCGACGTCGCCCAGCTGCTCACCACCTTCGCGCTGCGGATCGGCCCCGAGCGGACGGTCGCCACCGCCAACGCGGTGCTCGGCGCCGAGCGGGTCGCCCAGGCGCTGCCACTGCTGCAGCCGGTCGGCATGAGCCGCTCGACCCGCGTCGACCTGAAGAAGGTCACCAAGGAGCGCAAGGCCGCCGCCCGGGCCCGGGCGCTGGAACAGGTCGCCGCGGGCGAGCGCACCCAGCAGCAGGCCGAGGAGGACATCGCGGCCGCCGGCGAGGACCTGCTCAGCCGGATCCGCGCCCAGATCCTGCAGATCGCCCCCGAGGCGCCGATGGAGCCGGCCAGGCTGGAGCGGCTCAAGCCGAAGAGCCTGATCATGGTGGTCGCGCTCACCTTCGCCGCCTACCTGACGCTGACCACCGTCAAGCCGGCCCAGCTCAAGCTCTCCCAGATGGACTGGGCGTGGGCGGCGGCGGCGCTGGCCGCGGCCGCGTTCTCCTACGTCGCCGCGTCGATGAGCCTGACCGGCTTCGTCCCGGAGAAGCTGCCGTTCCGCCGCACCGTGGCTGCCCAGCTCGCCGGGTCCTTCGTGAAGCTGGTCGCCCCGGCGGCGATCGGCGGCATCGCGCTGAACACCCGCTACCTGCAGAAGGCGGGCATCCGCTCCGGCCAGGCGGTCGCCTCGGTCGGCGCCTCCCAGCTGGCCGGCCTGGCCGGGCACCTGCTGCTGCTGTTCAGCTTCGGCCTGATCACCGGCAGCCAGACCAACGGCGACCTCTCCGCCTCCCGCGCGGTGATCATCGGTGTGCTGAGCGCCGCCGTGCTGGCCCTGGTGGTCGCGGCGGTCGCCCCGCTGCGGCGGTTCGTGCTGAACCGGCTGCGCTCGCTGTTCTTCGGCGTGGTGCCCCGGATGCTCGACCTGATGCAGACGCCCAGCAAGCTGATCACCGGCTTCGGCGGCATCCTGCTGCTGACCCTGTCCTTCACCGCCTGCCTGGACGCCTCGGTGCGGGCCTTCGGCGGCTCGATCTCCTTCTCGGCGGTCGCCGTGGTCTTCCTGACCGCCAACGCGGCCGGCTCCGCGATCCCCACCCCCGGCGGCATCGGCCCGATCGAGGTCGCGCTGATCAGTGCGCTGACCTTCGCCGACGTGCCGACGTCCGTCGCCACCCCGGCGGTCTTCCTCTACCGGGCGCTCACCTTCTGGCTGCCGGTGCTGCCCGGCTGGATCTCCTACAACGTGCTCCAGCGCAAGGGCGCGCTGTAGGTCGCCGGACATGCGGAAGGGCCCGCCGGAGCGGGCCCTTCCGGACGTTCGGGATCAGTACACCGGCTTGTGCGGCTCGATCTGGTTGACCCAGCCGAGCACGCCGCCGCCCAGGTGGACGGCGTTGGCGAAGCCGGCCGACTTCACCACGGCCAGCACCTCCGCCGAGCGGACGCCCGACTTGCAGTGCAGCACGATCTTCTTGTCCTGCGGCAGCTGCTCCAGCGCGTTGCCCATCAGGAACTCGTTCTTCGGGATCAGCACCGCGCCGGGGATGCTGACGATCTCGTACTCACCGGGCTCGCGGACGTCGATGAGGTAGATGTCCTCCTCGTCGTCCTGCCACTGCTTGAGCTGCTTCGAGGTGATCGTCGAACCGGCGGCCGCGGCCTGCGCCTCCTCCGACACGACGCCGCAGAAGGCCTCGTAGTCGATCAGCTCGGTGACGGTCGGGTTCTCGCCGCAGACCGCGCAGTTCGGGTCCTTGCGGACCTTCACCTGGCGGTAGTTCATCTCCAGGGCGTCGTAGATCATCAGCCGGCCGACCAGCGGGTCGCCGACCCCGGCCAGCAGCTTGATCGCCTCGGTGACCTGGATCGAACCGATCGACGCGCAGAGCACGCCCAGCACGCCGCCCTCGGCGCAGGACGGGACCATGCCCGGCGGCGGCGCCTCCGGGTAGAGGCAGCGGTAGCAGGGGCCGTGCTCGGCCCAGAACACGCTCGCCTGGCCGTCGAAGCGGTAGATCGAGCCCCACACGTACGGCTTGCCGAGCAGCACCGCGGCGTCGTTCACCAGGTAGCGGGTGGCGAAGTTGTCCGTGCCGTCCACGATCAGGTCGTAGCCGGAGAAGATCTCCATGACGTTGGAGTTGTCGAGGCGCTCCTCGTGGAGGATCACGTCGACGTAGGGGTTGATCTCCTTGACGGAGTCCCGCGCCGACTCGCCCTTCGAACGGCCGATGTCCGACTGGCCGTGGATGATCTGGCGCTGCAGGTTCGACTCGTCGACCACATCGAACTCGACGATGCCGAGCGTGCCCACACCCGCCGCCGCCAGGTACATCAGCGCGGGCGAGCCCAGGCCGCCGGCGCCGACGCACAGCACCTTGGCGTTCTTCAGCCGCTTCTGCCCGGCCATGCCCACATCGGGGATGATCAGGTGGCGGGAGTACCTGCGGACCTCGTCAACGGTGAGCTCGTCGGCCGGCTCGACCAGGGGTGGCAGCGACACGGGGACTCCGATGGTCGTCAAGTTCAGGTGGCCAGGGCCAACCTCTAGGGGCTTGTTGCTCCGCCACCGAGGTGGCTCTGCTACGCCAACAGTGTCATGCCGCTCCGGTATTCCGAGACAGCTCGTCCGATGGGCGAGACGGGCCGAGCCGGATGGTGGGACCACGGAGCAGGCCCCGAATCGGCCCCCGCGGGGGCGTCCGGGGCCTGTCGGGGCCCTGCGCGCGGGCTCGCGGGTCCGGCCGGGACCCGCGGTGCCGGAGGATCAGACCCGGCAGGCCGTTTCCAGCCAGACGTCCCCCAGCGACTCCTCCAGCGGCACCTGCGTCCGCCAGCCGAGACGGTCCCGGGCGGTGCGCACGTCCGCCTGCCGCCACGGCACCGGCTCGCCCGGGGCCGCCCGTCCCTCGCCCGGCCGCGACTCCGGACGGTGGCCCGGCAGGTGGTGCGCGAGCACGTGCCCCGGCACGTGCTCGACCGGCCCGCCGGCCTGCGCGGGCAGCACGACCTGCCGGTTCTCCTCCACGATCGCCCCCTCGAAACCCGACGCCCGGACCAGCAGCTGGGCCGCCTCGCGCGCCCGGACGGCGTGCCCGCTCCCGATGTTGATCACCCCCGTCGCCGCCGACACCGCCGCCGCCTGGATCGCCCGCGCGACGTCCCGCACGTCCACGAAATCCCGGTATCCGGACAGGTCCGGCATCCGCACCTGCGACTCTTCGCGCTCCAGCGCCCGCCGCAGGCCCTCCGCGAGGCGCCCGAACAGCGAGGCGGTCGGCGCCCCCGGCCCCACCACGTCGAACACCCGCAGCACCGCCGCGTCCAGCCCCGAGGCCAGCACCAGCTCCGTCCCGGCCAGCTTCGACACCCCGTACGGGCCCACCGGGCGCGGCTCGGCGCTCTCCGGCACCGGGACCCCGCCCGGCACCGGCCCGTACTCGGCCGCCGAGCCGACGTGCACCAGCCGGGCGGGCTCCCGGCTGCGCCGGATGCCCTCGCAGACCGTCGCCACGGCGAGCGTGTTGGCCCGGATCAGCGTGCGCGAGCTGCCGTAGGTGGCGCCCGCGCAGTTGATCACCACCTGCGGCGCGACCGCGTCCAGGAACCGGGCCAGGGCCCCCGGACTGCCGGTGGTCAGGTCGAAACGGATGTCGGCGGAATCACGCCGGCCGAGCACCGTCACCTGCAACTCCGGATCCACGAGCAGGCGGTCGGTGACCCGGCGGCCGATGAAGCCGTCGGCGCCCAGCAGCAGCACCCTCATCGGGGGGTGTCCTTCCACGAAGCCAGACCTGGTGCGGCCTGGCGGGTCCGAGTGAACAACGGGAGATCGAGCGGAACGAACGGACGGAACGGGACGAGCGGAACGGGCGGAACAGGCGGGTCGACCGGTCGGCGCGCACGGGCGTGCGCGGGGCGGGTCACCGGTGCGCCTCGGGACGGCCCAGCACCGGCCACGCGTACACCAGCAGGGCCAGCGCCACCGCGCCGCCCGCGAACGGTGCGGACACCGCCGCGCCCGCCGCCCCCGCCAGCGCGCCCAGCCCGGCCGCCCCCCGTCCGGCCGCAGCCTGCCAGCAGCACGGTCAGCACCAGCAGCAGGCCGAGCACCCCCTGCCCCGCCCACTGCGCGGGCCCGGCACGCTCGACCGCCAGGTGCAGCAGCCCGCCGCCGTGCCCCGGCCCCGGGCGCGGCGCGAGGGCGGTCAGCACGGCGAGCGCCGCGAAGGTCAGCGCGGCCAGCACCGCCAGGTGCAGCGCCAGCGCCACCGGGAGCACCGGCCGCATCCGGGAGCGGAACTCGGCCAGCGTCGCCGCCGCCCCCAGATGACCCCGGCCGACCTGCCGGAACCACCGGGCCGCCCACTGCGCCGACCCGGCCGACAGCGCCGCCGCCAGCACCAGCGCCACCGCCACCCGCCGCTCCCCCGGCCCGCCCGCCGTCACCGCCGACGGCACCAGCAGCAGCGCCGCCACCCCCGCCCCGCGCAGGCGCCCGGCCGGGCCGGACGGCCCGGCGGCCACCGGCACGAACGCGAGCGGAACGGCCGCCGCCGCCAGCACGGGCCGGCCCCCGCCGAGGGAGACCGCCGCCGCACACGGCAGCACGGCCGCCACCGCCGTCCGCACCGCGGCACCGCACCGCCGCTGCCAGCTCTCCTCCGGCCCTGCCGCCGCCTCGGCGGGCGGGCGGCGCGGCACCCGGGCGTACAGCTCCTCGGCGAGCGAGAACAGATCGGCGTGCCGGCACCGGGCCGCGACCGCCGGGCCCAGCCCGGCCTCCTCCAGCCCGGCGGCGATCTCCAGCGGGTCGACGGCCCGCTCGCAGAGCAGCCGGTACTCGGCCATCACCTCCCGGACCGGGTCCCCCGACACCTCCCCGGACCGCACCGCCTCCCCCACCCCGGCACCCCCGCCCCCCGCCATCAGAGCGCCTCCGCAAACGCCCCGGCCCACCCGGCCGCCCCAGCCGCACCGGCCCGCCCACCGGAAGGAACACCCTCCACCCCACGGCCCCCGCTCGACGCACCCGCCGAGGCCGTGGCGGCGCCTGCCCGCGGCACGATCGCGGGACCGGCGGCCGGGGCCGGAGTCACCGCGGCGGGGCGAGCGGTCACCGGGGCAGGGCCGCGGTCGGTGAGCCAGTACTCGGCGGGGCGGGTGAAGGGGCGGGGGGCGGGGGCCGGGGTCGGGAAGGCCGGCCAGTGGGAGACGAGTTCCAGGTAGATCTCCCGGAAGGCCCCGGTCACCGGCTCGACGGCGAAGCGTTCCTGCGCCCGCAGGCGGCCGGCCAGCCCCAGGCGGGCCCGGCGCTCCTCGTCGCGCAGCAGGGCGAGGCAGGCCCCGGCCAGGGCCCGCGGCTCGCGGGGCGGGACGAGCAGCCCGGTGGGGCCGAGCACCTCGCGGGCCACCCCGACGTCGGTGGCGACCACCGCGCGGCCGCTCAGCATCGCGTCGGCGAGCGGCCCGGGCCGGCGCTGGGAGAGCGCGGAGAAGACGACGACGGTGCCGTCGGCCCAGACGCCGTCCGCCGAGCGCGGCCGGCCGGCGAACTCGACCGCCCCGGCCACCCCGAGCCGTTCGGCGACGGCCGCGCAGTGCGCCCGGTAGCCGGGGACGGTCTCCTCGCCGTGGACGACCAGGCGCGCGGCGGGCAGCTCGGCGCGGACCCCGGCGAAGGCGTGCAGCGCGAGTCCGGGGTCGCGGCCCGGTTCCAGGGCGCCCGCCCAGACCAGGGTGGGTGCCGCCGGTTCGGGGCCGGCGGCGGGGCGGTCGACCGCCGGGGTGCCCTCGTACACCACCCGGGTGCGCGCCGGATCGGCCCCGCAGCGCACCTGCCACCGCTGGTCGTGGGCGCTCCCGGGGGTGAGTATCGCGGCCTGCCGGTAGGTCTCCTCGGTGAGTGCCCGGAAGAAGGCGAGCAGCAGCGCCCGCACCGGCCACCGGTGGCGGGCCCCGTGATAGTCGAGGTACTGCTCGCGCAGGTGCGGCCCGTGCTCGGTGACCACGAACGGGACGCCGTGCAGCTGCTTGGCGACCAGCGCGGGCAGCGCGGCCGGGCCGCCGCCGACGACGTGGCAGAGGTCGGCGGCGCCCAGGCCGCCGGGGGCGGTGCCGTACCAGGGGGCGGACAGCGGCCGCAGGCACCGTTCGAGGAGGTCGGCGGCGACCAGGACGTCGCAGACCAGGGGCCGTCCGGCGGAGGTGTCGGCGCCGGGCGCGCGCCAGACCCGCTCCAGCACGCGGCGGGCGTGGGCGGAGACCAGGAAGGCGGGCAGGGCGCGGTCGGCGCGGGCGAGGTCGGCGAGCCGGTACAGGCGTGGGCCGAAGGCGGCGCGGTCGACGGGGTGGAGCAGGGCGCGGACGAACTGCTCGTAGGCGGCGGCGTGGCGACGGCCGCGCAGCGCGCCGGGGGTCCGGCCGGCCGGGCGCGGCACCCCGGTGCGGACGTCGTACCGCTCGAAGTCGTGCTCGCGCAGGCCGTCCACCAGCCGGTCGCACCAGCCGCCGGTGCCACGCGGGGCGTGCGGGCGCACACCCTCGGTGAGCAGTGCAACGCGCACGGGGGACCTCCAGAGCAGAGCGGATCGACGGGTGGCTGGGCGGACCTGGCGGATGTGGAGGGCTGAGCGGGCCGAGCGGGCGACGCGTCGGGCGCGTGCTCCGCGGGGGCGGTCCGGGGGAAGGCGGTCCGTCGCAGGGCACCCCGGCCGGGCCGGCGACCGCCACCGGCTGCCGGAGTCCCCCGCGCGGCCGCCCTCCGGGTTCTCCGGCGGCCGCGGCTCCCCCACACCTGTTCGGTCCGACAGCAGAAAGGTAGGTCCGGCCCGGGGCAATCCATCGGTCACATGCCTGGCTGCCACCTGAACGAGTGAACCGGAGTGACCTCGTCCCGATCATGGCGTTAACGCCGGCCGATCACGGGGTGTCCGTCGGGCCCCGCCGTCGGGCCCCACGGTCGGGCGGGGCGGTTCCGCCGGGAGCGGGCGTCAGGCCCGGAGCAGTTCGCGCACGGCGCGGGCGACCGCGTCGGGGTGCTCGATCATGGCGACGTGCCCGGACTCCGGGAGCACCAGCAGCCGGGAGTCCGCGAAGGCCGCGCAGGCCCGGCGGGCGGAGCGGTAGGAGACGAGCTTGTCGCGCAGCCCGTAGACCAGCAGGACCGGGGCCTCGACCCGGGTCGCCTGCCGCCACAGCGCCTGGTCGCCGCGCTCGGTGTAGGCGGAGACGATGCCGCGCACCGAGCCGACCAGTGCCGGCAGCGCGTGGGGCAGCTCGACGCGCCGCCGGTACTGGGCGACGGCCTCGGCGCGGGCGGCCGCGGAGACCCCGTCGGGGTCGCCGTGGACGAGCCGGAGCAGGTCGTCGGTGGCCTGCTCGGGGCCGCGCCGACCGGCGGGCAGCCGGCGCAGCAGCGCGGGCAGGCCGGGGACGGCGAGCAGCCCGGTGGACCAGGCGGTGCGCTGCGGGGGCAGCTCGGGCAGGGCCGGCGAGACGAGGGTGAGGCTGCGGACGAGGTCGGGGCGCAGGGCGGCGAGCCGGACGGCGACCGCGCCGCCGAGCGAGTTGCCGAAGAGGTGGACGGGGCCGCGGCCGGTGGCCTCCAGGTAGCCGATGACGGCGCGCACGTGCCCGGAGAGGCCGAGGTTGCCGTCGGCGGGCGGGGCGGAGTCGCCGAAGCCGGGGAGGTCGACGGCCTCGGCGTCGAGCTGTCCGGCGAGCCGGGCCATCAGCTCCGTCCAGTTGGCGGCCGAGCCGCCGAGCCCGTGCACGAACAGCGCCGGCGCCCGCCCGCCGTCCGGGGCGGGGTCCCCGGCGGGCCGGTGCACGGCCAGGGTGGCGCCGGGCACCTCGACGGTGCGCAGCGGCGCCAGGGCGGCCGGTGCCGGGAGTATCTGCTGCTCAGCGCTGTCCATGGGGGACGATGGTAGTGAGCCGGTGCCGCCGCGGCCCCCCGGGCCGCCCGGGGCCCCGGAGTTCCCCGTTCAGGGCCCCTCGGCACTGCCGACGGCCGTGGTGGGCGCCGTATTGTGGGCTCCTGACAAGGGGGATCGCCGCTTTTCTCGTGCCTGGCAAGCGCGAACGCGGTTACCCGAAAGTAGAATCGGTCATCTTGCCGACCCCGTACGACCCGTGAAGTGAGGAGCGCCGTGACGGCCATCCAGGAGGCGCAGGAGCGCCCGCGCGGTGCCCGCCTGCCGCGAAGCGCCCGCCGTGAACAACTGCTCGGTGCCGCCCAGGAGGTGTTCGTCGCGCAGGGTTACCACGCGGCCGCCATGGACGACATCGCCGACCGTGCCGGGGTGAGCAAGCCGGTCCTGTACCAGCACTTCCCCGGGAAGCTGGAGCTCTACCTGGCGCTGCTGGACAAGCACTGCGACGCCCTGGTCGACTCGACGCGGGAGGCCCTGGAGACGACCACCGACAACAAGCTGCGGGTCGCCGCGACGATGGAGGCGTACTTCAACTACGTCTCCAGCGAGTCGGGCGCGTTCCGGCTGGTCTTCGAGTCGGACCTGACCAACGAGCCGGCCGTGCGCGAGCGGGTCGAGCGGGCCGCCGAGGCCAGCGCGACGCTGGTCAGCAAGGTGATCCAGGAGGACACCGACCTGCCGGAGGCGGAGTCCAAGCTGCTGGCCGCGGGCGTCTGCGGACTGGCCCAGATCACCGCCCGCTACTGGCTGTCGCAGGGCCTGGAGATCCCGCGCGACGAGGCCGTGCGGCTGGTCGCCAGCCTGGCCTGGCGCGGGCTGAAGGGCTTCCCGATGCACCCGAACGGCGACGCCCCGGAGGGCCCCGCGGCGGACCGGTGATCCACCGACCGTCGTCGGGGCGCCGATCCGGTGCTCTATGGTGAAGCCGTACGGCGCGGTCGCCGCGACCGCTTGTCCCAGGCGGTGCGGTACCGCGCGTGGATGGCTGCAACCCCGGAGGGACGGAAGCCGTGGAGGTCAAGATCGGCGTGCAGAACGCGCCGCGCGAGATCGTGATCGAGAGCTCGCAGACTGCCGATGAGGTCCAGAGCGCGGTCGCGAAGGCGCTGGAGGGCACCGAGAAGGTGTTCTCCCTGAGTGACGAGCACGGCCGTCGCATCATCGTCCCGGCCGACCGCCTGGCGTACGTGGAGATCGGCGAGCCGGCCGCGCGCAAGGTCGGCTTCGGCACGCTCTGAGCCACGGGCCTCGGCCGGTGCCCCGCTCCCTCCGCCGTGAGGGAGCGGGGCACCGTCGTTTCCGCACCGGCCGCACCGGCCGGGCCGGGTGTACGGGTGGTGCGACCGGGGTACGGCGACAGTACGGCCGGCCGCGCGCCGGACGCCCGTCCCCCGGGGAGGCATCCTTGTTGGTCGAGACGTTCGCCTTCGCCCTCGTCGGCGTGGTCGTCGGCGCCGCCGCGCTGCTGTCGTGGCCCGCGTACTTCCGCGCCGGGCGGCCACTGACGCTGGGCACGGCCCTGGGTTCGGCGCTGCTCACCGGGGTGATCGCGCACTTCACCCTGGACGGCCGCTACCCGGCGGCGAGCATCGCGGTCTCGGCCCTCGCCTCGGCGCTGCTCACCTCGGTGCTGGCCCGGCCCGACCTGGCCGCCGGACGGGCACCGGCCCACCGGCACCGTCCGCAGCACCGCCCGCACCGGGCGGGCGCGCACCGGCGCCACCGGCCCGCCTGAGCCGCCCCGCACGCGCTGCTCACGCCGCTACGCGCCGTCCGTCCGCCCCGGCCGCCGGGTCAGGACGCCAGGCCGAGCGCCGCCATCCGGCGCGTGTGCGCCTCGGTGATCCGGTTGAACATCTTTCCGACCTCGACCAGGTCGAAGCCCTGCACCCGGACGCCGCCGACCAGCAGGTTGGAGAGGGCGTCGCGCTCGGCGACCACCCGCTGCGCCTGGCTGAGCGCCTCGCCCATCAGCCGCCGGCCCCACAGGGCGAGCCGGCCGCCGGCCCGCGGGTCGGCCTCGATGGCCTGGCGGACCTTGTCGACGGCGAACTGCGCGTGCCCGGTGTCGGACATGACGCCGAGGACGAGATCCCGCGTGTCGTCGTCGAGCCGGACGGCCACCTCGCGGTAGAAGTCGGTCGCGATGGCGTCGCCGACGTAGGCCTTGACCAGGCCCTCCAGCCAGTCCGAGGGCGCGGTCATCCGGTGGAAGAGCTCCAGCGGCTCGACGAACGGCCGCATCGCCTCCTGCGGGTCGGCACCGATCTCGGCGAGCCGGTCGTGCAGCCGCTGGTAGTGCTGGAACTCGGCGGAGGCCATCCGGGCCAGCGCCGCCTTGTCCGCCAGGTCGGGCGCGAGCTTGGCGTCCTCGGCGAGCCGCTCGAAGGCGCTCAGCTCGCCGTACGCGAGGGCGCCGAGCAGGTCCAGTACGGCGGCCCGGTACCCGGGGTCGGCCGAGCAGGCCGCCCAGTCGCCGATCGAGCCGGCCGCCACGTCGTCCTGCGTCTCACCACGGTTCTCCATGACCCGCCACCTTAGTGCCGCTCCGTCCCCGGGCACCCCTTCCACCGCTCCGACCTGCGATGTCGCCCGCGTCACGTGTTCGAGTCGTCGGGTGACTGTATGGTGGTACGGAGGCCCGTCGTGCTCGCACGGTGTCACCGCCGTCTCGGTGTCCCGGGCAAGCCCGCCCCGCAGCGGCTCCGTCCCCTCGGACGCGCCGCGCGGAAGCCGGGTTCTCAACGTACGCGGATGCCCGGTCGGAGAGCCGATCGGCTCCGACCAGGGTTTGGACCTCAAGCCTTGGCACCGCATGTGGCCGAGCGAGGGCCGCCGAGACCGCGCCAGTCGGCGCAGGTCCCGCGCAGGTCCCTCACGGGAATCCTCCCCGACGCCGCCGGCGACGCGCCCCCTTGACCGGGCCGCGCGCACCGGCCGGCCGCAGGGACCGGCGCGGTTGTGCGTCCGCGCAGCTGTATTCGGGGCCGTCCAGGCCCGTACGCAGCCGCGCGGCTGCCCGCCCGCCGCTCGCTCTCGGCCCCTCCACACGGAAGAGGCAGCACCCTGTCCACCACCGCTGAACCCACGAAGACCACTTTCCGGGACCTGGGAATCCTCCCGGAGACCGCCGAGGCCCTCGAGTCCGTCGGCATCGTCCACCCCTTCCCGATCCAGGAGATGACCCTGCCGGTCGCGCTGACCGGCCACGACGTCATCGGCCAGGCCAAGACCGGCACCGGCAAGACCCTCGGCTTCGGCCTCCCGCTGATCGAGCGGGTCGTCGTGCGGGCCGACGTCGACGCCGGCCGCGCGCAGGAGGAGCAGCTCTCCGACTGCCCGCAGGCGCTGATCGTCGTACCGACCCGCGAGCTGTGCACCCAGGTCACCAACGACCTGCAGACCGCCGGCAAGGTCCGTGACGTCCGCGTGCTCGCCGTCTACGGCGGCCGTGCCTACGAGCCGCAGGTCGAGGCGCTGAAGAAGGGCGTCGACATCGTCGTCGGCACCCCCGGCCGCCTGCTCGACCTGGCCGGCCAGAAGAAGCTGAACCTCTCCAAGGTCCGCGCGCTGGTCCTGGACGAGGCCGACGAGATGCTCGACCTCGGCTTCCTGCCGGACGTCGAGAAGATCATCACCATGCTGCCCGCCAAGCGGCAGACCCTGCTGTTCTCTGCGACCATGCCGGGCCAGGTCATCAACCTCGCCCGCCGGTACATGAGCCAGCCGACGCACATCCGCGCCGCCGCGCCGGACGACACCGGCACCACCGTCGCCAACATCGAGCAGCACATCTTCCGCGCGCACTCGCTGGACAAGGTGGAGATGGTCTCGCGCATCCTGCAGGCCGACGGCCGCGGGCTGGCGATGATCTTCTGCCGCACCAAGCGGACCGCCGCCGACGTCGCCGACCAGCTGACCCAGCGCGGCTTCGCGGCCGGCGCCGTGCACGGCGACCTCGGGCAGGGCGCCCGCGAGCAGGCGCTGCGGGCGTTCCGCAACGGCAAGGTCGACGTGCTGGTCTGCACCGACGTCGCGGCCCGCGGCATCGACGTCGAGGGCGTCACGCACGTGATCAACTACCAGTGCACGGACGACGAGAAGACCTACCTGCACCGGATCGGCCGCACCGGCCGGGCCGGCGCCTCGGGCACCGCCGTCACCCTGGTCGACTGGGACGACATCCCGCGCTGGCAGCTGATCAACAAGGCGCTGGACCTGCCGTTCAACGAGCCGGAGGAGACCTACTCCACCTCGCCGCACCTGTACGAGCTGCTGAAGATCGCGCCGGGGACGAAGGGCATCCTGCCGCGCTCGGAGCGGACCCGGGCCGGGCTCGGCGCGGAGGAGGTCGAGGACCTCGGCGAGACCGGCGGGCGCGGTTCGCGTTCCGGTGGGCGCGGACGGGGCGGGCGGAGCGGCTCCGGCCGGGCCGCGGCCGCCACCGAGCCGGCCGCCGCCGAGGAGAAGCCGGCCCGCCAGCCCCGCGAGCGCCGGCGCACCCGCCGGGGCAGCGCGGTGGACGAGGTCGCGGCCGTCGTCGACGGGGCGCCCGACGCACCTGTCGCGCCCCGCGCGCCGCAGGCTCCGGCCGCCGTCGAGGGCGCCGAGGGCGAGGAAGCGGCGCCGCGCCGCCGCCGTCGCCGCTCGCGCGGTTCGGCGTCGGGCGAGGGCACCGCGGCCGAGGCCGCCACCACCGTCGCGGAGGCCGCCGTCGTGGAGGCCGCCCCCGCCGAGGCCGCGACCGGGACCCCGGCCGCCGAGAAGCCGAAGCGCACCCGCACCCGCTCGCGGGCGAAGGCCGAGGCTCCGGCCGAGACCGTGGCCGCCGCCCCTGCCGAGGCCGTCGTCGAGGCCCCGGCCGCCGACGCCCCGGCCGCCGAGAAGCCGAAGCGCACCCGCACCCGGACCCGCCGCCCGGCGGCCGCCCCCGAGGCGACCCCGGAGAGCTGACCCCGCATCCCCGCAAGGGGCGGCCCGGACCCCCGGGCCGCCCCTTCGGCGTTCCCGGGGAAGATCTAGGCTCGGGGTTACCCGCCAGTTCGCCCCGGTCGCCGGAGGTCCGTTCATGAGCACGCCGCCGTTCCTCGCCCTCCCGTCCTGTGCGCGTGCCCTGAGGGTGGTGACGGCGCGCGGGGAGTTCGCGGCGCTGCGGGCCGAGCCCGCCGGGGCCGTGCGCGGCTCGGCGCTGCTGGTGCCCGGGTTCACCGGCAGCAAGGAGGACTTCATCGCGCTGCTGGAGCCGCTCGCCGCGGCCGGCTACCGGGTGACCGCCGTCGACCAGCGCGGGCAGTACGAGACGGGCGGGCCGGACGACCCGGCCGCCTACGAGCCGGCCGCGCTGGGCGCGGACGTGCGGGCGCTCACCGCCGCGCTGCTGGCCGAGGACGGCGCCGGGCCGCTGCACCTGCTGGGCCACTCCTTCGGCGGCCAGGTGGTCCGCGAGGCCGTTCTGGCGCAGGCCGTTCTGGCGCAGGCCGCGGCAGGCGGCGCGGCACTGCCGTGGGCCTCGCTGACGCTGATGTCCACCGGCCCCGGGGCGATCGACCCGGCCGAGGCGGAGCGGACCCGGCTGCTGATCGGCGTCCTGCCCACGATGGGCCTGGAGGAGATCTGGCGGCTGATGCAGGACATGGAGGAGGGCAGCGGGGACCGCGCCCGCCGCCCGTCCCCCGAGGTGGCCGCCTTCCTGCACCGCCGCTGGCTGGCGAACGTGCCGCAGGCGCTGATCACCACCGGCGGCCACCTGGTCGCCGCGCCGGACCGGGTGGAGGAGCTGGCCGCCGTGGTCGCCGCCGGCCTGCCCGCCCTGGTGCTCTCCGGCGTGCGGGACTACGCCTGGCCGGTGCCGGAGCAGACCGCGATGGCACGGCGGCTGGGCGCCCGCCGGGTCGTGGTCGCGGACGCCGGGCACTCCCCGAATGCCGAGCGGCCGGCCGCCACCGCCGAGGCCCTGCTGGCCCTCTGGGGCTGACCCCCGGGCCCCTTCGGGCCGACCCCGGGGCCCCACCTCGACGGTTCCCGGAGGTCCCTGGTACAAGAGGGGCGACAAAATTCGTTAGTTGCGGTAATATTTGATTCGGTCCTGGAAACATCGTCGACAGTGCCGTCGGCGTTCCGTCGACGCGATCCATCCGAAACCAGGACTTCACGGACGGGCAACGACCCGGCAGCAGCGCCACCGCAGCGTGGTTCACGAGGGACCACACGCCTTTGGCGAGCAGGGGGGAGCCCTCTTTGTCGCGACAGCGGTCGGCCGACGAACCGACCCGACGGACCCCGAACAGGCTGATACCGACTCAGCCACGACCGCCCCGCCCGACGGGGTCAGAAAAGGACAGGCCCATGCGCTTCGAGATCCTCCGACTGGACGACGCCCACGGCACCGCCACCGACCGCCTCATCGCCGACGCCGAGACCGTCCGCGAGCTCGTCCAGGCCGCCGCCCGCACCGGCGAACGCCTGCTCATCCGTCCGTGCCCGACCGTCTGACCGGGCGCGGCCCCCGGGAGCCCGAACACTCCCCGGCCGCCGACGAGCCCGGCCCGTCCGACCCGGACGTTCCGATACCCGACTGACGCCCCGTCATCGCAGCAGCGACAACGGGGCGTCAGTGTTTTCCGGGCCACGGCGGCGCCGCCGCGCACCCCCGCGCACGTCAACCCGGTACGACGCGCCGGGCGCCGTCCGGAGGGCGCACCCCGGCGCACGTGGCCGACGTTTGCCGCCGCTCCGCACTGGACATTTCCCAACAGGAGCCGCCCGCACGCGCCCACCCCGCGCCGCGCGGGCACCCGCCGCCGACAGGTGCCGCCGAGCCGCCCTCCGTACGGGTGACCGTCCTTGACGCGGCGGTCCGGAGGGAGGAGCGTTGACGGCTATGAGGGGCGAGCCAAGCTGCCCGAGGTGCGCCGGTCGGGTCCGCGCCCCCGGTCTGTTCTCAGACACGTGGCAGTGCGACCGGCACGGCGCGGTGCACCCGATGCAGCCGGTGCTGCCCCCGAGCGTGGAGGCGCTCGGCGTCGCCGTCGCCCGTTCCCAGGTCCCCGTCTGGCTGCCCTGGCCGCTGCCGGTCGGCTGGCTGTACACCGGGATCGCGCACGTCGGCGACGACGTCTCGGGGGCCCGGGCCACCGCCGTCGCCTGTTCCGGACCGGCCCCGCTGGGCGGTTTCGGCGAACTGGTGCTGGTCGCCGAGGAGTTGGGGGTGGGGCTCGGCGCCCGGTACGCGGGGCTGTCCGGCCCGGACCCGGGTGACTCGGTCGGCCTCTACAAGCCCGCCGACGCCAAGCTGATGGCGGCCGGCCGGCCGACGCCGATGTTCCACGTGCCGGACGCCCCGGCGGACCGGGCGGTGTTCGTCGGCGAGGCCCGCGGCCTCTGGCTCTGGGCGGTGGCCTGGCCGGAGCAGTCGGCCCTGGTGATGTACGACGAGCTGGTGCTGACCGATCTGCGGGATGCCGGCGCGGAGCTGGACCTGCTGCCCTGCGGGGCCCTGTCGCCCCAGCTGCTCGGCTGAGCGACCCCCCGCCGCGGTCGCACTATCCTGGGCGTCACCCCGCCGGCAGGCCGTGCCGGCGACAGCGCCGCCCGCGCCGACCGAGGGAGCCACCACCCGTGCGCATCGACCTCCACGCCCACAGCAACGCCTCCGACGGCACGGACAGCCCGGCCGAACTGGTCGCGGCGGCCGTCGGGGCCGGGCTGGACGTGGTGGCGCTGACCGACCACGACACGGTGGCGGGCCATGCCGAGGCGGCCGACGCGGTGCACGCGCTGCCCACCGGCACCCGGCTGACGCTGGTGCCCGGCGCGGAGCTGTCCTGCGTGGTGGACGGCATCTCGATGCACCTGCTCGCCTACCTCTTCGACCCGGCCGAGCCCGACTTCGCGGCGGAGCGCGAGCTGGTGCGCACCGACCGGTTCCGGCGCGGGCGGGCGATCGTCGAGCGCTGCCGGGAGCTGGGCGCGGACATCAGCTGGGAGCAGGTGCAACGGATCGCCGGGGAAGGTTCGGTGGGCCGTCCGCACATCGCCAGCGCGCTGGTGGAGGCGGGTGTGGTGGCCACGGTGTCGGACGCGTTCACCGCGGACTGGCTCGCCAACGGCGGCCGGGCGGACGTCCGCAAGCACGAGACCGACCCGGTGACGGCGGTCCGGCTGGTCCGGGCGGCCGGCGGGGTGCCGGTCTTCGCCCACCCGGGAGCGGTCAAGCGCGGGCGGACCGTCTCCGACGAGGTCATCGCCGGCCTCGCGGCGGCCGGACTGGCCGGGCTGGAGGTCGACCACATCGACCACGACGAGCCGACCCGGGATCATCTGCGGGGCCTGGCAGTCGAGTTGGGACTGCTGACCACCGGATCCAGCGACTACCACGGCAGCCGCAAGACCGTCCGCCTCGGCGAGTTCACCACCGACCCGGCCGTCTACGAGGCGATCGTGGAGCAGGCGACCGGCGCCAAGCCGATCGGCGGCTGAGCGCCCCCGCCCTCCCGGCGTCGTGACGCCGGGTCAGTCCAGCCGCACGCCCCGGCGCTCCGGGTCGCGCAGGTCGGTGCCGTGCTGGAGCCAGCGCTCCTGCAGCGCCGCCGCGCCGTGCACCCGCTTCCAGCCCGCCTCGTTGGGCGTCATCGGCAGCAGCGGCAGGAAGCGCACCGGGTCGGCCGGCCCGTCCAGCTCCAGGTCCTCCACCAGGCCGCCGGGTTCGGCCGCCAGGACGGAGGTGAACGGCGCGCCGTCCCAGAGCGGGGCGCCGAGGTCCAGCGAGCCGCCGGGGGCCACCACCAGGCCCTCCACCTGGGGCGTCGCGGCGAAGGTGGCGAGCGCGCGGAGCACGCCGTCGCGCCCGCCGCGGATCGTCAGGACCAGCTCGGCGCGCGGCCCGCGGACCTGGTCGACGACCGCCGCGGTCGGGTCGGCCATCGGCGCGGCGGACATCCCGAGCGTCGCGTAGCGCACCAGGCCCTCGGCGTCCGGGCCGAAGCGCAGCACCTCGATGCGGTCGGCGCCGAGGAAGGTGACGGCGGCACGGCCGTTCGGCTCGCCGAAGACGGTGAGCAGCCGGGCCTCGACGGCGGCCAGCACCGCGGTGCGGGAGGGGCCGTGCGGGCTGCCGCCGGAGGGGTCGCCGAAGAGCGGGAAGTCGTGGGCCATGCCGGTGAGCGTAACCCGCGGACCGCGGGGTGTTGGCACGGCCTTTACGTGAACGCGGGCGCGGTAAAGGCGGATCGGATGTTAGTGTGAGCGACTGGCTACCGGGGATTCCGTCCTCGGGGCAGCGGCGCGAAGGAGGTGGTTGCGGTGGATACCAGCCGACCATGCAGTACCGGCAGCTCTACCCGGCCCGATCGCCTTCCCCGTACCCCTCGGAACGCGGGCTGAAACAGCGGGCCTGAGAGCCCCGGCAGCCGCCGGGCCTCCCCCCAGCACCGCGGACCCCAGCCTCCCGTGCCGACGCGCGGCGGAACTCCGGTCCGGCCGGGAGAGCACCCCACCGACGTCCGGTCGTTCCGTTCCCCGTGCCCCGGCAAGGCACTCAGGGGCGGCCGCAGGCGCCGGAGTCCATCGGTGTTCCTCCGCCGTCGCACCGCGGCCGCCCGTTGCCGCGTCACCGTGCGTCGGTTCCTGCCCAAGGGAGCCTGCCATGTCGATGATCAGCAGCCTGCGCGCAGCCGTCCGCACCAACCGCCGCCGTTCCGCCGCGGCCCTGTTCGACTCCATCCACCCGGGCCAGACGCCGTCGGCGGTCGTCGACTGCGCGGTCTACCAGCACGGGAAGCGCCAGGGCGAGACCTGCAGCCCGCGCGAGGCGGCCCGGCTGGTCAAGGCCTCGAAGCAACTTCCGGACGGCGAGGGCTCGTTCAGCTGGATCGGGCTGCACGAGCCGACCGAGGCGGAGTTCGAGGGCATCGCGCAGCGGTTCGGGCTGCACCCGCTGGCGGTCGAGGACGCGGTGCACGCGCACCAGCGGCCCAAGGTCGAGCGCTACGACGACGTGCTGTTCGCCGTCTTCCGGACGATCCGGTACGTCGACCACGACCAGCTCACCCCGACCAGCGAGGTGGTCGAGACCGGCGAGCTGATGGTGTTCGCCGGGCGGGACTTCGTGATCACCGTGCGGCACGGCGGGCACAGCTCGCTGCAGGAGCTGCGGCACCGGCTGGAGACCGACGCGGACGGCACCGGGCTGCTCGGCAAGGGCCCGTCGGCGGTGCTGCACGCGATCGCCGACCACGTGGTGGACAACTACCTGCTGGTCGCGGACCAGTTGCAGACCGACGTGGACGAGATCGAGTTCGAGGTGTTCTCCAACCGCGGCGGCCGGGGCGCCGACGTCGGGCGGGTGTACCAGCTCAAGCGCGAGGTCCTGGAGTTCAAGCGGGCGGTGGCGCCGCTGCTGCGGCCGATGCAGCAGCTGTCGGAGCCGCTGCAGCGACTGGTCGACCCGGAGATCCAGAAGTACTTCCGGGACGTCGCCGACCACCTGGCCCGGGTCACCGAGCAGGTGCACGGCTTCGACGAGCTGCTGAACTCGCTGCTCCAGGCCAATCTGGCGCAGGTGTCGGTGGCGCAGAACGAGGACATGCGCAAGATCACCGCGTGGGCGGCGATCTTCGCCGTGCCGACCATGATCACCGGCGTGTACGGGATGAACTTCGAGTACATGCCCGAGCTCCAGTACAAGTACGGCTATCCGGTGGTGCTCGGCAGCGTGGTCCTGATCTGCGTCGGGATGTACCGGGGCTTCCGCCGCAACGGCTGGCTCTAGGTGTTCCGGCCACCGGCCGTCCGGCGCCGGTCGGCGCGGGCCACCAGGACCAGGCCGGCCAGGATCAGCAGCACCGCCGGGTAGGCGGCGGCCGGGGGCCACTGGCCGAGCCAGAGCGCGGCGATCAGCGCGGCGCCCGGGGTCTCCAGCAGGATCGCGGTCGAGGTGACCGAGGGGCCGAGGGTGCGCACCACCCGGTTGCTGAGCGAGTGGCCGAGCAGCTGGGCGGTGACCATCAGCAGCACGATCTGCCACCAGGCCCCGGCGGGCCAGCCGGACAGCGGCGTCCCGGCCACCAGGCAGACCGCCAGCAGCACGACCGCCGTGGCGGCGTAGCAGACGAGCGTGTACGCGGTGGTGCTGACGGTGCGCCGGACCTCGGCGCCGAGCAGCAGGTAGCCGGCCGCGGCGAGGCCCGCGGCGAGCGCGAGGGCGTCGCCGGCCAGGGCGCGCGGTGAGAGCGAGAGGTCCACGCCGGTGAGCACCAGGACGCCGGCGAAGGCCACCGCCGTGCCGAGCCAGACCATCCGGGGCGCCCGCACCCCGAGCAGCCGCATCAGCACGATGGTCCACAGCGGGGTGGTGGTGACCAGGGCCGTCGCGGAGGCCACCGAGGTCATCCGCAGGCTGGGCATCCAGAGCGCGAAGTGGGCGGCGAGCAGCACGCCGGCCGCCATGGCCAGCAGCAGCGCCCGGCGGGGGACGGCGCGCAGTTCGGCGCGGTGGCGCAGCAGGGCGTAGGGGCCGAGCACGCCGACCGACATGAGGTTGCGCCAGAAGGCGATGGCCAGGGCGGGCGCGGCGGTGGCGCTGATCAGCGGGGCGGAGAGCGAGATGCCCGCGACGGAGACGGCGAGCAGCAGCAGGTCCGTCCTGGGGAGCGGGCGTATCGGGCCGGCGGCTGCGGCGGGTGCGGGGGCGGGGACCGCGACGGGGGCGGCGGTCTCGGGCCGGGCGGCGGGCACGGCGCTCCTCGGTTCGGCGGGGGCTGGGCTGGGCGGGCGAGCTGGGCTGGGCGGCTCCTACGGTAAGGCCCGTGCGCCGTCCACGGAACTGTCGCTCGAACCGTGGACGATCGCCGCACCGCACAGGCCGTACGCTGTGCGCCATGGACCGTACGCCTGCCGCAGCCGCGACCGCCGACGACTTCCTCGACCGGGCCCTGCTGGAGGAGGCCGCGAAGAAGTCCGGCCTGCTCTGGGTCCGGGCGGACGGCCAGGAGCACGCGCGGGCGCTCTGGCACGCCTGGCACGACGGCGCGGTGGTGGTGGTCGGCGACGGCGCCGAGCAGCCGCTGCACGGACTGGCCGGCGGCGCGGGCGCGACGGTGACCGTGCGCAGCAAGGACAAGGGCGGTCGGCTGACCGGCTGGCCGGCCCGGGTGGTCGAGCTGACCCCGGGCGGCGAGGCCTGGCTGGGCGCGGTCGAGGAGCTGAAGGGCAAGCGGCTGAACGCGCCGGACACCGACGCCATCACCGACCGCTGGGCCCGCGAGTGCCGGGTGCTGCGGCTGGAGCCGGCCGGTACGGCGGGTGCCGAGCTCGCCGAGCGGCCCGGCGCGATGCCGGAGGACTCGCACGTCGCGGCCCCGCTGCCCACCCCGGCCACCACCCGCCGTCCGATCCCGGCCGGCCTGCCGAAGCTGCTGCTGGGGCGCCGCAAGGGCTGACGCCCCGGCACGCGTCCCGCCCTCCCCCTCGCCCCTCCCCCTCACCTCTCCCCCGCCGACCGATTCGCCCGCTTTCGCCGAGCCCGGGCGGAGATGCCCGAGTACGCTTGGCCGCGGGGCGTGGCCGCGCGCCCGACCAGGCGTCGAGCGAGGCGAGGGGAGTCCAGGAGTCCATGGCAGGGCCAGGCAACCGGGTCTTCATCTCGCACCTCTCCGGCATCGCGGTCTTCGACCCCAACGGCGACCAGGTCGGCCGGGTCCGGGACGTCGTGGTCGCCCTGCGGATCGGCGGGCGCCCGCCCCGGGTGCTCGGCCTGGTGGTGGAGGTGGTCGGCCGGCGCCGGATCTTCCTGCCGATGACCAGGGTGACCAGCCTGGAGTCCGGCCAGGTGATCACCACCGGTGTGATCAACATGCGCCGGTTCGAGCAGCGCCCCGCCGAGACGCTCGTCCTCGCCGAACTGCTGGACCGCACCGTCACCTGGACCAAGACCGGCCAGGACGTCACCGTCCTGGACGTCGCGATGACCCAGACCCGGCTGCGCGAGTGGGAGATCGGCAAGGTCTTCGTCCAGGTCGGCCGGGTCGGCCGGCTGCGCAAGGCGCGCGGCGAGACGCTCACCCTGGACTGGCAGGACGTCACCGGCTTCACGCTGCCCGAGGAGAACCAGGGCGCCGCCAACCTGCTCGCCACCTTCGACCAGCTGCGCCCCGCCGACCTCGCCAACGTCATGCACCACCTGTCCGCCAAGCGCCGCGCCGAGGTCGCCGCCGCCCTCGACGACGAACGGCTCGCCGACGTCCTGGAGGAGCTGCCCGAGGACGACCAGGTCGAGATCATCGGCAAGCTGAAGGACGAACGGGCCGCCGACGTCCTGGAGGCGATGGACCCGGACGACGCCGCCGACCTGCTCTCCGAGCTGCCCGGCGACGAGGCCGAGCGGCTGCTCCAGCTGATGGAGCCGGACGAGGCCGAGCCGGTGCGCCGGCTGCTGACCTACGAGGAGAACACCGCCGGCGGTCTGATGACCACCGAACCGATCGTGCTGGAGCCGGACGCCACCGTGGCCGAGGCGCTGGCCCGGGTGCGGGTCTCCGACCACAAGCCGGCGCTGGCCGCGCAGGTCTTCGTCTGCCGCCCGCCGAACGAGACCCCGACCGGCAAGTACCTGGGCACCGTGCACTTCCAGCGGCTGCTGCGCGAGCCCCCGTACATCCTGGTCGGCTCGCTGGTCGACGACGATCTCGACCCGCTGCCGCCGGACACCCCGCTCTCGCTGATCACCAGCTACCTGGCGACGTACAACATGGTCGCCGCACCGGTCGTCGACGACGCGGACCACCTGGTCGGGGCGGTCACCGTGGACGACGTGCTGGACCACCTGCTGCCGGAGGACTGGCGGGAGGCCTCGCTGCACGGCGTACCCGCCGCGGGCCCCGCCGGCGGGCCGGCCGACGGCCGCGACGAGAAAGAGGTGACCGGTGGACGCTGACCGCAAGGGCCGGCGGGACGAGTCCCCGCGCCAGCGGCTCCAGGGCGAACTGCGTCAGCTGCGCCAGCTGCGCGAACTGCGCGCCCGCGAGGGCGCCCGGGACCGCCGCACCGAGCCCGCCACCGGCAGCAGCCCGGTCGCCCGCAGCCGGCTCGACCAGCCGCGCACCGCCCGCCCAGGGCTGATCACCCTGCCGTCCTACGACCCGGAGGCCTTCGGCAAGCTCTCCGAGCGGATCGCCCGCTTCCTGGGCACCGGACGGTTCATCGTCTGGATGACCGTGGTGATCATCATCTGGGTCGCCTGGAACACCCTGCTGCCCGACGCCGCCCGCTTCGACGACTACCCCTTCATCTTCCTGACCCTGGTGCTCTCCCTGCAGGCCTCCTACGCGGCGCCGCTGATCCTGCTGGCGCAGAACCGGCAGGACAACCGGGACCGGGTCAACATGGAGCAGGACCGGGCCCGCAGCGACCGCAACATCGCCGACACCGAGTACCTGACCCGCGAGGTCGCGGCGCTGCGCCAGGGCCTCGGCGAGGTCGCCACCCGGGACTTCGTCCGCTCCGAACTCCAGTCGCTGCTCAGGGAGATCGACGAGCGCCGGGAGGCCTCCGAGGTGCTGTGACCCGCAGCACGCTACCGACCGGTTATGCACCCCGCGCGGCGCCGTACCATCAAGGCATGGCCAACGAGACAGAGGTCGCGGCCGGCGCCACGGAGGAGTCCGTGCGCCAGGCGCTGGCGACCGTCAACGACCCGGAGATCAACCGTCCGATCACCGAGATCGGCATGGTGAAATCGGTCGAGATCGGCGAGGACGGCGCCGTGCGGGTCGCGGTCTACCTGACCGTCTCGGGCTGCCCGATGCGCGACACCATCGTCACCCGGGTCCGCGAGGCCGTCGGCCGCGTCCCCGGCGTGACCGGCGTCGAGGTCGAGCTCGACGTGATGAGCGACGAGCAGCGCAAGGAGCTCTCCCAGCTGCTGCGCGGCGGCGCCCCCGAGCGGGAGATCCCGTTCGCCAAGCCCGGCACGCTGACCCGCGTCTACGCGGTCGCCTCCGGCAAGGGCGGCGTCGGCAAGTCCTCGGTGACCGTCAACCTGGCCGCCGCGATGGCCGCCGACGGCCTGAAGGTCGCCGTGGTGGACGCCGACATCTACGGCCACAGCGTGCCGCGCATGCTGGGCGTCGAGGGCCGGCCCACCCAGGTCCAGGACATGATCATGCCGCCGCAGGCGAACGGCGTGAAGGTCATCTCGATCGGCATGTTCACCCCGGGCAACGCCCCGGTGGTCTGGCGCGGCCCGATGCTGCACCGCGCCCTGCAGCAGTTCCTCGCCGACGTGTACTGGGGCGACCTGGACGTCCTGCTGCTGGACCTGCCGCCCGGCACCGGCGACATCGCCATCTCGGTGGCCCAGCTGGTCCCCAACGCGGAGATCCTGATCGTCACCACCCCGCAGATGGCCGCCGCCGAGGTCGCCGAGCGGGCCGGCACCATCGCGGTGCAGACCCACCAGAAGATCGTCGGCGTGATCGAGAACATGTCCGGCATGCCGTGCCCGCACTGCGACGAGATGATCGACGTCTTCGGCACCGGCGGCGGCCAGACCGTCGCGGAGGCGCTCACCCGGACCGTCGGCGCCACCGTCCCGGTGCTCGGCTCCATCCCGATCGACGTCCGGCTGCGCGAGGGCGGCGACGACGGCCGCCCGGTCGTCCTGGCCGCCCCCGACTCCCCGGCCGGCGCCGCCCTGCGCGCCGTCGCCGGCAAGCTCGGCGGCCGGCAGCGCGGCCTGTCGGGCCTGTCCCTCGGGCTCACCCCCAAGAACAAGTTCTGACGCGCCGCCAACAGACGCGCGCAGGGGCCCGCCGGATCGTCCGGCGGGCCCCTGCGCGCGTCCGGCGCGGTGCTACGGGCGGGTGTAGGCGGTCAGGTCGGGGACGGCGGTGAAGCCGGCGCCGTAGGCGCTGACGCCGCGGCCGTAGGCGCCGAGCAGGACGCCGCGGGCCTCGCCCGCGAGCACCCAGCCGTACTCGGACTCGCGGTAGCGGAACGGCTGCGGCAGACCGTTGACCGGGAGGCTGAGGGTGGACCAGCAGGGGCCCTCCAGGTCGTCGGCGAGGTCCCAGGCGAGCGTGGACTGCTGGTCCAGCCAGTCCTGGCGCCGCGCGCGGTCCAGCTGGCCCGGCCAGGTGGCGGCCAGCAGGCCGGAGCTCGCCAGCCAGGCCGCGGAGGAGGCGGAGGTCGCCTCCAGGGTGCCGGTGTTGTCGGCGCTGCGGCGGCTCTCCCGGCGGGCGACGGTGACGACGACGGCGAACTTCCGCACGTCCCGCGGCTCGTACTGGCGGGCCGGCTCCTCGCCGTGGCCGAGGCTGCCGTAGTCGACGGTGCCGTGGGCGCCCGACCGCGGGCCGCCGAAGCCGCTCGGCAGCAGGAAGCGGCGGCCGGTCCAGCCCTCGTCCAGGCCGTACCAGGGGAAGTCCGCGGACAGGTACGGCACCAGCGGGTCCGCCGGGCCGGCCTGTCCGCCGACCACGGGTCCGCCGGCCGTGGCCGTCCCCGCCGCCTGACTCGTCGCGTCCATCCCCGGGCCTCCTCAACGACGTGTGCCTGCCGTGGCGCGCTCCCATCGTGGCGTACCGCGGCCTCCCCACCGGCCGTCTTCGGCCCGGAAGGGACCGAAAAGTGACAGACGGCACAGCGGGAACAATCAGCACAATAGCGGCGCACACGCCGCCGCCCCGCTCAACCCTGTGGTCGGCGCCCCGATTCCTCCCGCCTCAGGACGGGCCGAAGGCCACCGCCCCGAGCCGAAGCGCCCTGGAGGCGAGCGGGCGAGTCACGTCGCGTCGGGGTCGAACGGGGGGCGCTCGCCGGGGGCGAGCGGGGCACCGGCCGGGGCGGCGGAGGCGGGGGCCGGGGCGGCGGACTTGTCGAACGAGACGCTGCCCGCGCGGCCGGTGCCGTTGACCACGGCGGCCGGCTTGTCGTCCAGCACCGAGCGGATGTCCAGGGTGTCCCGCATCTCCTTGAGGCCCAGCGGGTCCTCCTCGCCGCCCATCAGCTGCTTGCGCACGAAGGTCTTCGGGTTGAGGTCCTCGAACTCGAAGTCCTTGAACTCCGGCCCCAGCTCGCTGCGGATGTCCTCCTTCGCGGTGTCCGCGAAGGACCGGATCTTCCGGATGAAGCCCATCGTGTCCTGGATCAGCTTCGGCAGCTTGTCCGGACCGAAGATCACGATGGCCATGATGGCCAGGGTCAGGATCTCCAGTGTGCCCACGTCGCTGAACACCAAAGCTCCCTAAGCTCGCGATCGGATCGGACGGACGCCCCTCACAGGGTAATGGCCATCGACGGGTCCATGACCCCTGATGTGATGAAGCCGTGGTGAAGACCCGCCGATGATCCCTGCCGCGAGGGGCCGGTGCTGCGGCTATCTGTTCTCGTGGTGCAGACCGGCGACGCCGGAACTCGGCGACCGTTCCGGCAAGTCGTACGGCGGGAGCGCGCCCCGGGTGACCGCCACCGGGCGCAGCGGCAGGTCCACCGCCGGCACCTGGGCGTTCATCGGGACCATCCCGCCCCGGCCGCCCGCCGGGCTGACCGTGGTGCCGTGCTGCTCGTCGCCCGGGCCGGCGACGCTGCCGACGCCGCCGAGCGTCACCGCGGCGACCGAGAAGGCGCCGGCCGCGGCGAAGACGAAGCGCCGCCCGCGCGCCGGGACCTGCCGGGCCACCGGGGCGGCGGCGGCCGCGGCCGCCGCCAGCGGCTGGACCGGGTCGACCGGACGGGCCGAGCGCCGCCCGATCAGCGGGCGCAGCACCGAACCGCGGCCGAACGCCCGGGGGTCGACGCCGGGCACCGGCGTGTCCGCGCCGAGCGCGCCCGCGCCGAAGGAGGCGCCGGCGCCGCGGCCGAACGAGCCGCCGTCCAGCCGGCTGCCGCCGAGCGTGCCGGCGGACGGGACACCGCCGCCGGGCAGGTCGTCGTCGTCCCGGCGCGGCGACTCGGCGCGCGGCGGGGAGTCGTCCTCCGGGAGCGCTCCGACGGCCAGCAGCCGGGCCATCAGCCCGGCGGACGGGCCGGGCGTGCCGGTGCGGGTGAGCAGGTGCTTGACGTTGCGGCCCTCGTCGGCCTCGGCGAGGCACTGCGGACAGGTCGCCAGGTGGGCCTGGACGCGCTCGCGCGAGTCGTGGCCGAGTTCGCCGTCGACGAAGGCGGACAGCCGGTCGCCTAGGTGGTGCTCCTCGGCTGCGGGCTCGACGCCCCGTACGGCCACGGCGCGCAGCGCCGGCTCGCCCGGGGGTGCCGGCTGCGGCGCGGGGTCGGCCGCGGTGCCGTCCTGGCCCCGGCGGCCCAGGGCGGGCCAGCCCGCGCGGCGGGTGGTGGTGCGGCCGGGCGTCTCCGGGTGGCCCGGCCCCGATCGGCCGGTTCCGCTCACGATCGCCTCCGTCCGCGCCCGCCCGGTGCGACCGCGGCCCCGCCGGCGGCGGCGCCGACCGGCACCGGCAGCTCCTCGGCACTGCCGCCGCGGCGCTCGCGGCCGGGGGCCGAGCCGGGGGCGCGGTGCTTGAGCGCGGCGCGCAGGTGCGAGCGGCCGCGGTGGATGCGGCTGCGGACGGTGCCGAGCTTGACGCCGAGCGTGGCCGCGATCTCCTCGTAGGAGAGGCCCTCGATGTCGCAGAGCACGACGGCGGCGCGGAATTCGGGCGCCAGGGTGTCCAGCGCGTGCTGGACGTCGGCGTCGAAGTGGGTGTCGCTGAAGTGCTGGGCCGGGCTCGGCTCGCGGGAGGCGAGGCGCTCGGCCGCGTCCTCGCCGAGCGCGTCGAAGCGGATGCGCTGGCGGCGGCGGACCATGTCCAGGAACAGGTTGGTGGTGATCCGGTGCAGCCAGCCCTCGAACGTGCCGGGGGTGTAGGTGGACAGCGAGCGGAACACCCGGACGAAGACCTCCTGGGTGAGGTCCTCGGCGTCGTGCTGGTTGCCCGTCAGGCGGTAGGCGAGGCGGTAGACGCGGGCGCTGTGGGCCTCGACGATCTCCTCCCACGTGGGGGGAGTCCAGGTCTGCGCGTCGGGTCCCTCGGCGAAGGTCGCGAGGGCGGGAGCCTCGGCGGTACCGGCGGCCGGCGCCTGGTGCGCGGGGGCCGGCTGGTCCAGGGTGGAGTGCGCAGGCTGGTTCATCACGGGCTTCGGCGTACGGGTCGACGCGGTGCCGCGGGAGTGCCGCCGCACAGGGACGTCGCCCTCGGCCACACCTCCTCGGTCGGCTCTTCTGCCCAGCAGGGCCACCACCATATCCACCTCGCCCGTCAAGCCCGGATAAGAAGCGTCCGGGACCGGCCGGCCCGGATGACCCGGTCCGGAGGGTGTCCGGGAGGTCACGTTCCCCCGGTCCCTGCTCGACCAACGGCCCGCCGCCGTACGCGGTTCCCGTCCGGCCAGTAATCTGTGGCAGGAAATATCGACATCCGCTCCGCGCCGGGCCGTCACCCGGGGCTCCGAAAGAGGCAGCCATCAGCGAGTTCGGGCCCGCGCGCGCGGCCCTCGCCGACACCTACGTCGGCGAGGACGCGGTGCTGACCTACGCCCGGGCACAGTCCGCGCGGACCGGGATACGGGCGATCGGGCCGAGCGGCGGGGCCTGCCTGCGCCTGCTGGCCGCGGCGTTGGACGCCAAGGCGGTGGCCGAGATCGGCACCGGGACGGGCGTCTCCGGGGTGTACCTGTTGCGCGGGATGCGGCCGGACGGGGTGCTCACCACCGTCGACTCCGAGCCGGTGCGCCAGCAGCTGGCGAAGGAGGCGTACCAGGCGGCCGGGTTCGCGGCCAACCGCTCGCGGTTCATACCGGGCCGGGCGCTGGAGGTGCTGCCCCGGCTCGCGGACGGCCAGTACGACCTGGTGTTCTGCGACGGGGACCCGGCGGAGTCCCGGGAGTACCTGTCCGAGTCGCTGCGGCTGCTGCGGCCGGGCGGGATGGTCTGCTTCGAGGGCGTGTTCCAGGAGGGCCGGCTGGCCGAGCCGGAGCTGCAGGACCCGCAGACCCAGTCGGTGCGGGACATGGTCCAGGCCGTCCGGGAGAGCGAGGCGCTGCTGCCCGCGCTGCTGCCGGTCTCGGACGGGCTGCTCTGCGCCGTGAAGCGCTAGGAGCGCCGGAAGGACCGGAAGCGCAGGGAGGGCCGGAAGGGCCGGGAGGGCTTTCCGGCGGCGTCCGGAAAAGTACGGGGCCCGGGCCCGACGCGATGGTCGTACCCGGGCCCGGCAGCACATCTCCAGGAGATGGCGAGCACCTGCTGCGGTCAGCCGCAGGCCTTCTTCAGGGCCTCGCCGAGGGCGTCGGCCTCGTCAGGCGTGAGCTCCACCACGAGGCGTCCGCCGCCTTCGAGCGGAACGCGCATGATGATGCCCCGCCCCTCTTTGGTGACTTCGAGCGGGCCGTCACCCGTCCGCGGCTTCATGGCCGCCATGCTCGTTCCCCTTCCTGCAACCGCTCAGCTACGCACCGGCAGTCCGTCCACCGCCGGTATCGAACGCATTGATCGGAAGCCATTATCCCGCATGCGACGGCCTGATGACCAACATCACTCTCGGCGCAACCTCGTCCGGATCACCGCAATCCCGCACATTTTCCGGCATAAGCCCCGGCGCGGCGCCGGTCCGCAGGGCGCCGAAAGGTGCGATACCTCACACTCCCCAGGCGGCCGGGGACTCCGGCATCCTGGCAGCGACGATCAGAGCCGATCACGAGCAGGGAGCCCTCACCCATGTCCGATTCCGTGCTGTACGAGCTGGACGGCGGCCTGGCCGTCATCACCCTCAACCGCCCCGAGGCGATGAACGCGCTGGACGTGGCGACCAAGGTGGCGCTGCGCGACACCGTGACCGCCGCCGCCGAGGACCCGGCGGTGCGGGCGGTGCTGCTGACCGGCGCGGGTGCCCGGGCGTTCTGCGTCGGGCAGGACCTCAAGGAGCACCTGGGCCTGCTGAAGCGGGCCGAGGAGACCGGCGAGGGCGCGCTGAGGACCGTCGCCGAGCACTACAACCCGCTGCTGCGGGCGCTGGCCGGGATGCGCAAGCCGACGGTGGCGGCGGTCGGCGGGGTGGCGGCAGGCGCGGGCGCCTCGCTGGCCTTCGCCTGCGACTTCCGGATCCTCGCGGACTCCGCCGGCTTCAACACGGCGTTCGCCGGGATCGCGCTGACCGCCGACTCCGGTGCGTCCTGGACGCTGCCGCGGTTGGTCGGGCACGCCAGGGCGACCGAGCTGCTGATGCTGCCGCGCACTGTGAAGGCGGCCGAGGCGATGGAGCTGGGCCTGGCCACCAAGGTCGTGCCGGCCGCCGAACTGGCCGCCACCGCCCGGGTGTTCGCCAAGGAGCTGGCCGAGGGCCCGACGGTGGCGTACGGCGCGATCAAGGAGTCGCTGGCGTACGGCGCCGCGCACTCGCTGAGCGAGCTGCTCGACAAGGAGGACGAGCTGCAGACGCTGGCCGGCGAGAGCGAGGACCACCGGATCGCGGTGCGCGCCTTCATCGCCAAGGAGAAGCCGAAGTACCTCGGACGGTAAGCGCTACCCCCGCAGGGCGGTGCGGACGTGGCAGTCGGCGAGGTGGTCGTCGACCAGTCCGCAGGCCTGCATCAGCGCGTACGCGGTGGTCGGGCCGACGAACCGGAAACCGGCCTTCTTCAGGGCCTTGGCCAGCGCCGTCGACTCCGGCGTGACGGCCGGCACCTCGCCGAGCGTGCGGGGCGCCGGCCGGTCCGGGTCACCGGCGAACTGCCAGATCAGCGCGTCCAGTCCGCCGTCGAGGTCGCGGGCGACCCCGGCGTTGGCGATCGACGCCTCGATCTTGGCCCGGTTGCGGATGATGCCGGTGTCGGCGAGCAGCCGCTCGACGTCGGCCGCGCCGAACTCCGCCACCTCGGCGATCCGGAAGCCGGCGAAGGCGGCCCGGAAGCCCTCCCGGCGGCGCAGGATGGTGATCCAGGACAGGCCGGACTGGAAGGCCTCCAGGCAGACCCGCTCGAACAGCGCGTCGTCGCCGTGCACCGGGCGGCCCCACTCGGTGTCGTGGTAGACCCGGTAGTCGTCCGTCGAGTCGCCCCAGGCGCAGCGGCGCAGCCCGTCCGCGCCGAGCACGGCGCCGCCGGGCTCGGCGCTCACTCCCGGCCCTCGGGCTCGGCGTCCACGGGCCTCGCGTCCTCGGGGCCCGGTGCCGCAGCGGCCTTGGTGAGGGCGACGGCGGGCTCGACGACCCGGGCGAACTCCTCCAGACCGGGCAGCGGCTCGGCCCCGGGCTCCGGGCGGTCGTCGGCCACGACGGCGCCGCGCACCGCGGCCAGCGCCTCCAGCTCGGCGATCCGGGCGTCGCGGTGGGCGAGTTCGGCACCCAGCCGGTCGAGGACGTCGTCCACCTCGTCCATCCGGTAGCCGCGCACGGCCATTGGCAGGCGCAGTGCCTCGACGTCGCCCTGGCCCAGCGGACGGTCCTGCGGCAGGCGGGCGGAGATACGGTCCTGCACGGCCTCCGGCAGCGAACCGCCGCCGCCCAGCGCCACCAGCGCGGCACCGCCGACCACCACGGCCATCGCCGCCACGATCACCCAGAACACGAGCGGTCCTCCCGATTTTCCGGCCGGCCCCGACAGGAGTGGGATCATGGTCCCGATGGGCCGGGGGACATCATCGCACCCGCAGCAGCTGTGGAGGAGACATCGGTGGCACTGCGCCTGGGACCACGGGAATTCGGCGACGACGAGCTGGTGATCATGGCGATCGTCAACCGGACGCCCGACTCCTTCTTCGACAGGGGCGCGACCTTCGCCGACGAGGCCGCGTTCGCCGCGGCCGACCGCGCGATGGCCGAGGGCGCCGCGATCCTGGACATCGGCGGGGTGAAGGCCGGCCCCGGCGACGAGGTGACCGTCGAGGAGGAGCTGCGGCGCACCGTGCCGTTCGTCGCGGAGCTGCGCAAGCGCCACCCGGAGGCCGTGATCAGCGTCGACACCTGGCGGCACGAGGTCGGCGAGGCGGTCTGCGAGGTGGGCGCGGACCTGCTGAACGACGCCTGGGGCGGGGTGGACCCGCGGCTGGCCGAGGTGGCCGCCCGCCACGACGCCGGGCTGGTCTGCACCCACGCGGGCGGCGCCGAGCCGCGCACCCGGCCGCACCGGGTCGGTTACCAGGACGTGATGGCGGACATCCTGCGGGTGACCGTCGGTCTGGCCGAGCGGGCGGTGGAGCTGGGCGTGCGGCGGGACGCGGTGATCATCGACCCGGGGCACGACTTCGGGAAGAACACCCGGCACTCGCTGGAGGCGACCCGGCGGCTGCCGGAGATGACCGCGACCGGCTTCCCGGTGCTGGTGTCGCTCTCCAACAAGGACTTCGTCGGCGAGACCCTCGACAAGCCGGTGGACGAGCGGCTGCTCGGCACGCTGGCCACCACGGCGGTCTCCGCCTGGCTGGGCGCCCGGGTGTACCGGGTGCACCAGGTGGCGGAGACGCGGCAGGTGCTGGACATGGTCGCCTCGATCCGCGGCACCCGCCCCCCGGCGGTCGCCCGCCGGGGACTGGCCTGAGGCCGGAAGGATCCGGATCTAGATCTCGTCCGCCGGGCGGCGGGCGTCGGCGAGGATCTTCATGACCTCGTCGATCTCGTCGGTGACGTGGAACAGCTCCAGGTCGTGCGGGGCCGCCTTGCCCTGCGCGACCAGGGTGTCGCGCAGCCAGTCGACCAGCCCGCCCCAGTAGGCGCTGCCGAAGAGGATCACCGGGAAGCGGGTGACCTTCTTCGTCTGCACCAGGGTGAGCGCCTCGAACAGCTCGTCCAGCGTGCCGAGTCCGCCCGGCAGGACGACGAAGCCCTGGGCGTACTTCACGAACATCGTCTTGCGGACGAAGAAGTAGCGGAAGTTCAGCCCGAGGTCGACGAACTCGTTGAGCCCCTGCTCGAAGGGCAGCTCGATGCCGAGCCCGACGCTGAGCCCGCCGGCGTCCGAGGCGCCGCGGTTGGCCGCCTCCATCGCGCCCGGACCGCCGCCGGTGATCACCGCGTAGCCGGCCTCGACCAGCGCCCGGCCGATCGCCACCCCCGCCGCGTACTCGGGTGAGTCGACCGCGGTCCGGGCCGAGCCGAAGACGCTGACCGCGGGCGGGAGTTCGGCCAGCGCGCCGAAGCCCTCGACGAACTCGGAAGTGATCCGCAGCACCCGCCACGGGTCCGTGTGCAGCCAGTCGGTGGGACCGGTGGTGTCCAGCAGGCGCTGGTCCGTGGTGCTCTCGCCGACCTGGTCCCGGCGCACCAGCACCGGGCCCTTCTGCTTCTCGGGCCACGCCTTCTTCGCGCGTGGCTCGCCCACCTGCTCGGGGCCGTGCCCGTAGCGCTTCTCGTCTCCAGTGCCTGTCATGACGAAACCCTACGCCCGCCCCTCCCCTTTTTCAGGCAACGGTGGAAGGTCGGTTGGACGACCGGAAGGTGGCCTGCCGCCGATGGCCGGACGGCCGGCTCAGGCCGTCAGCCAGGCGCGCAGCCGCTCCTCGGTCCGCGCGATGGCGCTCAGCGAGCAGTGCTCGTCCCGCTTGTGCGCCATGTTCGGGTCGCCCGGGCCGTAGTTGACCGCCGGGACGCCGAGCGCGCTGAACCGGGCCACGTCCGTCCAGCCGAACTTGGCGCGGGCGGTGCCGCCGGTCGCGGCGAGGAAGGCCTGCGCGGCCGGCTGGTTGAGGCCGGGCAGCGCCCCCGGGGCGAAGTCGGTGACGGTGACCTCGAAGCCGTCGAAGACCTCGCGCACGTGCTTCTCGGCGTCGGCCTCGTCGCGGTCCGGCGCGAAGCGGAAGTTGACCGTCACCACGCACTCGTCGGGGATGACGTTGCCGGCCACGCCGCCGTCGATGCGCACCGCGTTGAGGCCCTCGTGGTACTCGAGACCGTCGATCTCGACCAGGCGCGCCCGGTACTCGGAGAGCCGGCGCAGCACCTCGCCGGCCTTGTGGATGGCGTTGTCGCCGAGCCAGCTGCGGGCCGAGTGCGCGCGGACGCCGCCGAGCCGGACCTGCGCGCGCAGGGTGCCCTGGCAGCCGCCCTCGACGACCGCCCCGCTGGGCTCCATGAGCACCGCGAAGTCGGCGGCGAGCCAGTCGGGGTGGACCCGGGCGAGGTGGCCGAGGCCGTTGCGGTCGGCCTCCACCTCCTCGCAGTCGTAGAAGACGAAGGTGAGGTCCCGGTTGGGCTCGGGCAGGGTGGCGGCGAGCCGGAGCTGGACGGCGACGCCGGACTTCATGTCCGAGGTGCCGCAGCCGTGGAGCAGGTCGCCCTCGACCCAGGAGGGCACGTTGTCGGCGATCGGCACGGTGTCGATGTGGCCGGCCAGCACGACGCGCTCGGCGCGGCCGAGGCCGGTGCGGGCGACCACGTTGTTGCCGTACCGGTCGACGGTCAGGTGCGGGTAGGCCCGCAGGGCGGCCTCGATCGCGTCGGCGAGCGCCTGCTCGTCGCCGCTGACGGAGGGGAAGTCGACCAGCTGGGCGGTCAGCGCGCCGCCGTCGAGGGTGAGGTCAAGGGGCGTCTTCGGGCTGCTCATGGTCGCCCAGCCTAGTCGGGTGGCCGGCACCCCCTGTGGCAGTGCTGTGACAGGGCCGGAGGCAACCACCCGTCACCGCACACCCGTCCGACTGGGTACGGTGTCGGTTCGGAGTGCTCGGCGGAGAGGGGCGGCGGTGGCGAGGCGAGAGGGCGGCGGCGGGGGCGAGGACGCGGCACCCCGGCGGCGCCGCAGGCCGCTGCGGGTGGTGCTGATCGGTCTGCTGGTGCTGGCCGTGGTCGCGGGGGCGCTGTTCTGGCTGCGCGACAACAAGCTGCTGACCCCCGAGGGCTGCTCGGTGAAGACACCGGCCGGCGAGGGCACGCTGGAGGTCCCGCAGGCGGCCAACGCGGCGACCATCGCCGCCGTGGCGCACGCCCGCGGCCTGCCGGACCGGGCGGTGACCATCTCGCTGGCCACCGCGATGCAGGAGTCCAAGATCCGCAACCTGGCCGGCGGCGACCGGGACTCGGTGGGCCTGTTCCAGCAGCGGCCCTCGCAGGGCTGGGGCACCGTGCAGCAGATCATGGACCCGGTCTACGCGACCAACAAGTTCCTGGACGGCCTGGTCAAGGTGCCCGGCTACACCCGGCTGCCGCTGACCGACGCGGCCCAGCAGGTGCAGAAGAGCGGCTACCCGCAGGCCTACGCCAAGCACGAGACCAAGGCGACCCTGCTGGCCTCCGCGCTGACCGGCCGCGAGGCGGCCTCGCTGAACTGCGTGGTGCACGACTTCGCCGAGCCGGACACCGACGCGGAGAGCGCCCCGCCGGCCGCCCCGGCCGGGGCCGCGCCCGCCACCGGTGCCGCGACGCCGGCCGGCCCGGACCGGGCCCAGGTGCTGAGCGACCGGGTGCGCCGCGAGTTCGGCCGGACGGTGACCCCGGCCACCGGCTACTCCTCCACCGTCAAGGGCGCGGAGAACGCCGTCTCGCTGACCCCGGACCCGACCGCGTCCACCGACTCCGGCCCGGACGCCGAGCGGCAGAACGGCTGGGCGGTGGCGCACTGGGCGGTGACGCAGGCGCAGAAGCTGGGCATCGAGACCGTCGCGTACGACGGGAAGATCTGGCGGAAGGCGAAGTCCGAGGACGGCTGGAAGCCGCAGCCGACCGGCACCTCGACCAAGCTGGTGCTGGTCTCGCTGGCCGCCCCCGCGAAGGGCTGACGGCCGCCGGAGGCGGCGGGCCCGGGGCATTGACGCACTGGTGTCCGGGTTGCCGCCGACCGGGTGATTCGCGTCCATCGCGGTGGACGGCGGGCCGGCCGGGGAGGGCGGCGCGCAGAACCGTCACTCCCCTTGGCCCGTCACGGGCGCGCACCTCGGTCCGGGGCCCGGAACATCCCTCCGCGCGGTCCTACCATCCGATCGTCGACCCGAGAGTTTCCTTGCCCGGGCCGAAACCTTCTGGCTTCTCAAGCGGTAACAACGTCGTCCGCCCGGCGGACGGGACGGACCCAGACCCCTCCGAGGAGCCCCATGTCTCACCCCCTCACGCGCCGGATCGCCCAGGCCGCGCTGCTCGTCGCGGCCGGCGCGACCCCGCTGGTCGCGGCCGGCTCCGCGTCCGCCGTCGACGCCCTGCTGCCGAAGGGCGACCTGGCCGCGCCGCTGGGCCAGCTCACCAACACCGACGCCGGGTCCACTCTGCAGCACACCACCCACCAGCTGGGCCAGGCGGCCGGGAACACCGGCGCCGCCACGGTCGCCGCGGGCCTGCCCGCCGCCGCCGACGCGACCGGCAACATCGTCGCCCAGCAGCTGCCCGAGGCGAACGAGAAGGCCGGCTCGCTGACCGCCCCGGTCGACCAGACCGCCGCCACCACCGGCGAGCTCTCCCGCGTCGCCCCGCAGGTCGCCCAGGCGCTGGCCGGCAAGCTCGGCGAGGCCGTCACCGGCAAGAGCGCCACCCCGCAGCGCAGCTCGCACGCCGGTCTCGGCCCGGTCGGCGAGCTCGCCCCGGCCGCCGGCACCGTCACCAGCGCCGTGCCGGGCGGCAGCGGGGTCGCCCAGGCGATCCCCAGCACCACCACCGTCACCGACGCGCTGCCGCTCGGCACGGTCACCCGGGCGCTGCCCGCCGACCTGCCCGGCGCCGACGTGCTGGGCCTCGCCGAGCACGGGTCGGCCAACCGCCTCGGCGGTGCCGACCTCGGCGCGAACAGCCCGCTGAACGGTCTGGGCGGCCTCACCAGCGCGCTCGGCCCGCTCAGCGGCCTGCTGGGCGGCCTCAACGGCGGTTCGCTGAGCGGCCTGCCGATCGGCTGAGCCCGCACCGGCACCGGCTGGGCGCACACCGGCCGGACCCGCCCGCACAGCGGCGAGGGGCCGGCGTCCGGAAACCCGGACGCCGGCCCCTCGCACGTGCGCCTGCGGCTACCGCGCCCCGGCCGCCGCGCGCAGCCGCTCGACGGCCGCCGCGACCCGCTCGTCGGTCGCGGTGAACGCGACCCGCACGAACCGCCCGCCGGCCGGACCGTAGAAGTCGCCGGGCGCCACCAGGATGCCCAGCCCGGCCAGCTCGGCCACCGTCTCCCAGCACGGCCGGTCCTGGGTCGCCCACAGGTAGAGGCTGGCCTCCGAGTGCTCGATCCGGAAGCCGTACGCCTCCAGCGCCGCCCGCAGCGCCGCGCGCCGGGCCGCGTAGCGCTCCCGCTGCTCGGCCACGTGCGCGTCGTCCCCGAGCGCGGCGGCCGTGGCCGCCTGCACCGGGGCCGGCACGATCATGCCGCCGTGCTTGCGCACCTCCAGCAGTTCCCTGACCACCACCGGGTCGCCCGCCACGAAGGACGCGCGGTAACCGGCCAGGTTGGAGCGCTTGGACAGCGAGTGCACCGCGAGCAGGCCCTCGTGGCCGCCCTCGCCGCACACCTCGGGGTGCAGCACGGACACCGGCTCGGCCTCCCAGCCGAGCTCCAGGTAGCACTCGTCGCTGACCAGCAGCGCCCGGTGCTCGCGCGCCCACTCCACCGCGCGGCGCAGCTCCGGCGCGCCGAGCACCCGCCCGGTCGGGTTGGACGGCGAGTTGACCCACAGCAGGCGCACCCGGGAACCGTCCAGCTCGTCCACCGAGTCGTACTCGACCGGCTCGGCGCCGCACAGCCGCGCGCCCACCTCGTAGGTCGGGTAGGCCAGCCGCGGGTAGGCGACCTGGTCGCCGGGGCCGAGGCCCAGCTGGGTCGGCAGCCAGGCGACCAGCTCCTTGGAGCCGACGGTCGGCAGGACGGCCTGCGGGCCGATCTCGGCGCCGAGCCGGCGGCGCAGCCAGCCGGCGATCGCCTCGCGCAGCTCCGTCGGCCCCCAGACGGTCGGGTAGCCGGGTGTGTCGGTGGCGGCCGCGAGGGCCTTCTGGATCACCTCGGGCACCGGGTCGACCGGGGTGCCGACGGAGAAGTCGCAGAGCCCGCCGGGGTGGGCCAGCGCGGTCGCCTTGTACGGCTCCAGCTTGTCCCAGGGGAACACCGGCAGCAGGTCGGAAACGCGGCGCGCCGCTCCCGGGTGGCCCGGGAACGGCGCGTGCGTGCTGTTCTTGGTAGTCACAGCTCAGTTGCCACCAGTCGTCAGTGGTCGGCGTTCTGCGGCGGCAGAGCGGCGATGAACGGGTGGTCGCGCTCGATCAGGCCGAGCTTCGAGGCACCACCGGGCGAACCGAGGTCGTCGAAGAACTCGACGTTCGCCTTGTAGTAGTCCTTCCACTCCTCCGGCGTGTCGTCCTCGTAGAAGATCGCCTCGACCGGGCAGACCGGCTCACAAGCGCCACAGTCGACACACTCATCCGGGTGGATGTAGAGCGATCGCTCGCCCTCGTAGATGCAGTCAACCGGGCACTCTTCGATGCACGCCTTGTCCTTGACGTCGACACAAGGCTGCGCGATGACGTAGGTCACGCTGTCGTTCCTCCTCGGAAGGGCTCGGCGGCCCATTCTGTTTTCTCGCGTGCGCGGGTGAGCGCGGCGTCGTCGATGCCCGCCCCTAGTATCGCGGGTCGGAGACCGCAAATGCACAGGAGGTGCCCAGATGGCCGCCGAAGGGCCGGTTCAGGACCGTCCGGAGGTCCGGATAGATCGCTCTGACGTGGGCCGCCGGGTCAGTGTTCGACGGCTCGCCGGGTTCGCCGACGACAACCGGCCAGTGTTCCGCGATGTGATCGGTGTGCTCGCATCCTGGGACGCCGACGGGCTCACGGTGGTGCCGCGGTCCGGCGATCCGGTCTCCTTCGACGAGAAGCTGCTGGTCGCGGGCAAGGCCGTGCCGCTCTTCCCGGCCCGGCGCGCACCGCTGCCGCCGACCGGTCCGGCCGAGCTCCAGCGGATCGCCGCCCGCGGCTGGCCCGCCGTCGAGCAGGAGCCGCTGGGCGCCTGGACGCTGCGCGCCTCGGCCGGGTTCACCCGGCGCGCCAACTCCGTGCAGGCGCTCGGCGACCCCGGCATGCCCCTGGACGAGGCGCTCACCACCGCGCGCCGGTGGTACGCGGCGCGCGGTCTGCCGGCCTGGGTGGAGGTCAGCACCCCCGGCTCGCCGGACGCGCTGCGCGCCGAGCTGGACCGGCTGGGCGCCGGGTACGCGCCGACCCTGGTCCGGACGGCCGGGCTGGCGCCGCTGACCCGGCTCGGCGACCCGGCCGGCCGGGACCGGGTGCGGCTGGCCCGGACCGCCTCGCCCGACTGGATGTCGCTGTACCGGCGGGTGACCGACGACCCGGCGGTGGAGCGGGCCGCCCGCACGGTGATCCACGGCGGCCCCTCGGTCTGGTTCGCGACCGTGCACGACACCCGCGGCGCCGGGAGCGGGGAGGGCGGCACCCCGCCGGTCCTCGCCGTCGGACGCTGCGTCATCGACGGACCGTGGGCCTGCTTCGGCGCCATCGAGGTGGCACCGGGGGCCCGCCGCCGGGGACTGGCCACGGCGGTGATGGCGGTGCTCGCCGCCCGGGCCGCCGAGGAGGGCGCGAGCGGCGCGTACCTGCAGGTGGAGGCGGAGAACGCCGGGGCGATCGCGCTCTACGACCGATTGGGCTTCACGACCAGTCACACTTACCACTACGCGCTCCTGCCCCAGGGGTAGGGCGCCGCCGCCGGAACCCGGGCCCCGGGAGCTGGAACCCGGAACCCGCGACCGCCTGTCCGCCCGCCCTACGAAAGCCGCCGCCACCGCCGTGACCGAGCAGAGCAGAGCACGCTTCCGGACCGAGGCCCGGGCCGAGCAGCCCGATCCGGTGCTGCTCTGCCTGCTCGCCGCCGCCGAGCACACCCCCGGCCCCGACCCCGCGGACCCCGACGACCTCCAGGGCCCGCCCTCCGTCGACGCCCTGCTCGCCGCCTGCGCGGCGGCCCTGGAACGGCACGCGGCCGCCGTCCGGCGCGCCGTCGCCGAACGGGCCCCGGCCGGTCCGGAGGAGACCGCCGCCCTGCTGGCCGCCGTCCTCGGCGGGCGGGAGCGCTTCCACGGGCGCAAGTCCGACTACCGGCGGCTGGAGTCCTCGCTGCTGCCCGACGTGCTGCGGCGCCGGCGCGGGCTGCCGATCATGCTCGCGCTGGTCTGGTCCGCCGTCGCCCGCCGGGCCGGACTCACCGTGCACGGCATCGCCCTGCCCGGCCACTTCATCGTCGCGGTCGGCGGGCCCGCCGGCGGTGAGGAGTACGTCCTGGCCGACCCCTTCCACGGCGGCCGGCTGCTCGACCTCGAGGACGTGGCCCGGCTGGTGGGCGCCGCCGGGCAGGAGTTCACGCCCGAGCTGCTCACGCCCGCGCAGCCGCTGGACGTCGTCCTGCGGGTGCTCGGCAACATCCGCACCTGGGCCGCCGACCGCCCCGAGCACGCCCGCACCCAGCTGTGGGCCACCGAACTCGCCCTGCTGCTCCCCCGCCACCCGGCCCAGCTCCGCCTCGAACGCGCCGAGCTGCTGGTGCGCACCGGCGACTTCCTGGGCGGGGCGAAGGAGATGGACGAGTACGCCGGGATCCTGGACGCCTTCGACCCGGACGCCGCCGCCAAGGTCCGCCAGGAGGCCCGGGCCGCCCGCCACCGGCTGAACTGAGCCTCCCCGCCGCCCTGGGACGTGTCCTAGAGCCAGCCCTTCTCCCGGGCGATCCGGACCGCCTCGGTGCGGTTGCGGGCCTCGGTCTTCTGGATCGCCATCGAGAGGTAGTTGCGCACCGTGCCCTCCGACAGGTGCAGCCGCACGGCGATGTCCGCGTTCACCGCGCCGTCCGCCGCGGCGGCCAGCACATCCCGCTCGCGGGCGGTCAGCGGGTTCGCCCCCTCGGCCAGCGCGGCCGCGGCCAGCACCGGGTCGATCACCCGCTCGCCGCGCAGCACCCGGCGGATCGCCTCGGCCAGCTCGGCGGCCGGGGCGTCCTTCACCAGGAACGCGTCCGCGCCCGACTCCATCGCCCGCCGCAGATAGCCGGGACGGCCGAAGGTGGTCGCGATCACCACCCTGGTCTGCGGCCGGTGCTCGCGCAGCAGCGCCGCCGCCTCGATCCCGGTCATCCCCGGCATCTCGATGTCCAGCACCGCCACCTGCACGTCGTGCGCGACCGCCGCGTCCAGCACCTCGTCGCCGCGCCCCACCTGGGCGACGACGTCGATGTCCCCCTCCAGCCCGAGCAGCGCGGCCAGCGCCTCCCGGACCATCCCCTGGTCCTCCGCCAGCAGCACCCGCACCGAGGGCCGGTCCTTCCGAATCTCACTCATGGCGCCCGACCCTACGGCGTCCCGGCCGGGAGCGGCCTGACCAGGAGCACCCCCGGCTCCGGGCCGACGACGGTCAGCCGGATCTCGGTCCCGTCCACCACGGCCGGCCGGGCCGCGGGCTGCTTCGGCTCCTCCGTGAACCGCGCCACCAGCCACGCCCGCTGCGGCGCCGGCAGTTTCCCGTCCAGAGCGAGGTCCGCGGCCTCCGCGAGGTCGTTCGCCGCCGCCGCCGACATCCCGCCCCGCACGGTGAACAGCACGTGCCGCGACCGGCCGGCCGGGTCGGCCTGGATCAGGAACAGCAGCTGGTAGCCGCCGGGGCGCGCCGTCAGCCCCTCGTACTCGGTGTGCGGCGGCACACCGGTCGCCGGCGGGGGCGACGGCAACACGCTCGAACGGACCTCGAAGCCCCACCGCCTGCGCAGCAGCCCCGCCAGCTCCCCGGCGATCGGGCCCGGCAGCGCCTCCCCGTCCCAGTGCGGGGTCGGCGTGGGCGTGGGCGTGGTCCTGACGCCCGCCGCGGCCGGGGTCGTCGGCGGTGGCGCGGCCTTCGGCCCCGTCCAGCCGCAGCCCGCCGCCCCCGTCAGCACCGCCACCAGCAGAACCCCCGACAGCCCGGCGCGCCGGGTCCGTTCGTCCACCCCCATGCCGACGCAGCGTACTCACCGCGGCCCCTTGAGTCTCCCCCGGGGGGAGACGCCAAGCTGGGAGCCATGCGGGACGACGAGCTCGACAACACCCTGTACTCCATCGGCGAGTTGGCCCGGCGCACCGGACTGACGGTGAAGGCCGTCCGGTTCTACGCCGACTCCGGGCTCGTCCCGCCCACCGCCCGCACGGCGGCCGGCTACCGCCGCTTCGACGTGCGGGCACTCGCCCGGCTCGACCTGGTCCGCACCCTGCGGGAGCTGGGTCTCGACCTGGCCACGATCCGGCGGGTGCTGGACCGTTCCGCCCCGCTGCGCGAGGTGGCCGCCGCGCACGCCGACGCGCTGGACGTGCAGATCCGCACGCTCCGGCTGCGCCGGACGGTGCTGCGGGCGATCGCCGAACGCGGTTCCACCACCGAGGAGATGAGACGCATGCACCAGCTCGCGAAGCTGTCCGACGCCGAACGCCGGCGCCTGGTCCACGACTTCATCGACGCCGTCTTCGGCGGCCTGGACGCCAATCCGGAGTTCGTCGCGATGATGCGCTCCGCGATGCCCGGGCTGCCGGACGAGCCGTCGGCCGAACAGATCGACGCCTGGGTCGAGTTGGGCGAACTCGTGCAGGACGAGGACTTCCGCGCCGCGGTCCGCCGGATGGCCGCCCACCAGGCGGCCGAGCGGGCGGCCGGCGACGACACCGGTCTGCACGGCGCCCTGTCCGAGACCGTCCGCACCACCGTGGCCGCCGCGCTCGCCGCCGGCGTCGCCCCCGACTCCCCCGCCGCCGCCCCCGCCCTCGACTCCCTGACCGCGGCCTACGCCGCCACCTTCGGCCGCCCCGACGACGCCGCCCTGCGCGCCTGGATCCTCGACCGCGTCGAGACCGCCGACGACCCCCGCGCCGAGCGCTACTGGCAGCTCCTCGCCGTCATCAACGGCTGGCCGGTCCAGGAGAGCCTCCACGACGTCTCCGCCTGGTTCACCACCGCCCTGCGGGCCTCGCTGGAGTAGGAAGTCGGACCGGCCGACCTCCTGTTCCACGGGCCGGGTGTCACCCGGTCACCCGACGGGCCCGGTTCGAACGCCGGTGGGCGCCGCGCCTGCGGCGGCGTGGGCCTCGGTGAAGGCGGCGCAGAGGATCAGCGAGAGGAGCAGAACGACGAGCACCAGTGCGGCGGGCTTCGGCATGCCCGTCATGCTGCCCGCGACCGGGACCGGGACCGGCGGCACCACGCCGGTGCGGGGAGGGCGGAGAGTTCCTCCGCGCGGACCGCTAGGGCGTCGGGACGGAGGCCGTGCGCAGCGGTACCGCGGCCCGCAGCCGGAAGCCCCTGCCCCGCTCCCCCGGACCGGTCTCCAGCCGGCCGCCGACCAGTGCGAGCCGCTCCGCCAGGCCGGAGAGCCCGTTGCCCGGGTGGGACTTGCCGGGACCGGGGCCGTCGTCGGTGATCTCCAGGACGGCGTACCGCTCGCCGTCGCCCTCCCAGGCCTCGTCGGCCCGGACGGTGCAGACGGTGGCGCCCTCGCCGTGCCGGACGACGTTGGTGACCGCCTCGCGCAGCGCCCAGGCGAGCGCGCCCGCCTCCTCGGCGGCCAGGCCCGGCCAGGCGTCCGGCAGGTCCGGCGCGGCCTCCAGCCGGACCTGGGCGGCCGCCAGCGCGGTGCGGGCGGCGGCGAGCTCGACCGGCAGGGTGGGCCGGCGGAAGCCGGTGACGGCCTCCCGGACGTCGATCAGCGACTGCCGGGCGACCGTCTCGATGTCAGCGACCTGAGCCCGCGCCGCCTCGTCCTTGCCCGCGTCCATGAGGCGCCCGGCCAGCTCGCTCTTCAGGGTGATCAGCGACAGCGAGTGCCCGAGCAGGTCGTGCAGGTCGCGGGCGAGCCGCAGCCGCTCCTCGGAGGCGGCCAGGTGGGCGACGGCGGCGCGGGCCTCGCGCAGCTCCTTCATGGTGGCGACCAGGCGCTGCAGCCCGCTCATCGCGGCGCCCGCGAGGAAGGCGCTGAGCGTGAAGGTCCACACGCTGTCCATGTCGGCGTGGGTCAGCAGGCCGACCCCGGCGGTGAGCGCCGCCATGGCGAGCAGCGCGCGCAGGACGTACCGCGACGGTGTGATGATCGCGACGCAGACCGAGGCGTAGATGAACAGGGACAGGAAGGCGGTGCCGAGGACGAAGGTGGACGTCAGGGCGAGCCCCACCATCCCCGCGACGACCGCCCGGCAGGTCCGCGGCCGCATCCCGGGCATCGAGCGGAGGACCACCAGCAGGACGTAGCCGACGACGAAGGCCACCAGGCAGACCCAGCCGAGCACGGTGGCGCCCGTGCTGTGGCCGCCGTTCAGCAGGTCGCCCACCGGGTAGGCCAGGTAGATCATCCACAGCAGCATCCAGGAGACCTTGACCAGCAGCTGCCGCCCGGTCTCCACCGGGGCACCGGGGACGTTCATGAACGACACCCGCGCCACCTCCGCCTGCGGCTGTTCGTCGGCGGGGCGGGTCGGACGCGGGTCGCTCATGTCGATCATCATGCCTGCCGGGTGTCGCGACGGTACAGCGCCGCCGCGGCGGCGGCGAACACGGCGAGGAAGGCGGCCAGCCCGGCGACGGCGGCGGTGTCCAGGGTGTGCCCGGGCCGGGTGAAGCTCGCCAGTTCGTTGTAGAGGTACACCGGGTTGAACCGGGCGAAGCGCTCCAGCGAGCCGCTCACCGGGAACCAGGTGCCGCCGAACAGCGCCATCACCATGTAGGTGATCATCACGATCGTCTGCACCGAGTCCGGCGCGGCCGCGTAGCCGAGCGCCACCCCGAGCGCGGCGAAGACGAAGCTGCCCAGCCAGAGCGCGAGCGCCAGGCCGATCCACTGCCCGGCGCCCAGCGAGACGCCCTGGCTCGCGCCGACCGCGAAGACCACCAGGATCGCGGGCAGCGTGGTCACCGCGCTGGCCGCGATCTTGCCGAGGGTGTACGCGCGGCCGGGCAGCGCGGTCAGCCGCAGCTGGCGCACCCAGCCGCTCTTGCGCTCCAGCGAGATCCGCTGGGCGCTGCCGGTCAGCACCGCGCCGACCGCGCCGAAGGTGGCCATCGAGACCATGAAGTAGGTCTTCACCGGCAGGCCGCCGGCGAGGTCCGTGGCGCCGTAGGCGTGGATGAAGAAGAAGTACATCAGCGCCGGGTAGGCGATGGTGAAGAGCAGGTAGCGGCGGTTGCGGAAGGTCCGCAGGATCTCCAGGCGGATCAGGGTGGTCATCGCGCACTCTCCAGGGCGGGCTCGGCGGACGAGGCCGACGAGGCGGACGGGACGGACCCGGCGGCGTCCTGCTCGCCGGTGATGGTCAGGAAGGCCTGCTCCAGGCCCAGTCCGGTGACCTCCAGGCCGCGCGGGTACAGGCCCGCCCGGTAGAGGGCGGCGACGGCGGCGTCCGCGTCGGCGGCCCGGATCCGCACCGTCCGTACACCGGGCACCCGGGCCGTGGTCTCCAGTCCCTGGACGCCGGGCAGCAGGCGCAGCGCGGCCTCGTCGAACGGGCCGTCCGCCTCGTGCAGCTCGAAGGCGATCCGGCGGGCGCCGGCCCGGGCCTTGATCTCGGCGGAGCTGCCGTCGGCGATCAGCCGGCCGCGGTGCAGGACGAGGACCCGGTCGGCGATCGAGTCCGCCTCCTCCAGGTAGTGGGTGGCGAACAGGACGGTGCGCCCGGCGTCGGCCTGCGCCCGCATGCTCGCCCAGAAGGCCTGCCGGACCGAGACGTCCATGCCGGTGGTGGGCTCGTCCAGGACGATGAGGTCGTTGGCCCCGGCGACGGCGAGGGCGAAGCGGACCCGCTGCTCCTGGCCGCCGGAGAGCCGGTCGACGCGGCGCTCGGCGAGGTCGGTGATGCCCGCGTCGGCGAGCACCTCGGCGACGGCCCGGCCGCGCGGGTGGACCTCGCAGGCGAGCCGCACCAGTTCGCGGACCTTGACGTCGGCCATCAGGCCGCCGCTCTGCAGCATCGCGCCGACCCGGCCGGCCGTGATCGCGGCCCGCGGGGTGCCGCCGAACAGCGTGACGCTGCCGCGGTCGGGCTCGCGCAGGCCGAGCAGCAGGTCGAGACTGCTGGACTTGCCGGCCCCGTTCGGGCCCAGCAGGGCCACGGTCTCGCCCGGCCGCAGGACGAGGTCGAGGCCGTCCACGGCCCGCACCCGCCCGTAACTCTTGCTGACGCCCCGGAAGGCGGCGACTTCTCCCGCACCCATGGCCCTGGTCCTCCCTGCTGGTGCCGTGCTTGCCCCATCAGGGTCCCGCCGGGCCGGGGTGCGGCGGCAGTGGCCGCCGTCGTGGGGGGGGGGGGGGGGGGGTGGTATGGGAAACCACCGCCCCCGGGCGTAAACCCCCCCCCAAAGAAAAAAATAAGAAAAGAGTAGGCCGCAGGGAAGAGGCG